>JAVVSB010000004.1:0-52940 GCA_036654415.1 Mucinivorans sp. | reverse complement strand
GCTGGGCTTTAGAATCGGAGCCATGTGTTATATTACGGATATGAATTACATTGCCCCCAGCGAGATAGAGAAGATTAAAGGCGTAGATGTGTTGATAATTAATGCGCTCAGGCGCGAACCCCATATTTCGCATTTTACTCTTGATGAGGCTCTTGGAATAATTAGACAGGTGCAGCCATGTCGTGCTTTTTTGACCCATATTTCTCACCAATTGGGGCTCTACGAAGATTTAATCAAAGAGTTGCCCCAGGGTGTTGAACTTTCTTACGATGGATTGACGTTGGAAATAGAATAATTTTGTGTATCTTTGGGCATGGATTATAGAGGAAAAATAGTAGTTGTCACTGGAGCCTCTTCGGGTATTGGTCTGGCTTTGGCGCGTGAATTTCACGGTTTAGGAGCCCATGTAGTTATGGGTGCTCGTAGCTTTGATAAGTTGCAAGAAATTGAAACAGAGTTAGTTGGTTCTATATCTGTGTTGTGCGACGTCTCTAAGGATGGCGATTGCCGAGAATTAATTGAGGCCGCTATTGAACGTTTTGGAGGAGTTGATATATTGATAAATAACGCGGGTATTTCAATGCGTGCACTCTTTGACGATGTCTCGTTGGAGGTCTTACACAAATTAATGGATGTGAATTTTTGGGGGGCTGTTCATTGTACAAAATACGCGCTGCCTTATATCCAAAAGTCCAAAGGGACCATTGTTGGAGTATCTTCGGTGGCTGGCTTTCATGGATTGCCAGCGCGTACGGGGTATTCGGCCAGTAAGTATGCTATGATTGGTTTTCTTGAGACCATTCGTATTGAGAATTTATATAAAGGTGTCCATGTTATGGTTGTTGCTCCTGGTTTTACAGAGAGTAATGTTCGTTGTGCAGCACTTATGGCCGATGGTTCGGCTCAGGGAGTTTCTCCTCGTGCTGAGGGGCGTATGATGACCTCTGGAGAGGTAGCTCATAAAATCATCAGCGGTATAACAAAAAAGAGACGTACGATGTTGATGGATTTCGATGGTAAGGCCACTAGGTGGTTAAAGTTTTTTGCCCCTTCATTACTTGATAGATTGTATTATAAACACATGGCTAAGGAGCCAGATTCGCCATTAAAATGATAAATGTAAAAGATTTAGCGCCTGATTTTAGCGCAAAAGATAATCTTGGAGAGCATCTATCGATAGCCTCTTTGCTGGCTCATGGCCATAAGGTGATACTCTATTTTTATCCCAAGGACAACACGTCGGGTTGCACAGCTGAGGCATGTTCGTTGCGTGACGGCTACGAGGAGCTCCTTAAAATGGGTTTTGTGGTCGTTGGTGTGAGTGGTGACAGCGAATCATCGCATCAAAAATTTATTGCTAAAAATGAGTTGCCTTTTAGGCTCATTGTTGATACTGACCATCAAATTGCTGATATGTACGGTGTGTGGGCCCTTAAAAAGTTTATGGGGCGTGAATATATGGGCATTTTGCGGACAACATTTATTATTGATAATAGTGGTGTTGTCGAGAAAATATTTACCAAGGTCGATACCAAAGATCATTTCAATCAAATAGTTAATTCATATAAATAAAGATAAGATGTCAGAAGAAGTAAAGCCAGAGGCCAAAAAGAAAATAGCCATACCACCTGAAAAATTAAAGGTTTTGCAGGCTGCTATGGACAAATTAGAGAAGGATTTCGGCAAAGGGACTATTATGCGCATGAGCGACCGCCCAGTCGAAGATGTGGCAGTAATACCCTCAGGTTCAATAGCTATTGATGTAGCTCTTGGTGTGGGAGGTTACCCTAGGGGCCGTATAATTGAAATTTTTGGTCCAGAATCATCTGGAAAAACTACACTGGCAATCCATGCCATTGCCGAGGCTCAAAAGTTGGGAGGTATTGCGGCTTTTATCGATGCTGAGCATGCTTTTGATAGTAGCTATGCTCAGGCGTTGGGGGTTGATATTGAAAACCTTTTGATTTCGCAGCCCGATAATGGGGAACAAGCACTTGAGATTACGGACCATTTGATTCGTAGTGGTGCCATTGATATTGTTGTTATCGACTCTGTGGCGGCACTTACACCTAAGGCCGAAATTGAGGGCGAGATGGGTGAGTCTAAAATGGGCTTGCACGCACGTCTAATGTCGCAGGCCTTACGAAAATTAACATCTAACATCAGTAAGACTAAGACTACTTGTGTGTTTATTAATCAGTTGCGTGATAAAATTGGGGTTGTTTTTGGTAACCCTGAAACTACAACTGGCGGTAATGCGCTTAAGTTTTATGCATCAATTCGTGTCGATGTGCGTAAGGGAAGTAGCATCAAGGATGGTGATGACCAAACTGGAAGTCGTACTAAGGTGAAGATTGTCAAAAACAAGATGGCACCTCCTTTTAAGCGTGCTGAGTTTGATATTGTTTACGGTGAAGGTATCTCTAAAATAGGTGAGATTATTGACCTTGGTGTCGAAAATAATATCATTAAGAAAAGTGGTTCCTGGTTTTCTTACGGAGACGTTAAATTGGGGCAAGGACGCGAATCAGTCAAAGAGCTGTTGGTGAAAGACGAGAAGTTATCAGCTGAATTAGAAGCACTTGTACGTCAAGCAATTAAAGATAAGCTCTAAATAATTTATGAACAAGGACGATGAGTTAGTTGAGCAACTCTTTGAGGAGTTGTTGGAAAGTTGTAAGGGCGTTTGTAAATCTGATGAAGATATTGCATTAGTTCGTTCCGCTTTTGTTTTTGCGCGTGATGCTCATAAGGGTGTTAAACGCAAATCAGGAGAGCCATATATAACTCATCCTTTGTCTGTTGCAAAAATTTTAGTCTCTGAAATAGGACTTGGTGTCAAATCGGTGGTCACTGCTCTGTTGCATGACGTGGTGGAAGATACCGAATATACGCTTGAGGATATTGAACATCGTTTTGGAACCAAAATATCCTCGATGGTTGATGGGCTTACTAAACTTTCTGGTGTTTTTGATAAGGAAAGTTCAGAACAAGCAGAGAACTTTAAAAAGATGTTGCTCACTTTGTCTGATGATATTAGAGTGATTATCATTAAGATAGCCGACCGTCTACATAATATGCGCACATTGGGGTCGATGCCGCAACATAAACAGATGAAAATAGCCAGCGAGACTATCTATCTGTTTGCACCTCTGGCTCACCGTTTGGGACTGTATAATATCAAAATAGAGCTGGAAGAGCTCTCTTTGAAATATCGTTTCCCAGATGAATATGCAGAAATTGCTGAAAAATTGGCTCAAACTAATGCTCAACGTACAGCTTTTATCGAAAGATTTAATGCTCCTATAATCAAAAAACTGCATAGTAACGGCATCTCATTTGAAATTTCGGGTCGAGTTAAGTCAATCTATTCGATATGGAAAAAGATGAAACTCAAGGGGATAACCTTTGATGACATCTATGATTTGTTTGCCATAAGGATTATATTCAACCCCTCTGAACAAATTCCAGAGAAGTCTCAGTGTTGGCATATATACTCCTTGATAACAGATATTTATAAGCCTAAAACTGATAGAATTAGAGATTGGGTCAATACTCCCAAGGCTAATGGATACGAGGCATTGCACTGTACGGTAATGGGCCCCGATGGTACGTGGGCCGAGGTGCAGATTCGTTCCACACGAATGAACGACATTGCCGAGCGTGGTTTTGCTGCCCATTGGGCCTACAAATCCAAGCAGAGTGGTGAGTTAGGTGAATTGGAAGATGGTGACCGCGATAATGATATTGAACTCGACCAATGGTTGGGCAAATTACGTGAGGCGTTAAATAATCCAGCTGAAGATGCGGTAGAATTTTTGGACAATTTCAAAATGAATCTACAAGTATCTGAAATAATGGTTTTTACTCCAGCTGGAGATTCAAGAACTATGCCTAAAGGAGCTACAGCGTTAGATTTTGCATATGATGTTCACTCCAAGATTGGAAATAGCGCACTGGGGGCTAAGATAAATAATAAATTGGTCACCCTTTTTACAGAGATAAATGCTGGCGATCAAATAGAGATATTAACCTCGCCTAGTGTGGTTCCTTCGCCCGTGTGGCTAAGCCATGTGACCACAGCCAAAGCCAAAACACATATCAAACAGTATCTCAAACGTGATAAAGAGAGTTGTATAAAAGCTGGTCAGCAACTATTTGAGGCTGAGATGAAAAAAGAGGGTATTACACTGCAAGCCAGAGTATTCCGTAAGGTCCTCCCAGCTTATAATTGTGGTAATAAAGATGAGTTTTATAGTAAGTTGGGGGCCGAAATTATTAATCTTGATGGTATAGATAAGATATTGCGACAAAATTCGGCTTCAAAATTGATGAAATATTGGACTCTTCAGTTAACCAATACCTTCGGTTTTGGAGGAGGAAATTCTGCTGTAAAGAAGAGTGAATCAAGTGGTTCAGCAGATTTTATCATTGCTGAATGTTGCCGTCCAATACCTGGTGATGTTATTATCGGTTTTAAACAAGAGGATGGGCAGGTTGTTGTGCACAAGAAAAAATGTCCCATGGCAGTAAAAATCTCAGCACAGCATGGCAATACAATAGTCCCAGCCCAGTGGTCAAGCGAGAAAGTAATGTCATATCTTACAGTTCTTTCACTGCGTGGAATAGACCGTATGGGGATTATGTTGGATTTGGCTCAGGTTATCTCTGGAGAGTTGAATGTCAATATTCGTGAAATAGAATTTCATAGCCATGATGGAATTTTTGATGGCAAAATAAGCCTTTATGTACGTGGAAATGATGATTTAAAAATTATTATGCAGAAGGTTTCTCAAATAAAAGGCGTTGAAAAAATATTACGTATAGAGAGCGAAAACGTTAATTAATTAGTTAATTATGACATCATTCATTATCATTATTCTGTTGGTCGGGGTTATTGCATTAGTCAAATCCAAAAGTTCGGCCCTACGAAAGATTCTCCAGGATGAGGGTTCACAACAACCTACAGGTGAAAATTTTCCTTTTCCTTGGTCTGTTCCTGCATCTAATTATGAGCAGCAGAGTAGTGATACCTCTGAATATCAGGATGTCATAAACGATGAAGACATACCTGCTGATGACTTTGTTCAGCCGTCTATTTGTGTCCTTAGACCACAGGAGCAGGGGGAGTCCGAGGCTGCTGTTAGTATCATTCCAATTAAGGTTGATGATTTTGACTTTGATTTGCGTAAAGCCGTGATATACAGTGAAATTTTAAAACCTAAATATATGGAATTATGAGTTCAATATTTACAAAAATTATTCAAGGAGATATCCCATGTTATAAAATAGCTGAGGATGATGCGCACATCGCTTTTCTGGACATCAATCCTTTGGTTCGTGGTCATGTCTTAGTAGTGCCAAAGCATGAGGTTGATTACATATTCGATATAGATGCTGATGAATTGGCATCTCTTATGAAGTTTGCTCAAAAAGTTGCATCGAGTATTAAATCTAAAATCAATTGTAAAAGAGTGGCGGTAATGGTTTTTGGACTTGATGTCCCTCATGCACACATTCACCTTGTGCCATTGAATACAATGGCTGATGCTGATTTTACTAAAGCTAAGCTAAAACTGACCGATGAGGAATTTCGTCAAATAACCACATTACTTAAAATTTAAAAATAGAGTAGTCCGTTGACACAAAAAATGCCGTAACTTTTTATAAAGTTACGGCATTTTTTTGTGTCCTATAGTATTTATAGCGTATACATATGTAATAATAACAATAGTCACATGTGTAATACTGAATATAGCAGACATCATATTTAAGATTAAATGCATAGATATGAGATAGTTATATGCGTGTATTTATAGTTATTATTCATGTTGAATATACATAAGCCAGTATAAATTAGAATATATGAATACATAATCAAATACTTAAGTGCATTAATTTACTTATTATCAATTGTTTATGATTATTATATAAACTATAAGATTAGTAATGATTAGTTAATTAATAAAAATAATTTTGTGTGTGTTATAATTTGTGTATATTTGTAAATAATTTAAGTATTAGCGTACAGATGAAAGAGAGATTATTAGAATTTATGAATGCACAAAATTTTACAGCTGTAAAATTTGCGGAGATAATGGAGGTTCAACCATCTAATATTTCGCATATTATGTCCGGTCGTAACAATCCTAACTTTGATTTTGTAGCTCGCATGTTACGACGTTTCCCTGAAGTTAATCCAGACTGGTTGATTAATGGTTTTGGCTCCATGTATAGAAGTGGTGACGTTAATTTTGTGAATAGTTCAGTAGTTACTGATGTGAAACACGAAAATTTCACTGATAATAAGAGTGTTAATGTTATTAATGAGCCTCTATTTACAGATGTTAAAACATTAAAAGCTTTTGAACCTTCAACTGTTTCTTCTAAAAATAGCTATACCTCTTCTGATGCCGAGTGTAAATCTTCTGCTGTAGAAATTGATGCCTCGGAGTCTCGTACTACAGAATTGCCCAACAGTGCCTCCTCTGCGATTAATAGTGATTTAAAAAAGACCAAACGTGTTATGGTTTTTTATGATGACATGAGTTGTGAGATATACTCAGTCAAAGAGTAGTTTTGTAGATGTGTTTGAATTAGATTCTGTACGAATTCATATCACTATAATATATATTATGTTTAGTAAATTTGAATACCAGAATTTATTTGTTGATTATTTGGTATTTATGTGAAAATTGCCTACATTGTGCCAATGTAATTCTAAATCACTGACCAATGATGCACAAAATGACTTTGGAATATCCTTTTGGGACATCTAAATCGTCTCTGTATAAGGCCTTTTCAACTCCAGAGGGGTTGAAAGAATGGTTTGCTGATGATGTTAAAACACAAGATAATAAGGAGTTCGCTATCGTTTGGAATAAAGTCCCCTCTGTGGCGCATTTGGTGGCTTCCAAGGAGAATGTTTTTGTACGATTGCAATGGGGCGATGACAAGGAATACTATTTTGAGTTTAGAATAATTAGTCAGGAACTTACTGGGGATATCTCGTTGATTATTACAGATTTTACATCTTCTGATGAGTACCATGAAAGCATTAATGTATGGAACAAACAGGTCGAAAAATTAAAAAGATATATTGGGTGTGCAAAAAAATAGTAACTTTGTAATCTGAGTTACTTTTTTTATTTACGTATGACCCCTTTGGTTATTTTCAGCTGAATTTTAGTGAAGACCACATATAAATTTGTATTAAAAGCCTATGTTGGACCTATGGTCTTGACGTTTTTTATTGTCATGTTTATCCTTCTGATGCACTTTTTGTGGATGAGAATAGATGAATTAGTAGGTAAAGGCTTATCAATGAATATAATAGCTGAGTTAGTGATGTATGCACTAATGACGTTGATTCCTATGGGTTTGCCATTAGCTACCCTGCTCGCTTCCATTATGACGATGGGTAATTTGGGCGAAAACAATGAATTGCTTGCACTCAAGGCAGCTGGAATTTCACTGCCAAGGATTATGAGGCCTTTAATAATATTGATGGTGGTGGTATGCATTGGTAGTTTCTTTGTTATCAACAATTTAACCCCGTATTCATGGAAGCAGATGTTCTCATTGCGTAGTGACATTTCCAAGCAAAAACAGGAGTTGAAGTTTCAAGATGGTATTTTCTTTAATGGTATACCCGATATGAGTATCCGTGTTGGCCGTCAAGACCCTGAGACTAATCGACTTAACGAAGTTTTGATATACAGTAATGCCAAAAATGATAAGATGCAAACTATTGTGGCAGACTCTGGTTATATACGTATATCTGATGATCGTAAATACTTAGTAGTTAAGCTATTTAATGGTCAAATTTATGAGAAAAACCGAGATTATCAGTGGTATACTCAGGATACCTTAACCCACCATATTTTCTCGCGGCAGGATATGTTGATGCCTTTGTCTGGGTTTGCTTTTGAGAGAGGTGATATGGCTGCATTTAATTCGCAAAGTCAAACCAAAAACATATCTCAATTATCGTATACCATTGATTCTCTGGGTTATGTACAGGATTCACTTATAACTAGGTTCTCGAACAATATTATCAAAAACTATCTCTATAAGCGTTTTGGTGGTTATGATTTAGACTCTATACCCAGTTTTGCCAAGCAAGATAATATAGTTAAAACTATTGATACAATGGGAGTTGATATGCGTAATAATGTGTTTTTAAAGGCTACCAATGTGGCTGGTGATGCCAAAAACTATGTAGTTTCTGAATCCGAATATACGCGTTACACCTCTTCATTGTTGTATTCTGCACAAATTGAGTTTCAGCGCAAATTAGTGCTCCCTTTTTCAATTATGATTTTTTTCCTTATCGGGGCCCCTTTGGGAGCTATTATTAGAAAAGGGGGTATCGGGATGCCTATTGTGGTGTCGGTTATTTTCTTTGTGATATACTATATTATTACTATAACTGGCGAAAAATTTGTCAACGATGGTGCTTTCCCTGCATTTGTTGGTGTTTGGATGTCGAGTTTTATATTATTTCCTATAGCAATATTTCTAACTTACAAGTCGGCTAACGACTCTGCCCTATTTAATACTGATGCCTATTTGGCTAAATATAAACAAGTTGTAACATATATAAAGAGTAAATTAAATAAAAGATGACAAAGATTTTAAGTACGATTGAGCAGGCTGTCGAAGATATTCGTCAGGGCAAGATAATAATTGTGGTTGACGATGAGGACCGTGAAAATGAGGGTGATTTTGTCTGTGCAGCGGAAAAAATCACTCCTGAGATGGTTAATTTTATGCTGCATAACGGGCGTGGTGTGTTATGTACGCCTCTCACAATGGAGCGTTGTGGAGAGTTACAGATGGATATGATGGTGGGAGACAACACATCGCTTTTGGGGACACCATTTACAGTGTCGGTTGATTTGTTGGGCAATGGTTGTTCAACAGGGGTTTCCGCTGCTGATAGGGCTAAAACTATTCGAGCTTTAGCCTTGCCTACCACCTCTCCCTCTGACCTTGGTCGTCCTGGCCATATCTTCCCGTTAAGGGCTCAAAATCGTGGTGTTTTGCGTCGTGCTGGGCATACCGAGGCTGCGGTTGACTTGGCTCGTCTGGCTGATTTAGAGCCAGCTGGAGCCTTGATTGAGATAATGAATGAGGACGGTACTATGGCCCGTCTGCCTGAGTTGATTAAAATTGCACAAAAATTTGATTTGCATATTATTTCGATAGCAGATTTAATCGCTTATCGTTTACAGCAAGAGTCCCTATTGATTGCTGGTGAGAAAGTTAAGTTGCCAACTGAATACGGTGAATTTGAGCTTATACCTTTTATTCAGAAAAGTAATGGTCTGGAGCACTTAGTTCTAATTAAGGGTTCTTGGGAATATGATGATAGTGTGTTAGTTAGGGTACACTCTTCGTGCTTGACGGGGGATGTCTTTGGCTCTTGCAGATGTGATTGTGGCGAGCAGCTTCACCGTTCGATGCAAATGATTCAACAAGCTGGTGCAGGTGCTGTGGTCTACCTTTCTCAAGAGGGGCGTGGGATAGGATTTTTCAATAAAATGAAGGCCTACAAATTGCAGGAAGAGGGGTTAGATACTGTGGAAGCGAATGTAAAATTAGGCTTTAAAGCTGACGAGAGAGATTACGGTGTTGGTGCTAGTATCCTCCGCGAAATAGGGGTCCGTAAAATTCGTCTAATGACAAATAATCCATCTAAGCGTGTTGGTCTAGAGGGATATGGCCTTAAGATTGTGGAAAATGTGCCAATTGTAATCGAACCTAATAAATATAATATCAAATACTTAGAATCAAAGGAGCGAGATATGGGGCATAAATTAGGTATATTTACAAAAGTAAAATAATAAATATATTACAAATGTAACTACTACTATTTATGAATTCACATGATTTACGTATAGTGTTTATGGGAACTCCAGAATTTGCAGCAGCATCTTTAGCTAAAATTTTGGAGTGCGGATATAATGTTGTTGGAGTTGTCACTGTTCCGGATAGGCAGGCTGGGCGTGGTTTGCAAATGCAGCAGAGTGCGGTTAAGAAATATGCCTTAGAGAATGGGCTCCATGTACTTCAGCCCGAAAAACTCAAGAATGAGCAGTGGGTTGAAGAGTTTCGTGCCTTAAGGGCTGACTTGGCTATTGTAGTAGCGTTCAGGATGCTACCCGAGGTGATATGGTCAATGCCGCCTTTGGGGACCTTTAACTTACATGCTTCGCTCTTGCCTGCTTATCGTGGTGCTGCGCCAATTAACTGGGCGATAATTAATGGTGACAGTAAAACTGGGGTAACCACTTTTTTCCTTGATCATAATATAGATTCAGGCGAGATTATAGATTCTACGGAGGTTGAGATTTCGGAAACAGATAATGCAGGGGCACTGCATGACCGTTTAATGGCAGTGGGTGCAGAGTTGGTTATAAAGACCATCGATAAAATAGTCAGTGGTTGTGTTGTCTTGACACCGCAAACGATGATGGTTAGCTCCCCTGCTCCTAAAATTTTTAAGGACGACTGTCGAATATTTTTTGACCAACCACTTACCCAGGTCTACAATAAGATAAGAGGGTTGGCTCCATATCCAGCTGCGTGGTGCGAGTTGGCAGGCACAACAATCAAAATTTTTGAGTGCCACCCCGACAATAAAAACACACCACAAACTAATAGTTGTGGCGTATTTGAAAATATTGATAATGAGCAACTTAGAGTAAGTTGCGCGGATGGGTGGCTCTACATAGACACTTTGCAACTTTCGGGTAAGAGGGCTATGTCAGCGGCCGAATTTCTCCGAGGTAATGGTTCTAAGCTAGGACTTTAGCCCCCTTTGGGAAAATTTTATCAAGGTAGTCCACCAAGTCGCCTACGGTTTTCATCTTGAAAAGTTTTCGTTCAGGTATTTCGATGCCATACTCGTCTTCAATTTCGATAACTGACTGTACAAGGCTCATGGAGTCCAACTTTAGGTCTTTTTGAAAATCTGTGCTACGAGTTATAGTCGAAGGGTCTATCTTATACACCCTTGCCATTAGCTGAATTACTTTTTCTAACATATCTTTTTTTGTGTTAAAATAATATTTCTCTATTTTGTTCTTCTTTAGAAACGTTTAATTTTCTTAGTTGTTGTTTTTGCGAATTCTTTGTCGCGGAAAGTCACTGCGGCAATACGTTTATAATATGGCAAATTATTATTGAGTTGCTCTATCTCTTTTCTGATTTTATCTTGTGAGGCTTGCTTTGAGAGTTCGGTTTCGGGGTCGATAAAAATGTCGGCACGAATAAAAAGTTCTTCACTAGCCCCATTACCAGATGCTCCGACAACAACTTCTTTTACTGGGGTGATTTTTTCGATAATGCTCTCCAGCTCTTCGGGGTAGACGTTTTTACCGTTTTTGAGTACAATCAGATTCTTAAGTCTGCCTGTAATGTGTAAGTTACCACGCTTGTCCACACGTCCGATATCGCCTGTACGGAACCAACCATCATGAAAGGCTTTTTTTGTAGCTGCTTCATTTTTATAATAGCCCACCATTACACTCTTGCCGCGCACTTCAATCTCACCCTCCCCTTTTTCGTTTGGTTGGTTGATTCTGATTTCTACATGAGGCATAGAGACACCACAAGTATCTGAATACTTGGGTTTTCCTGTTATATTACCATTTACCAATGGTGAACATTCTGTGATTCCGTATCCGATGTTGACTTGAATACCCAAATCACCAAATCCCTTGACCAACGAAGGCTCGACGGGAGCACCGCCAACAAAAAGGGCATTTAGGCGACCGCCCAAGGCATCCAAAATAGATTTGAATAACTTTCGTCGGAGGTCTATACCCAAAATCCGTAGTGTATTACTCACCACAATCATCGTACGCACGAGTTTCTCTTTGCCTTGCGCTCTGATGCCGTTCCATATATTGTTGTATATGCCAACGGCAACAAGCGGTACAAGTAACATATCAGTGGGGGCAAAAAGTTTGATATTTTGTGCAAAATTTTTGATTGAATTATTGATTGCAATAGTCCTCCCTTGGTATATTGAAAACAGAATATCAAGTGTAAATTCATACGTATGACTCATGGGCAAGACGGAAAGGACACAATCACCGAGCTGTATAAATTCATCGGACGAGAGCACGTTAGAAATCAGATTCTCGCGTGTAAGCATTACACCTTTACTAAAACCAGTGGTTCCAGAGGTGAATACAATTGAAGCCACATCTTGTGGCCATTTTTCACCACGAGCCAAAGATGGGTCTTTGACATAGAGAGATGTGCCTTGAACTAATAAGTCGCTCAGGGGTGTATATTGGTCGCATTGGTCACAGTTAATAGCATAGAATGGTATATCGAAGGTCTGCTTAAGTTCATCAGCCACTTCAAGATAATCTTCAGAACAAAATAGAGCCTTGGCTTCACTTTGTGTTATAACATTGGCCATCTCCACTGTTGAAAGTTCTTTGTCAACTGGCACTATCGTACCTCCGCTAACCACAGTGGCCATGTAAACGACTACCCAATGGTAACTATTCTCACCAACTACAGCGATATGATTTGATGACAAACCGTTTACCTTTAGCCACGATGACAGGGCAAGTACATCAGCTTCAAAGTCTTTGTAACTTATAGATTTATAACCTTTTAAATAGCGATACCTAAAAGCATCACGCTCTGCGAATAACTCTGTGGAGCGAGATAAAAGGTCTGAAAAAGTTAATATTGTGTGCATATAACAGCTATATAAATGTCATCAAAGGTATATAAAAATATTAAATTACCAAAATGATAATTTCCCGCAGAGCGTTACTTATAATATATATACCACCCATGGGCAGGTAACCAAAAGAGCTTATCACTCTGGAGATGGGCTGTTTGAGTCGAAGTTAAATCGTTGTATTGTCCGTTGAAATCTTCGTCACTAAAGTGGGTGTCAACACCCGAATTCGAGAAGTTGAATACCCCCATGACTACCCTATCTCCTATTTTTCGTTTTAGCCCAACCACACGCCAATCTTCAACACAATCCATCGAAACTATATCAGCTCCACCTGCTCCACCACCAAGGGCTGGATGAGAGTGCTTTAAGGCGCATAACTTAGAGTATAACAGTTCTACATCTTGTCCAAACTGCCATTCGATGCAATCCTTATCAAAAAACTGTAATCGACGATTTAGAGCTGTCTCTTGACCGCTGTAAATCATTGGCATGCCGTGTAATATAAAGGTTAGAGCAGTCATTTGAAGTGCAGCATCTCCCATACGTTCGTATTCTGTTCCGTTCCAGCTGTTTTCATCATGGTTCGAGGTGAATTGCATCTGTAATGGTTCAGCTCCATATTCCCATGCCTTGTGGCTAATCATAGCCCTAAGTGAGTGGGCATTACATTTGCCTTGTGCTATATCGTTGAGTAGATGGTGCATCTGCCAACCGTAGGTGGCATCAAAGGCGCGGTGGTGAAATTCAACCCCCTCGGCCTCGGCCAACATAAATAGGTCAGCGCGCACATCCTCTAATTGAGGAGTGGCCCACTCCCAAAATTCCGTAGGGACCAACATAGCCATGTCCATCCTAAAACCATCAATATGAGCCTTGGTAAGCCAAAAAATCATGGCCTCTACCATTGCATGGCGCATCTGAGGGTTTGAATAATCTAGTTTTGCGGTGTCGCTCCAATCGAATGGAGTGGCAATTTCGTTTTTTGTACTATCCCACTCATACCAATTTTTATTCGTGGTCCAAACTGCATCTCTTGAGGTGTGGTTGGCCACCCAATCCAGAATCACATACATTCCCAGGGAGTGGGCGTGGTCAATAAAGGCGATAAAGTCCTCCATTGTTCCAAATTCGTGGTTGACGGCTGTGTAATCCTTTATCGAATAGTAGCTACCTAAAGAGCCTTTACGTCTGAGTTCACCGATAGGGAAAATGGGCATCATCCATAAAATATCAATCCCCATAGCGCGCAGGCGAGGTAGGTGTTTCTGAGCGGCATCAAAGGTACCTTGGGGAGTAAATTGGCGAACGTTGAATTCATATATTACCGCCTCATAGCTCCACGTGGGGTGTTTTTTACCTTGACGGGAATGGATGGGGAATAGAAGTTGACTCATTAACTTTTTCGTTTAAGGGTAAATAGTGTGATTTCTGGGTTTGCGCCAATACGCATGGGGAAAGCTACATAACCAATGCCATCGTTGACATACAGGTAACGACCGCGGTCCAGATAAAGCCCCGACCATAATGGATATAGATAACTTGCTGGAGAGTGACCACAGACTTTGACCTGACCGCTATGTACGTGTCCCGAAATCATAAGATTAACCTGCGAGACAGCCTTTGGGACAAAATCCCACATTGACGGGGTATGCGAAATGACAATGGAGAAGGCCGAATCAGGGACATTGGCCATGGTCTGTACAAAGGCCTTGGGGTCAATGGGTTGTTGGCTGATACCTAGTTTTGCTTTTTGGATAGTTGAGTCCTGCTAGCGAAATACTATCTCCATTACGGTGTAGCCAGAGCTGTTGGTCAATTAGTACTTGCCATCCCATCTGCTTTTGTAGGGCGATAACTTGTTCGAGCGAGGCTCTCTCCTTTTCTGGTGTGAGGTTATTGATATAGATACCTAAATCGTGGTTACCTAATACAGAGTACACTGGTGAGGTGATTCTTTCAAAAATAGCCTTTATTAAGGGCGTAAATTCGCTACTGTGGGCATTTACAAAGTCGCCACCTTGAAAGACTATATCGGCATCAAGACTGTTGATTTTATCGACTAATTGGTTTAAAAAAGCTTGGTTACCCCCTAAATTGCCTAGGTGAACATCCGAGAAAAATGCAATCTTGAAGCCATTAAAAGATTCAGGTAGTTCTTTTGAAATAATATCTACTTGGCTTATTTTTATGTTATTGCGAGTTATACTTACTCCCCACATCATGACTCCCAATAAAGATAATCCAAGCAGTAGACCACAGTAGAGAAGCCAGTGCATAGAACGTTTGAAAATTTTGCTGACAAGCAGTTCAATTATCGAAAAGAGGGCGAAAATCAGTTTTGGTAAAAAGCTCATCATAAAGATAACCATCGGCATGAGCTTGCATGGCGAAGGGTACGATAATAAATATAAGCATCAAGCAGTAAGCCTATTACCGCTAACGACATAAGGACAATGACTATAATCATGCGAACAAAGGTAGTAAAAAAAGCAATGCCACACTCAAAAAAGTGCGGCATTGCTTCTTCAAAACGTTATTGAGTCGGTTTTATTTGACCTCTTCAAACTCCACATCCTGTGGTTCTTGATTGCCCTGTTGGGTAGATTCTTGCTTGGCTTGTTGTTGTTGCTGAGAACCTGCCCCAGGTCCAGCAGAAGCCGAGGCCGAGCCTTGCATATCTTGTGAGGCAGCTTCCCAAGCCTTGGTCATGGCATCTGTAAAGTTGTCTATATCGGCTAGGTTTTGTGACTTATGAGCATCTTTCAAGCCAGCTAATGCAGTCTCTATAGTAGCTTTTTTGTCTGCAGAAATTTTATCACCATACTCTTTGAGCTGTTTCTCGGTGCTAAAAATCAACGCATCGGCTTGGTTTAGCTTGTCAATACGCTCTTTTTCGGCACGGTCGGTAGCTTCGTTGGCACGAGCTTCTGTACGCATACGCTCGATTTCGGCTTCAGTTAAACCTGAACTAGCTTCGATACGTATGGATTGCTCTTTACCTGTACCCTTATCTTTGGCCGAAACGTGGAGGATGCCGTTGGCGTCAATATCGAATGTAACTTCAATCTGAGGTACACCACGCGGAGCCATTGGAATACCGTCCAAGTGGAACTGACCCAATGATTTGTTCTGTGAGGCCAATGGACGCTCACCTTGAATAACATGAATCTGTACCGAAGGCTGGTTGTCGCTGGCCGTTGAGAATGTCTCGCTCTTCTTGGTTGGTATAGTGGTGTTAGACTCGATAAGTTTGGTCATTACTCCACCCATGGTTTCTATACCCAGCGATAGAGGGGTTACGTCTAGCAGTAACACATCTTTAACTTCGCCAGTGAGCACACCACCTTGAATTGCAGCACCAATGGCTACTACTTCGTCTGGGTTAACACTACGGTTAGGCACCTTGCCAAAGAACTTTTCAACTACAGCCTGGATAGCGGGCATACGGGTTGAACCACCAACCAAAATCACCTCGTCAACTTGAGAGGCCTGAAGACCTGCATCAGCCAAGGCTTTACGGCATGGCTCAATGGTAGATTGTATCAAGCGGTCGGCTAGTTGCTCAAACTTGGCACGTGTAAGGCTAACTACTAAGTGCTGAGGTATGCCGTCGATAGGCATAATATAAGGCAGGTTGATTTCTGTCTGTGTTGCAGACGAAAGCTCAATTTTAGCTTTTTCGGCAGCCTCTTTCAAACGTTGTAATGCCATTGGGTCGCGGCGTAGGTCAACGTTGTGTTGACTTTTAAACTCCTCAGCCAAGAAGTCAATAATAACGTGGTCGAAGTCATCACCACCCAAGTGTGTATCACCATTAGTTGATTTTACCTCAAAGACGCCATCACCTAACTCCAAAATAGAGATATCGAATGTACCACCACCAAGGTCAAAGACTGCAATCTTTTCATCCTTATTAGCGCGGTCCAAACCATAGGCCAAAGCCGCTGCTGTAGGCTCGTTGATGATACGACGAACTTTTAGTCCTGCAATCTCACCTGCTTCTTTTGTAGCTTGACGCTGAGAGTCTGAGAAATAAGCAGGCACGGTAATAACAGCCTCATGTACTGACTGGCCCAAGTAATCCTCGGCTGTCTTTTTCATCTTCTGAAGAATCATTGCCGATATCTCTTGTGGTGTATATTTCTTATCTACAATTTCGATTACAGGTGTATCATTTGCGCTTCGCACCACTTTATATGGTACGCGTGCAATCTCTTTGCTTACCTGTTCAAAACTTTCACCCATAAAACGTTTAATTGAAAAAATAGTGTTTTCAGGATTAGTAATTGCTTGACGTTTAGCAGGTTCTCCCACTTTACGCTCACCTTCTTTTGTGAAGGCTACTATCGAAGGGGTGGTACGTTGTCCCTCTGCTGAAGGTATAACCACAGGGTCGTTACCCTCCATTACAGAGACGCAAGAGTTGGTTGTACCAAGGTCGATTCCAATAATTTTTGCCATTGTTGTATTGTTTTTTAATTAATTTCTTTGTCTGCCTTATCTACAATCTTTGTGCCAAACTCCCTTGGCCTGCCAAATTCTGACAAATTCTGTCATGTAGATATTTTTTGTACCTTTGTCAGCATGAAAGATATTCTTATTTTGGCAGCTACAGCCATGGAACTCCAACCATTTGAAGGGTTGGAATTTGAGACTTGTGTGACTGGTATTGGGGCTGGTAGTACAGCCAGAGTGGTGACTGAACGATTGATAAATTTTTCGCCAAAATTAGCAATTCAGGTTGGAATTGCTGGTGGATTAACAAAAAATTTATACCTTTGCGAATCGGTTTTGGTAGCCACAGATTATCAAGGTGATTTAGGAGCTTGGCGTGGGGATAGGTTTGAACCTTTTGAGAGTGAAATTTTGAAGTGTCCTTTGGCTACTAAATTTTCTTTAACGTCAGTCTCGGCTATTAGTGTTAATACTGCTTGCACACCTATTATTAGTAGAGGTAGTGCTCAGATTGAGACCATGGAGGGGGCAGCGTTTTTTAAGGCTGCACAGTGTTGTGGAGTTGATTTTTTGCAATTGCGTACGATTTCAAACTACACGGACCAAGGGCGAGAGAGTTGGAAAATTAGAGAGGCCATTGAGGCTCTGCGAAGTTCTTTTGATACATTAATTACCGAGATAAAGGATTATTACCCTTAAAATCAAATAATTGCCACAATAGCTCAGTCGGTAGAGCATTTCATTCGTAACGAAAAGGTCGCCAGTTCGAATCTGGCTTGTGGCTCCACAATAACAGAGGCCCAACATTTTTAGGTTGGGCCTCTGTTATTTGTTTTTAATGTCTACTCTATTTGACCGATAGTGCGGCCAAGGCAATTGAGTATAGTTTACTTTGTTGGCTGTCACCGCGCGAGGTCAATACACAAGGGGAGTTGGTACCGACAACCATGGCGGCTAGTTTGGCCCCCATCATCTTGGTTGCTGTCTTGAAAAACACATTCGCTGCCTCCAAGTTTGGAAACACCAAACAGTCGGCATCGCCACCTACGGCCGAGGTTAGTCGTTTTACTTTTACTGTTTCTGGGTCTATAGCCACGTCCAAGGCCAAAGGGCCATCGACAATCAAACCAGGGAACTGTCCACGTTCGCTCATCTTGGCAATAACAGCCGCATCAAAACATGATTGAATCCCAGGCAATACCTGTTCGGTGGGTGTAATCATTGCAATTCTAGGCACCTGGATACCTAAGGTTTTGGCCACTGTACCCACGTACTTTACCATAGCAATTTTTTGACTAAGCTCAGGTGTAGGTATAACTGCTACATCGGTTATTACAAGTAGTTTATGGTACGAAGGTATCTCCAAAACAGCCACATGGCTAAGCGTGGCTTTAGGTGGTACCAATCCGTTCTCTTTGCTAAGAATACCGCGCATATATTTATCGGTACTAACCAGCCCCTTCATTAAAATATCGGCCTGCCCGTTGCGTACCATCGACACCGCGTGTGCCACACAGGCTGTATCAGAAGTCTCTTCGCGAATCATAAAAGGTTCTAAGTCAATATTATTTTCATCGGCTACGGTCTTAATCTCTTTGCGATTGCCAATCAGAATCGCCTCGATTATGCCCATTTGCACGGCTTCGTTTACCGCACAAAGTGTGTGAGCATCTTGTGCGTATGCCACCACTAACCGCCTGCGATGGCGTAGTTTGACAGCTTCTGTCAATTGTTCTAATTTTGTAATCATTGTGTTAATTATTATTTTCTATGCTTTTCAAAAAATTCCTGAGTCCATGCTACGCTGACAATAACCAAAGTGGTACTGACTACCATGGCCACTCCAATTGCCAAAATATCGCCACTAACTCTGTCCCAAGCAGCTATGATGCCAATGGCGGGTGGCAGAAAAAATAGCACCATATAACGGATGAGCCACTGAGCCACTTTTTGAACCTTCTCTGGCTTTAACCAACCTAGGGAGAGTGCTACAAAAAGAGACATCATCCCGATAACGCTACCTGGGATGATGCCTCCAATAAGAAAACTAACTCCCGTGCCTAGGGCATAGAAAAATAGTATCCAAAAAATCTGTGTTAAGATTTGAAAAATTTTTACCACCCAAGTACCCAGGCAAAGATAAGAGGTGCTACGATGGTGGCATCGCTTTCAACAATAAATTTAGGGGTGTCGGCATCGAGCTTGCCCCATGTGATTTTTTCGTTAGGCACTGCTCCCGAATATGAACCGTATGAGGTTGTAGAGTCGGAAATCTGGCAGAAGTAGGCCCAAAAAGGAACTTCAGTCCACCCAAGGTCTTGGTACATCATTGGCACACAGCAAATTGGAAAGTCGCCAGAGATACCACCTGCTATCTGGAAGAACCCGACCCCTTTACCTGCTGAATTAGCTCGGTACCACTCGGTTAGGTAAATCATATATTCAATACCACTTTTCACGGTTGAGGCTTTGCATTCGCCTTTGATAACGTAGCTGGTGAATATGTTACCCATGGTTGAATCTTCCCATCCTGGGCAGATGATAGGTATGTTTTTTTCGCACGCGGCCAGCATCCAACTGTTTTTGGGGTCAATCTCGTAATATTGTTCCAATACACCACTACGAATTAACTTATACATATATTCATGAGGGAGATAACGTTCGCCCTTGGCATCGGCATCTTTCCATATCTTGCTGATATGTCCCTGTAGACGGCGGAAAGCTTCCTCTTCGGGGATGCAGGTGTCTGTTACACGATTCATGTGGTTGTCAAGCAGTTCACGCTCTTGTGCAGGTGTCAAGTCGCGATAGTTTGGCACACGTTTGTAGTGCGAATGGGCCACCAAATTCATCAAGTCCTCTTCGAGGTTGGCCCCCGTGCAGGTTATGATGTGTACTTTGTCTTGGCGAATCATCTCGGCCAGTGATAAACCCAGTTCAGCCGTTGACATGGCTCCTCCTAGTGTAATCATCATTTTGCCACCCTGGGCAATATGTGTTTCGTATCCTTTGGCTGCATCCATTAGGGCAGCGGAATTAAAGTGGCGGTAGTGGTGTTCGATAAATTGCGAAATCGCTCCGCGTTGTTTTTCACTCATATCTTTTTATGATTTTAAAATATAGTAGCACAAAGGTAGTTAATTTTTCTCATCAAAAAAAGGCATTTCTTCATAAGAAATGCCTTTAGAATTGGTCTAAATAATTTGAATTATCAGAAACGGCGACCGAAAATAATTGCTGGAGTGAAGTATGTTGAATTGTATACGGTTGGGGTGGCTGAAGTTTGCCCCGACATTTCGCACTCCACGCCAACTAGCCAACGTTTTGGCAGTTTATACATATATTGTATCTGTACATTATAGGCAAAGGAACACATGGCTGATTGCGAGTAATTTTGGTCGAAGCCAGAATTGTGGTACATCACGTTATAGGATAAGCCCGTGGAAAATCGCATCCCTATACCGCCACCAATGGTTAGTAGGCTGTGCTTTGTGTTGAGTGGTGCAAACCTTAGGTTTACAAAGAGCGAAAATATATTGGCGCGTTTCCATCCTGTAAAATCAGGGTTCTTAACATCCTGACTCTCTATCAACTCTGTCACCCTTTGTGGAGTTCTCTGCCAATCCATCGTATTGGCATAGCTTGGGAATTGATTGTGCATATCGAACTGAACTGTCGCCCCTACGCTTAACCATTTAAGCAGGTATCGGTCGTAGTTGGCTGAGAAAGATGCTCCAACACCCTTGTTGAACAGAGGGGCCAAACCCACAGTCCCGTAAAAAACGTTAGGGGTCTCTTGCACTGATTGGGCTTTCACTACATTAATAAATAATGTGTTGACAATAAGGAGGAGAATTAGCTTTTTTATGGTTACTGAAAGTTTAGTCGAATTTATCGTCAAAAGACGACTTTTGCGGGGGGGGGGGTCATAATTGTAAATTTTTTAAGTTAAAAATCTATGACAAATATAAGATATATAATTTACACTTCCAAATATATTTAGGTGTTAAAAATTATGTATCAAAAACCAGTGAGTTGAGGTGTGATTTGATTAGGAATTATCACAGAAAATAGCTACTTTTGCAAATTATTAACAATAACATAATTTACAATGGAATTACTTGATAAAATTAAGCAGCAGGCCAAAGCCTCATGCAAGAGAATCGTGTTGCCCGAGGCCACCGAAGAGCGTACACTGCGTGCCGCAAATGAAGTAATAGAACAAGGTATTGCCGATATCATTTTGTTGGGTAATGCTCAAACTATTAAAGATAATGCCGTGGAGTGGTCCCTGCCTTTTATCGAAAAAGCTACAATAATTGACCCCGAAAATAATCCTAAAAAAGAGCAGTACATTGAACTTATGCTCCAAATCCGTGCCTCGAAGGGGTTAACGCGTGAACAGGCCGAGGTGTTGATTAAAAATCCTCTTTGCCTAGCTGTTTTGATTATAAAGGCTGGCGATGCTGACGGTGAGGTGGCTGGAGCCAACAACCCAACGGGTGATGTGTTGCGTCCAGCCTTTCAGTATGTTAAGACCAAACCTGGGGTTTCTGTTGTGAGCGGTGCTTTCATTATGTTGCTCAAGGATAAAGTTTATGGTGATAATGGTATGATGGTCTTTGCAGACTGTGCTGTTCATCCAGACCCTACGGCCGAAGAGTTGGCTCAGATTGCAGTCAGTACAGGTCGTACTACACAAGCCATTACAGGTATGACTCCACGTATTGCCATGCTTAGCTTCTCGACCAAGGGTTCGGCTAAACACGAAATGGTGGACAAGGTGGTCGAGGCCACACGTTTGGCCAAAGAGATGGCACCCGATTTGCAGATTGATGGCGAATTGCAGGCTGATGCTGCCATTGTTCCAGGTATTGGTAGCAGTAAGGCTCCTGGTTCTAAAATTGCAGGTCATGCTAATGTATTGGTCTTCCCTACATTGGAGGTTGGTAATATTGCCTACAAGTTGGTTCAACGTCTGGCTGATGCCGAGGCTATTGGCCCAGTTTTGCAGGGTATGGCAGCTCCAATTAACGACCTTTCGCGTGGTTGTTCGATGAGCGATATCGTCTCTTTAATTGCCATTACCGCTTGTCAGGCTCAAACTAAATAATACTAGTTACGACTCTTTTTGAGAGAGGCACTTAAATTTTGGAGCGTGTGTTCTGAAATAATATAATTTTAAGAAAATATGAAGATTTTAGTTTTGAATTGTGGTAGCTCCTCAATAAAATATCAGCTTATTGATAAACCATCCAAAGATAGCAGCACTTTGTTGGCCAAGGGTTTGGTGGAGCGTATCGGGCTCACTGACGGCCTGCTGACCCACAAACCTCAGGGTAAACATAAATATGAATTTGTACAAAGTATCCCCGACCATTCAGTGGGTATAAACCTAATTCTAAGTGCTCTAACAGACCCTGCTCATGGTGTTATCGAAAGCCTAAACGAGATTACGGCCGCTGGTCACCGTGTTGCTCATGGGGGTGAATATTTCCAAGATTCGGTGATTGTGACCTCGACGGTAAAACAGCAGATAGAAAACTGTTTTGAACTAGCTCCCCTACATAACCCTGCCAATTTAAAGGGAATTTTGTCCATCGAGCGTCTCTTGCCATCTATTTCTCAGGTTGCAGTGTTCGACACATCTTTCCATCAATCTATGCCTAAGGAGTCTTATCTGTATGCTATACCTTATAAATATTATGAAGATTTGCGTGTCCGTCGTTATGGCTTTCATGGCACATCCCATAAATATGTGGCTCAGAAGGCGTGTCAGATGACAGGTCTCGATTTTGAACACAGTAAAATAATTACCTGTCATATTGGTAATGGGGCTTCAATTACGGCTATAAAAAATGGTAAATCGTTTGACACCTCAATGGGTTTTACCCCTGTTGATGGACTGATGATGGGGACTCGTTGTGGTTCGGTAGATGCTGGCGCACTGCTCTACATTATGGACAAGGAACAGATGGGGAGTGCCAAACTCAACGATATGATTAATAAGCAGTCGGGTTTGTTGGGCGTTAGTGGTGTATCGAGTGATATGCGCGATGTGATGAAAGCCGCTGTCGATGGGAACGAACGTGCTCGTGTAGCCCTTGATATGTTCGATAATCGTATCAAACGCTTTGTTGGTAGTTATTTTGCTGAACTCGAAGGGGCCGATATGATAGTCTTTACGGGTGGTGTTGGTGAAAACGAGAAGATTACCCGCCGTCGAGTTTGTGCAGGCTTAGAGTGTATGGGTATCTATTTCGATAACGAAGTTAATGAACGTAGTCGTGGTGTTGACGCCATTTTGAGTAAGGTGGACTCTCCAGTTAAGGTTGTTGTGGCAACCACTGATGAGGAGTTAGTCATTGCCAATGACACTTTCCGACTGCTTCGCAAATAGAGGTTACTTATTTGTAAAAACAGCCGTTGCCTCTAAATTGGAGCAACGGCTGTTTTTTATTCAGTTGATTGTTGTTATTACACCGTCACTCCAAAATCACGTAGAGCATCATTGAGCGTGGTCTTGAGATTGGTCGAGGCTTTCCGTTCACCAATTATCAGAGCGCAAGGAACTTGATACTCACCTGCTGCAAATTTTTTGGTGCGGCTACCTGGAATTACAACCTTACGGGCTGGTACATATCCTTTGTATTCAATAGGTTCCGGACCTGTGACGTCGATGATTCTGGTGGAGCTTGTGATTACCACATTAGCCCCCAACACGGCTCCTGTGCAGATATGTGCTCCCTCGACAATTATACAACGTGAACCTATAAAACAGTCGTCTTCGATAATCACTGGCGCGGCTTGAATTGGCTCCAGCACACCGCCAAGCCCTACCCCACCACTCAGGTGCACGCGTTTACCAACTTGGGCGCATGAACCTACTGTGGCCCATGTATCAACCATGGTTCCTTCGTCTACATAGGCACCAATGTTAACATAGGATGGCATCATAACAACGCCTTTGGCTAGGTAGGCCCCGTAGCGTGCCACACCAGCAGGCACAACTCTAACACCTTGTTTGTCAAAATCATGTTTGGTTTGAATTTTATCAAAAAATTCTAAATCACCAGCCGTAATTGTCTGGTTGGTCTGAATTGGGAAATAGAGTAAGATAGCTTTTTTTATCCACTCATTGACCTGCCAAGAGCCATCGGTGGTTGGCTCGGCCACACGTAGTTGACCTTTGTCGAGTAGCTCTATGACCTCTCTGATGTCAGCTTTTGCAGACTGAGAACTTAGGAGTTCGCGGTCATCCCAAATAGTTTCGATTTTCTGTTGTAAGTTATTCATTTTCATTATGTTTTAGTTTTATTTTTGCAATTACAGGGTTATGGTCACTCCACGGCAGGGTGGGCGAGTTCTGATAGGTAGTTTTGAAATGAGAACTTGTTAAAATATAGTCTATCCTAAATAGTCCCATTAAAGGTTTGTATGTATTTTGATAACCAGAACCTTCTTCACAAAATGTGTCATCTAAATCACCCCTCATAGTATGGTAGGTGTACGAAAGAGGCGTATCATTGAAATCGCCAACCACCACTGTTGGAAAGGGCGACTCACGTATCATGGTGGATATGGTGTCAACCTGTTGGGCACGCAGTTTGAAATTTTGTTTTAGCGTTGAACCAACCGTGCGTATAAAAAGGCCCATATTATCTTGACTGTATACCGACCGTAAGCCATCTGGGCTTACCAAATTAAATTGTGTGGTTTGCAGATGACAACTAAAAAGGCGCATGGTATCTTTTTTCGATAGAGCAATGTCAGCCCATAGCGACGAATTTTGCTGACCCTCAAAACGTATTGGGTGCACATCTAAAATAGGGTATTTACTATACACAGCGAGTCCCCATTTATTATTTGGTTGGTCAACCACCAGAGAAAATTTCTGATAGGGCCATGGTTTCATACGTTCTGAGAGAAGGGAGCTATCTTGTGCCGACATGATTTGGAACTCTTGGAAGCACACAATATCGGCCTTGATTTGGTTGACGTAACGTGTAATACTGTCTGGCTTGGAACTGTAATTCGTTTTGTTTCTGAAATCTATAAATGCGTGGACGTTATAGCTCATCACCGTTACCTCTCCTTCTTGTGGGGCGACCTCGGCGTAGACCTTGACAAAGCGTAGCTGTACAAAATCACCAATATATCCAACCCCTAGCAGTAACACGATACCCGGCACAATGGCCCAAATTCGCCAGCGCACAACCCAAAATAACAAGCACACTGCATTGGCCATAAACAAAAACGGAGCGGCTAAACCCAAGAAGGCAAACCACCATTGGCCGTTTGGGTCGATGCGTGTGGAAAGATAACTCAATAAAAGTACAATGGCCAAAACTATGGTGATGGCGATGAGAATGATATTGAGTAACTTTATAAGCCACAAACCTCTATGAGTTCTCATAGGACTATATTTTACGAGTTTTGCGCCAATAAAGAATTAAAAATACACCAAAAATCATACCCCCCAAGTGGGCAAAATGGGCAATATTATCGGTGCCACGAATACCCCCTACAAGCTCTAAAGCTCCATATAGAATCACAAACCATTTGGCTTTTATGGGTATAGGCGGAATAAGTAAAAGGAGTCGCTCGTTGGGGTGCAACATACCAAAGGCTAAAAGAATACCAAAGACGGCACCCGAAGCTCCGATTGTGATGCTCTGCGCAGCAGAGGCTATCATCATGGGGTCACTACTGAAGTTAATGGTCATGTAGTTGACCGCTATGCTAACCGCAGCGGCTCCGACACCCGTTATCATATAGTAGGTCAAAAAGCGTTTAGGCCCCAAGTCCCACTCCAATTGTCGCCCAAACATCCACAGGGCAAACATATTAAAAAACAGGTGCGAAAAACCACCGTGCATAAACATATAGGTTATGGGTTGCCATATGCGGAAATAGGGTGACCCAGGGTAATGCAGGGCAAAGTTGGTAAGGAGTAGGTCTTCATAGCGAGGCATAAGATACTGAGCTAAGAAGACTACTACATTGAGCATCAGTAGATTCATAACCACTGAACGAGGATTCCAAAAATTATTCATGTTTTATCGTCTAAATTTTTTTTCTATTTCACCATTACTTATTATTGTGAAGACTGGTAGTGAGGATGGCGTATAATTTGGCTCCTGGCAAGCAAATAGACTCGTTAAGAGTGTCTGTTGCTCAAGAGGGTCCAGTGTGCGTGGAGCCACTCTTGAGGCACTGTGAGCCAGTGCTGCCGCAATGGCTTCACTTTGGTCACCTCCCTTGTGGGTGTTCTCACTAAGTGCCGTTACCAAATCTTCTATAGCTTGGTGGCTGCCGACACCTGTGGCCATTGAAGCAGGCATTGCATAGATGACTACCCTACCCCCCCCCATATCGCCTAGGTCGAAACCCATGGCACTGAGTAAATCGCTGTGTGAAAGTAAAAGCGACGCATCAGCTTGGCTTAGCTCCACATTTTCAGGGAAAAGTTCCATCTGTGATGGTGTGGTTCCTTGCTGTAATGTGTTAATAAGTCGCTCGTATTCAATGCGTTCAATGGCTCTTGTGTAGTCCACCAGGACTAAGCCGTCAACGGTTGTGGTACACAAATAGCGAGTCGAAAATTGGAAAACAGAGAAATCAATCGCCACCTCCATGGGAAGTGCGGCCTGGCTTGGTTCGCTACCTTTATCAATAGAGGTCATCTCGAAAAGTTCATCAGGAAGATTCTCTTCAATGAGCGGCTCCTTATCTGAGACAGATTCCCAAACTTGATTTTCAAAAGGGTTATAATTCATTCGTGCCCCTGTGGTCGGTTGGCGAACATTGGTATTCGAGGCTGAATAGATAGGTATTTCGATTGGTGTTGGGTTGTCAAAATCCATCTGTGGCACTATATTATCGCGTCCCAAAGTTCGACGAACGGTAGATTGAAGAATCTGCCATATCTCGTTTTCATTTTCAAATTTTATCTCTGTCTTTGTTGGGTGCACATTGACATCAATCGATGTCGGGTCAACATTAATATAGATGTAAAACTGAGGATATTTGCCAGCATCCAACAGTCGTCCATAACCCATGGTTACTGCTTTTTGCAGCGAAAGGCTGCGCATAAAACGGCCATTGACAAAGAAATTGGCCCCTCGCGAGGTTGATAGTGCCCCCTCGTGAGTCGATATCCATCCGCCAAGAGAGACTATATTGGTCTGAAGGTCGATAGGAAGTAGCTTCTTGCTAAGTCTTTTACCAGCAACATCTTCTACTCTTTGGCGAAGAGAGGTTGCTCTAAAGATTATTTGACTGCCAGACTCCAGTGTAGCAAAGCTAAAACTCACATTTTCGTTGACCAAGGCCACGTGCTCCAGTTCGCTTATTATGGCACGTCTTTCAGCATTGCCCTCTTTAAGAAAACGTCTGCGTGCAGGGACGTTGTAAAACAGATTTTCAACCGCAATAGAGGTGCCAACAGCTGCAGCTACAAACTCCTGTGAGATAACTTCTCCACCATGGACTGTCAGCTTTACAGCCAATTCATCCTCAGCACGACGCGTTATCATCTCCACATGAGATACCGAGGCTATTGAGGCTAAAGCTTCACCGCGAAAACCGAAAGTGTGCAGAGCGAAAAGGTCGGCCGAGCATTTTATCTTAGAAGTGGCGTGCCTTAAAAAAGAGCGTTTTGCATCACCAGGACTCATTCCGCAGCCATTGTCCACAACCCTGATTAGCGCGCTACCATTATTGCCTAGCACAAGTGTTATATCACTCGCCTTGGCATCTACAGCATTCTCCAATAACTCTTTAACAGCTGATGCTGGGCGTTGTACGACCTCACCAGCGGCAATCTGGTCGGCAACTACACTATCTAATTGATGTATCTTATCCAAAACCAATTGTTGCTATAAAAACAGGCCTAAATAGGAGGTCATAAAATATAGAACCCCAAAGACCAAAATCACAAATATTGCCGTGCGCAAGAGCACAGTGCGAGAACCTCGTTTAGTACGTTCAGCGTGCTGCATACGGCGTAAACGTCCCTCGAGAATCAACATTCCAGGCTTATGCCCATTATCCGAGGTGTAATCCTCACCCAAAATTTGACGACGACGTTCCTCACGCGCCTCTTTTTCAGGGTCCCAATAGCGTGGCTTATATTCAAACTGTCGGGGCTTCCGTGTGCCACCAAAACTAAATCCTAACATCGCTTATTCTGGTTTTTATTGTTAAATAATATCTCCAAAGGTACAGAAAAATAGTAGCATTGCGAAATATGAGCAATGCTACTTAGGTAACGAAAGATTTAATAGAAAAATTATAGGCGTGCACGCAACTCGTCACCTTGTTTTTCGTAACCTGGTTTACCCAATAGGGCAAACATATTTTTCTTATAGGCCTCTACCCCTGGTTGGTCAAAAGGATTAACCCCTAAGGCATAGCCACTCATACCACAAGCCTTCTCAAAGAAATAGAGTAGGTTTCCGATGTTGTAGGCGTCAACCTTTGGTAGCTCAATTTCTATATTGGCCACCCCACCATCTACATGGGCCAGCATTGTACCCAAACGGGCCATACGGTTAACCTCCGAAATGGCTTTGCCAGCAAGGAAATTCAGCCCATCAAGATTGGCCTCATCACTGGTAATATTAAAATGGTTATCAGGTTTACAAACCGAAATTACGGTTTCGAATAGCGTTCGCTCGCCGTCCTGAATATATTGTCCCATAGAGTGCAGGTCAGCCGTTAGTGTTACTCCAGCAGGGAAAATTCCCTTGCCGCCTTTGCCTTCGCTCTCACCGTATAGTTGTTTCCACCACTCTCCAATATTATGAAGCTTGGGTTCGTAAGAGGCCAGAATCTCAATTTTTTTACCAGCACGATACAGAGCTGTACGGGTGGCAGCATATTGCATAGGCAGGTTAGAGGCCATAGGTAGATGAGTACCAGAAGCCTTTTCCATATCCACAGCTCCGCGAACCAAGGCGCGAACATCTACACCAGCCACAGCCAAAGGCAATAATCCCACGGGGGTGAGTACCGAAAAACGCCCTCCCACATTATCTTCAATCACAAAAGTTTTGTACCCCTGTTGAGTAGCTAAAGTCCTCAGTGCTCCACGCGAACGGTCGGTTATGGCCACAATTCGTTGGGCAGCCTCTTTTTTGCCATAGCGTTGCTCAATGGCCTCGCGTATAACGCGAAAAGCAATGGCGGGTTCAGTGGTAGTGCCAGATTTGGAAATCACGATAGTTGCTATCTCGCGCCCTTGTAGCGTGGCCATCAATTCGGCCATATAATCTTCCGAAAGGTTCTGTCCAGCAAAAATGATAACAGGGTTGGTACGCTCTTTTTGTAACCAATCAAAATTATTACTCAACGAGTCAATCACAGCTTTAGCTCCTAGATATGACCCTCCAATTCCGATAACCACTACCACTTCAGCCTTCTTAGATAGAGTTTTGGCCGCAGTTTCAATCTCCGTTAAGTCAGTCTCTGATATGGAGCTGGGTAGATTGACCCACCCCAAAAAATCGTTGCCCGCACCTTTACCTGTGTGCAATAATTCATTGCAACTCATCATTTCGCCCTCAAGGGCGGCTATGGTCTCTGGGGAGATAACCCCATAGACATTCTGAATCTTTAGTTTCATTGTGTTGTTATATTAATTTATCTAATAAATTATTAATCTGATTTTTGGGATTTTTATGCTCGTAGAGTACAGCGTACATGGCCTCGCATATTGGTAGTGAAATATCCACTCCGCAACGCTTTTTGACATACTGGATGCAGGCTGTGGAGTAATACCCCTCGGCCACCATATTCATCTCTATCTGAGCATTTTTGACCGAATAACCCTTTCCTATCATAATGCCAAAGGTCCTATTACGTGAGAATTGAGAATAACAGGTTACCAATAAATCACCCAAATAGGCCGAATGGCAAACGTTACGTTTGGCTGGATAGGTGGTGTCCATAAAACGTTCCATCTCAAGAGCTGCATTGGAAATGAGCACAGCCAAGAAGTTATCGCCATAGCCCAAGGCGTGGCACATACCCACAGCAATGGCATAAATATTCTTTAGAACCGATGCGTACTCGGTGCCGTATATATCATTTGATGAGTTCATCTTGATATAGGAGTTGGCAAAGCGGGTGCTCAATAGTTTTGAAACCTCCTCGTCTTTGCACACCATTGTCAGGTAAGAGAGCCGCTCCAAGGCAACCTCTTCGGCATGACACGGTCCAGTGAGGATGCCTATTTGACTAAACGGAATATAGTATTGATGGTGGATATATTCAGCTACGGTAAGGTAACCATTTGGCACAATACCTTTGATGGCCGAGATAATAAATCTACTGCTCAGACTAACCGTCAAATTATCCATCACCCCCTGTAAAAAAGCTGAAGGGGTGGCTAGAATAACAACTCCCGAAGGCTCAATAGCTGCGTTGATGTCGTTGTGAATGGTTAGATGGTCAGTGTAGAAGTGGACATTAGAGAGGTACTTAGGGTTGGTGTGGTTTTTGGCCAAATGGTCCATTACATCTGCGTTGCGTACATACCAATTGACTATATTACCGTTGTCCAGCAGAATCTTGACAATGGCCGTAGCCCAACTGCCGTGCCCTATAACTGCACATTGCGCATCTTGTATTATCTTTATCATATTTTTGCCTATAAATTAACAAAAAACTGCGTTACAGCACACCTCTTGTTTGACAAAGATATTAAATTCTTGCTTTAAAACCAAACTAAAAGGGCTATACTTGCGAACTATCGAGCCGTATGGCAATAAAGAGTAAAATAGTGAAGGCCAACAGCGATGAGCCGCCATAACTAAAGAAAGGTAGCGGAATCCCAACAACAGGGAATAGACCTATGGTCATGGCAATATTAATCAAGAAATGGACAAAAAATATTGAGGCTACCGAATAACAGTAGATACGTGCAAAAGGTTCATGCTGGCGTTCACCCATCTTCATTAGTCGGATGATGAGAATGGTGAAGAGTGTCACAACGATGGCTGAACCTACAAACCCCCACTCTTCGCCCACGGTACAGAATATGAAATCGGTACTTTGTTCGGGAACAAAGCTGAATTTTGTTTGGGTGCCCTCCAAAAATCCCTTGCCCCAAAATCCACCAGAGCCAATAGCTATTTTGCTCTGAATCACGTTGTAACTAAAACCTTTTGTGTCTTTAACAATGCCTAGTAGGTCGAGAATACGATTTTTTTGGTGGGCCTGTAGCACATTTTCAAAAGCATAATCCACCACAAAGGTAAAGGCTAGAGCCATAGAGGCTATAATTATCAGTGTGCCCACTTGTTTAAGGCGCATGGTGTAGTTCGCTCTGGCCGCAATAGGTAGAGTGAGCAATATTGCCCCCAGCAGTGAGTAATATAGGTTAAGCTTGTAACCCACAATCAAAGCCCCCCACCAAATTAAAGCGGCCAGGAGCAACAAAAGGGCTAGGTACCTTATGGCAATATCCCATCGTCGATTGGTGATGACAAAACCAATAAGGGTGGCCAATACAATCAGTAATAGTACAATATCATCCTCTAGGAGGAAGGTGCTAATGACCAATATCACAAATAACCCACTTAAAATATAGATAATCTTACCAAATCCTTCGCGATAGAGCATTATTAAAAAAGCGGCAGAGACTAGTGCCGAACCTGTGTCGTTCTGCATCAGGATAAAAACCACTGGAACACCTATGATTAGTCCTATGTAATAGAGTGATTTACTTTTGCGAATATCAAAATGGTAGGAACTCATAAATCGAGCCAAGGCCAAAGCTGTGGCCAACTTCATAAACTCCACAGGCTGAATGCGCACCCCTGCTATGTCGAACCATGAGCGGGCTCCATTGACTTCGCGCCCTAAAAACAGCGTACCCACCATCATCAGCAACATAAACCAATAGAAGGGGTACGAAAAAATATGGTAGTATTTTTGGTCGGTAAGCACAATGACCATAGCGACCAAAAAACTGATGCCTATCCATACCAATTGCATCCCATAACGTTGGGTGATGTCGAACACACTGCGGTGGTCGTCGTTATAGACAGCTGCATATATACTCACCCATCCAAAAAACACCAAAACAACATAGAGAAGAATCGTTATCCAATCTATGTTGTTTTTAGTTAGACCTATCGTATTTGAATTATTCATAAAGCCTGCCGCTTACCCCTCTTTATTTTTTAGGCTCGGCAAACATTTCGTCATTAACTTGGCAATCAGTTGTCAGATTCTCAATGACCATTTTGGCTATATTTTTGCCACCCATTTTGTTGTTGATTATCGTTGGTATCATAAACACATTGGCCATAGGTTTATAATCGGCAAAAGTTATTTCTACATCAACCCCATCTGCCTTGCCAATACACGAAACTGCAAAACCAGTAGCTTTATCGAAGCCAACAGTCACCTCTTTTAGTTTTGCATTGGGGTCTTTGTCGGTCATTTTTATGTTGTCAATGGTCTGCTCTCCAACTTTTTGTTCTCCAAGATATTCCATGTCGAATTTGTCGTGACTCCAACGCATTGAACTAAATACGTTACCTTGGCTAGTCTGTTGTTTTAGAGCCTCTGCAGGAAGAGGTTGAACCTGCCCAGCGGCTGATATCCACCCTTTGTTTCCGTTGATTATCACCAACATCTGCATACCCATTTGCTGCATCTCTATACGCATTCTGTCGTTTGTAGAACTGATAATTTTCATAGGTATTTTCATTCCCTGTGATTCTACCGTCACATCGAACATTAGGTTGTTGTATTTTGTATTACCTATATCACCCAGTCCAGTTACTTGGTCGTAACGAGCAATAATTTGAGTTGGAGTTTGAGCCACTACACCGCTAATTGCTACGATTACTATGGCAAGTATTAAAGTTAGTTTTCTCATATTTATTTTTTTACAAAGGTAGTTATTTTATTGAATTGCGAAACTTATTAAAAAAGTAGGAGCCCATTGACTTAACAATAGGCTCCCATTTAATGTTTTAGTTTTGTATAATTACATACCGAAAGAGGTGAATTTTTCGGCTACGGTACCACAAAGTGGGCAAGCAGCTGGAGCATCGTTCTTAACGAAAGTATCACCACATTTGGTGCAAACTACCCATGCGGTTGGCAGGTTCTTGTCGCTACTATCGGCAACCAGAGCCGCCATTGCTGCTTTGTAGAATTCTGAATGTTTCTTTTCGATGGCCATAGCCCATTCGCATACTTGTTGTGCACCAGTGGCCTTTTCGGCAATGGCAACCTCAATAAACCCAGGATACATGGTTCCAAATTCATATTCTTCGCCTGCATTAGCAGCAACAAGGTTAGCATAAGTTGAATCCACAACAACCTCTTCAATGACAGGTGTAAAATCGGTTACGCCCAATTTAGCCAATTCGGCCAAATGGTTGCTGGCGTGAATTTTTTCGGAAGCAGATGTAGCTTGAAACATTGCTGCAATGTTAAAGAGGCTATCGGCAGCGGCGCGTTCAGCGTATAGAGCGTAATGTGCGCTGGCATTGCTTTCGCCAGTGGCTGCTGCTTTAAGGTTTTCGATTGTTTTTTCGGGTTTTGCGCAGGAAAACATAGCCACTGCGGCAAGAGCCATTAAAAGTACTTTTTTCATGTTTTTTGTTTAATTATTTGTTTTTAAAATTAATTTAGTAAACCATCATACCACCTAGGTGGCCAGTTATCGAGACCAGTACAGCAACTACGGCATAGAGGATATACCCTATCCAAAATACGCCGCATGATTTTTTCTTCCCGTAGGTGTGATATGTTAAAACAGCGGCCGAAATGATGCTAACACTCATTGTCATTACTGCAAAAAGTTGGTGAATATCGCGTTTTTGTCCCATCATTCCATCCATGGCGGTTGTGAAAAATAGGCCGCTAAGCACTGAAGCTATAGCACCAAGTGTCCCCAATACAAGTAACCAATATCCAGCACGCTCTATGCAGCAAGGGTTTGCAGACTCTGTCACCGCGCAGGTGTTTTTACACTTTAGACGTCCAAAAATAGCTATGGTGACAAAGATAAAACCCACCAATAACAGTGCTATGGGAAAATGAACCAACAGAGGGTGAAACATAGAAGAGCTCATCTTTATAATAATTTTTATTAATTGATTAAAAATATTGCCGCAAAGGTATGGTATTATTTTTAATTTTATTACCTTTGATGAAAATATTTTTTCATAAATTGCTTTGCCATGGTTAATACTTACATTGACAAACATTCCGATAAATTTATTAGTGAGCTCTTTGAACTACTATCTATACCCTCTATTTCGGCCGATAGTGGATATGCCACCTCAATGGATGATTGTGCCAGTTGGCTTAGTGGAGCCCTGAGTCGGGCAGGGGCTGACCGTGTGCAGGTATATGCCACCGATGGTCCTTCGATTGTCTATGGCGAAAAATTGATTGACCCAGCGGCACCTACCGTTTTAGTATATGGTCACTACGATGTTATGCCAGTTGACCCTTTGGAACTTTGGAATACCGATCCTTTTAAACCAGTCATTCGTGATGGACGTATATGGGGGCGAGGTTCAGACGACGATAAGGGGCAGAGTTTTATGCATATCAAAGCCTTGGAGGCGATGGTGGCAACTGGCACACTAAAGTGTAATGTGAAATTTATGCTTGAGGGGCAGGAAGAGATAGGTTCGGGAGAGCTTACTCGATGGGTGGCTCAACATAAAGAGATGCTCCGAGCTGATGTTATCTTGGTTTCCGACACCTCGCTTTTGGGCTTCGATACCCCATCTATCACTTGTGGGCTTCGTGGCTTAGCCTATGTCGAGGTGGAGGTTAAAGCCGCTAATCGAGATTTGCACAGCGGACTCTACGGAGGTGCGGTGGCTAATCCTATCAATGTGCTCTCGAAGATGGTGGGCTCTTTGGTGGATGACTATGGACGTATTACCATTGGGGGATTCTATGATGATGTACAAGAATTTTCCGCTGCTCAGCGTGTGGCCATTAATTCAGCACCTTTTGATGAGCAGCGGTTTCGTAGCTCTATAGGTGTGACGGATTTGGTAGGTGAAGATGGCTACACTACCATGGAACGCAAAGGAACGCGTCCAACTTTAGATGTGTGTGGCATTTGGGGGGGATATATCGGTGAGGGGGCCAAAACAGTTATCCCAGCCATCGCTTCAGCAAAAATATCGATGCGTTTGGTGGCAGGACAAGATTACGCGGATATTATTAAAAAATTTACAAAACATTTTCTTGCGATTGCCCCCAAGGGGGTTACTGTTAAAGTTACACCATCGCATGGAGGTACGCCATATAACGCAGATGTTAATTCCAAGGCCTATGCTGCTGCTTCGCGCGCCATGGAGGTTACCTTTGGCAAGGCTCCTCTGCCATTTTACAGTGGTGGCTCGATACCTATTATCTCTACCTTTGAGCAGGTGTTGGGTATAAAATCAATTTTAATGGGTTTTGGGCTTGACACTGATGCGATTCACTCACCTAATGAAAATTTTCCGCTTGAAAATTTCTATCGCGGTATAAAAACAATTCCTCTGTTCTATGAAAATTTTGCCAAAAAATAGAGTTCTACGTATTATCGTATATGTAGTGTTGTGTGTTGTGGCTGCTTTGGGTATCACTCTGGCTGTTTTTTGGGCTGGAGAGTGGACTCCAGAGCCGATGGAGGTGATGTACGACGAAGGCCCCTCTGGCGATAGTATACCAACCAAACTGAAAATTGTGAGCTGGAATATAGGTTACGCAGGATTAGGCTCTGACATGGATTTTTTCTATGATGGAGGTAATAGTGTGCAGACCTCAAAAGAGCGCACCGAGACAAATATGCACAAAATCATTGAGTTTTTGCAGCAAAATCGCGATGCTGATTTTATCCTACTTCAGGAGGTTGATTTCCCGTCTAAGAGGAGTTACTACCTCAATGAGTACGACTCTTTGAGGGCTGCCCTACCCGAATTTATGGGTTGGTGGGGACTCAACTATGTGAGTCAATACGTTCCTATCCCACTGACCAACCCCATAGGCTCTGTCAAGGCAGGAGTGGTTATCTTGACCCGTCACCAACCACAGCAGGTGGTTCGATACTCTTATCCAAGTAAATTTCCGTTTCCAGTGAGTATTTTTAATTTAAAGCGGTGTCTATTGGAGGCTTCGTTTGCCATTGTTGGTAGTGACCAGACTTTTTATTTAGGTAACACCCATAATACGGCTTACGACAGAGGTGGAATGCGCTCTAAGGAGATGGAATTTTTGAAAAATTTTCTGTTTGGTAAACGGTTCTCATTTACCGCAGGTGATTGGAACTCCAATCCGCCATTGTATGTGGCCTCAAAGGCCGAACGTGACGATAAATATTTTCCAATCGAGAGTGTCTCATCCACAGCCTTGGGTTTAGGTCAGTCATTTTTATACGATGGTACTACCCCTTCGGCTCGTTATGGTTACCAGCCTTATGATTCTGCCACTACCACCCGCACTATTATTGACTTTGCGGCTTTTGGAGATGGTGTATCCCCTTTTGATGTGCAGACTATTGATTTAGAGTTTGAAAATTCTGACCATAATCCTGTAATATATTATATTGCCATCAAACCATGAAATACAATCGTTGTGGCCGAAGTGGCCTTTTGATGCCAGCCATTTCGTTGGGGCTGTGGCATAATTTTGGAGCACACGATGACTTAATCAAGGCACGCAATATAGTGCTCCAAGCTTGGGAACAAGGCATTACCCAATTCGACTTGGCTAACAACTATGGCCCCCCAGGGGGCGCAGCAGAAATGAATTTTGGACGTATTCTGCGTGAGGATTTATCTACACACCGTAACGGTATGATTATCACATCCAAAGCAGGCCACGCTATGTGGGATGGCCCTTATGGTGACTGGTGTTCGCGTAAGCACCTGATTGCCAGTTGTGATGAATCTATTTCTAGGCTTGGAGTTCGCTATGTTGATATTTTCTATTCCCACCGTTACGACCCCAATACTCCACTCGAGGAGACTATGGGAGCCTTAGATGCCATCGTTCGTAGTGGGCGGGCTCTCTACGTGGGGCTGTCTAAATATCCTCCTGAGCAGCTTATGGCCGCATATGCTATTTTGCGTGATTTGGGCACACCAGTTGTGGTTAACCAACTCAAATATTCAATGTTGGTTCGAGAACCAGAAAAACAGCTCTTTGATACTAATCGTGCTTTAGGGTTGGGATGTGTTAGCTTTTCACCTTTGGCTCAAGGACAACTTACTGCAAAATATTTGGGTGGGATACCCGAAAATTCAAGGGCAGCCAACCCTAATGGCTTTCTAAGAATTCCAGAGGTCGAAAAAAACCTTGACATGGTGCGCTCACTAAAATTAGTGGCCGATGAGCGCGGAGAGTCACTCTCGCAAATGGCTTTGGCCTGGCAGTTGCAATCGGGCCATATCACCTCAGTCATTGTTGGGGTTAGTTCTACAGAACAGTTACATCAAAATTTGACTACTCTGGAGAGTGCCCCATTTTCTGAGGAGCAACTTTCAAAAATAGATTTTTTAACAAAAGTTAGATGAGTCCAACAGCAGTCAAAATTTTTTCAGCGCTTCGGCGACAGATGAACGGCCATATCACTGGTGCTATGGAACTATGTGGCGTACAATATGGTATGAATTACGGTGTTTCGATACCAACAATCAAAGATATTTGCGCTTTCTATGGTCCAGACCACGCTTTGGCTGGTGAACTGTGGCGACAAGAGGTGCGAGAACTTCGTCTGGCAGCTATTTTTATAGAAGACCCAGTGCAAGTAACCCTTGAACAGATGATTTTGTGGAGCCAAAAATGGAGTACGTTGGAGTTGGCTGAACAGTGTGCGATGCAACTTTTTTATAAAGCTGATGACCATTTATTGCTTGCGAGGCATTGGGTTCAGACAGGCAATGTGTTACAGAAAAAGGCGGCCTACCTAATTATTGGTAAGTCGGCATCGGGGCACGTTATGGATGAACTACAACCGTTTATAACAGCCGAAGCCTCGGCATATTGCCTGCGCGAGATTTATAAATCATGCCCCCTTTTGCGTGGCCAAATACTATCGCTGGCCGAAAATGTAGCCGATTTAAAGTGGCAGATTGAGGCACTGGATTATTAAACAATAGTGATGTTAACAAAAATTTTCCTCTATATATTTCTTTTGTTGCTGACCTTAGTGGTTTTCTTTTGTTCACGCTGGCTTTTTCGTAAAACAGGTTGTGCGCTACTGCATCCGCTGTTGAGCTCGATGTTGATAGTCATTCTCTTTCTGCTTTTAACTGGTATTCCCTATATTGAGTACCAGCGAGCCACCCTACCCATTGATTTCCTGTTGGGCCCTACTGTTGTGGCTTTGGGCTATGCCTTATGGGAACAGACTTCGCATTTAAAAAAGAATTTAGCATCAATTATGGTTAGCATCGTTATGGGTTCATTGGTTGGTGTAGTGAGCGTGATAGGGGTGCTCTATCTTTTTGGAAGTGGTGGCGATATAATAGCTTCTTTGATGCCCAAGTCGGTGACTAACCCCATTGCCATTCCACTCTCTGAACGTAATGGTGGTATCGGAGGTCTAACCTCTGTGGTTGTGGTGATGACTGGTATTTTGGGAGGTATCATTGGCCCTCCAATACTCAAAGCTATGGGCGTGGAGAGCAAGATTGCCAAGGGGTTGGCTATGGGGGCAGCGGCTCATGGTGTGGGCACGGCACGAGCTATGGAGATGGGGGCCTTGGAAGGGGCAATTGCTGGTCTCGCTATTGGTCTGATGGGGATGATGACCGCCATCTTGGTGCCTATTGTATGGTGGGTATTCTGGTAATCAGATTTTTAACGCAGGTGGAAGTTGCGAACGTTTAAAAGCACTGCCCCGAACCAATTTTACTACGCGTTCAACCACCTCTTCTTTGAAGCCTAAGGCTACTATCTCTGGTGTCGAGTGCTGGTTATCAATTAATTCCAATAAAATTTTGTCTAAAATATTATATGGAGGCAGCGAATCAGAATCTTTCTGATTTTCGCGCAACTCGGCTGAAGGGGCCTTGTCTATTATATTTTGAGGAATAATCTTATTTTGTACTTTGTTAATATGGTTAGCTAAGCGATAAACATCTGTTTTGTAGAGGTTTGCTATCACGCTAATAGCTCCGCAAGTGTCACCATACAGGGTTCCGTAACCAACCATTATTTCACTTTTGTTGGAAGTGTTGAGCATCAAGGCCCCTGTTTTGTTCGATACAGCCATCGTGAGTAACATCCTGATTCTGGATTGTAAATTTTCTTCGGCCAAGCCAGATGTAGTCCCGTCAAAAATGGGGCTAAGAACCTCAAGACTTTGGGCTACAATGGGCTCAATGGGAAGCGTATTTGATTTAATACCAGATAAATGTACCATCTCCATAGAGTCGGAAACAGAATGGTCCGAGGAGAATTTAGATGGCAAAAGCAATACCCGTACATTCTCTCTACCCAGGGCTTTAATGGCCAAGGCTACCACAACGGCCGAATCCAATCCGCCAGAAAGTGCCACAACAGCCTTCGAAAAGCCATTCTTTACAAAAAAATCATGTAAATTGGTAATCGCATTATTGTATGTCTGTTCAATGTCTATCATAACTATCTTATTTGAAACATTTTATCCCATAATTTACCAGTTACGTATATGTGACCCGTAGCTGGATCCAATGCTATGCCATTTAGTACATCAGCTGTATGTGGATTGCCAATTGAATGCTCTAGAAATGTACAATCTATATATTTTTCAACAACGCCACTTTCAGGGTCAATCACGGCAATGGTATTGCTCATGTAGATATTGGCCCATATTTTGCCACCTATCCACTCCAATTCATTGAGCATCTCAACTTTCCCTTTATTATCGTAGACCTCTATCACTCTTTTCTTTGTGAAGTTTTCTGGTTTGTAAACCACTATCTGTCCACTCCCGTTGCTTAGGTATAAAAGCTCTCCATCAGTGGTCAGTCCCCACCCTTCACCTGTGTATGCAAACTCTCCAGATGCCGTAAAATCATCCAAATTGTAGATAAAACCTTTCTGGTTTTCCCACGTAAGTAGGTATAGTTCGCCATTTAAGATGGTTAATCCCTCGCCAAAATAGTCATCCGCGAGTTTTTTTTGGCGTAATATTTTACCTGTAGCCATATCAAGTGCTCGTAGAGATGAACTACCATACTGTCCTGTACTTTCATACATTACGCCATCTTTTATTGTCAGGCCTTGGGTATAAGCATCTTTTTGGTGATTTATAGTTTTTAGGATTTGTACATTTTCTCTTTTTGGGGCCGTGTTGGGCAAGACTGTAAAAAAACTATTTATACGCTGACTATCTCCATCTTTAAAACCAACGATATAAAAATTATTTCGACCTATTTTAGTTGTCTTTATAGACTGATTATTAATTTTTTTACCACCAAAATAGATTGCAACAGAATCTGTCTCTACTGCCTGTTTGTAGGAAATGGTGACGGTGTCACCCAATTTTATATAGTCGTTGTAAGATGGTATTACACTGTTAATTAATTGTGGTGAAATAGCTTTAGTTACAGTCACTTTTGGAGCTGGTGTTGTGCAGCTTAATGTGAGGGTAAGCAGAAGAATGAGTGACATCATTCGGTTGAATTTTTTACTAATAAACAGTTGACGTAAAATTATACTACCCTTAAATATTTGTCCTACTGGCTTGTGCCTGAGTATGTTTTGTCGGTCGAGAGAGCTGCGCATACGCCAAAAATCACGATGCCCACGAAAAATTGCTGCTGCAAAATTCATTTTTCCGACAACAAAATAACTAAAAAGCCTCAGAAAATCTGTCGCCAGACGAACTGTGTATACAATGGTGAATTTAAGAATAGATAGGTTCTTATAAAGCATTGCAATATTATTTCTAAAATTGAGGTATGTCTTTTTTGGAGACCACACTGGCAATGTACCACCGCCAACGTGGTAGACACACGAGGCAGGCTCAACCATCACCTTCCAGCCAGCCCGTTTGAACCGCCAACAGAGGTCTATCTCCTCCATGTGGGCGAAAAAATGGTCATCGAAACCACCAAGTTCCAAAAAAGCTTTGCGTCGCACCATCAATGCTGCACCCGTGGCCCAGAAACACTCTCGGGCATCATTGTATTGACCACTGTCCACTTCGCAGGTGTTACCTATAAAACGTCCGCGGCAAAATGGATAGCCCAATGCATCAATAAATCCGCCACTGGCCCCAGCGTATTCAAAACGTGTTTTATCGCCAAAGGAGAGAATTTTGGGTTGAATGGCCACCACTTGAGCCTGGGCATCCATTAGTTTTTCTAATGGCATGAGCCAATTGACAGCAGGTTCAATATCCGAATTTAGCAGAACAACGTATTGATTGTCAATTATTTGAAGAACTCTATTGTATCCTCCAGTATATCCGTAGTTGTTCTTCAAGGCAATAATACGTATTGCTGGGAAATTGGCCCTGAGATACTCCAATGAGTCATCTGAGCTACCATTATCGGCCACAATCACATCAGCACCCACGGAACGTTCAACCACCATTTTTAGAAAAATCTCCAAGAATTGTCTCCCGTTCCAATTGAGTATGACTACTGCTGTTTTCAATGCTATTTCCCTTTTAATTCTGATAGTTGTTCCTCAATGGCTTTAATTTTACCTTCAGCATCTGACTTTTTGGCGTATTCGGTCTCCAGAACTTTGGCTGGGGCATTTTGTACAAAACGTTCATTAGAGAGCTTTTTAAGTACATTTTCTAAAAAGCCTTGAGCGTATTTCAACTCTTTTGTCAGTTTTTCAATTTCATCGTCGATATTAATTGCCCCTGCCAGTGGTACGAAATATTCGGTTGTTTTGACAATAAACGCTGCAGTTCCCGATGGTTTGTCGGATACAAATTCAACGTTGGAGATGTTGGCCAATTTGGTAATAACTGAACTAAACTCTTCGGGGAAATTTTCGTCACGGATAACTATCAATTTAAGTTGCTCCTTAAGCGGGATGTTTTTCTTGGCACGTATTCCACGCACTGCCGTTATCACCTGCATGGCCAAAGAGGTGCGTTCGATAATACCATTATCGAACGTACCTAGAGGTGCATATTGACTTACCATAATACAGTCATGTTCACTGCGTTGAGCGATATGGTGCCATATCTCTTCGGTTATAAAAGGCATATAGGGGTGAAGCTGCTGAAGCAGGGTCTCGTAGAACCCAATTGTAGTGGTAATGGTATTATTGTCAATGGGTTGCCCATAGGCAGGCTTGATAATTTCGAGATAGGTAGCCGAAAAATCATCCCAAAACAGTTTGTAGAGTTTCATCAGCGCATCGCTAATACGGTAGCTCTTGAAATCCTCATCTATTTCACTAATTGTCTTATTCATAAGATTTTGGAACCACTCTATGGCCACAGTGGAACTTCTGGGTTGCGACACAGAATCTGAGATGTCCCACATTTTCAGCAGACGAAATGTGTTCCAAATTTTATTGCCAAAATTACGTCCTTGCTCAATAAGGCTTTCGTCAAAGATAATATCATTCCCAGCCGATGAGCAGAGCATCATGGCAACACGTACCGAATCGGCTCCATACTTGGCAATTAAATCCAGAGGGTCGGGCGAATTACCGAGTGATTTACTCATCTTGCGACGTAACTTATCGCGTACAATACCTGTGAGATACACATTTTGGAAAGGTTTCTGGTCTCGGTATTCATAACCTGCAATAATCATGCGTGCCACCCAGAAAAATAGAATTTCGGGAGCGGTAACTAAGTCATTTGTAGGATAATAGTAGTTAATATCTTTATTATCTGGATTGTTGATACCATCAAAGACGGATATTGGCCATAACCACGAGCTAAACCAAGTATCCAAAACATCTGGGTCTTGACGCAGGTCACGCATTTGCAGAGCACTATTGCCGCTCTTTGTGCGGGCTAATTCTAAAGCCTGCTCTGGAGTTTCAGCCACAACATAACCACCTTGAGGCAGATAATAGGCAGGAATTTGTTGCCCCCACCACAATTGACGAGAGACACACCAATCCTTGACATTCTCCATCCAATAGCGATAGGTGTTTTTAAATTTATCGGGATAGAGTTTAATTGTATCCTCCATTACAGCCTTTAGAGCAGGTTGAGCCAACTGCTCCATCGAGAGGAACCACTGCATCGAGAGTTTAGGTTCAATCACTGCTCCGCTTCGTTCCGAGGTACCTACTTTATTGGTGTAATCTTCCACCTTTTCTATTAGCCCTGCGGCCTCTAAGTCTTTGACAATCTGGGTTCGTACTGCAAAACGGTCTTGCCCTGCATACATCATTCCGTTGTTGTTGAGTGTGCCATTGTCGTTGAAAATATCAATGGCTTTAAGACCATATTTTTCGCCCAACATATAGTCATTCACATCGTGAGCTGGGGTGACTTTAAGACAGCCAGTCCCGAAATCTATATCCACATATTCGTCCTCAATAACGGGGATTGAACGTCCAACTAGAGGTACAATGACCCGTTTGCCCTTGAGATGGGTGTTTTTTTGGTCATTAGGGTTGATGCACATGGCTGTGTCACCCATAATCGTTTCGGGTCGCGTGGTGGCCACAACGGCATAATTGTTCTGGCCCTCTATTTTATAGCGCAAATAGTATAATTTACCTTGTTGCTCGTGGTAGATTACCTCCTCGTCGCTTAATGCTGTCAGTGCTACGGGGTCCCAGTTGACCATGCGCACGCCGCGATAAATTTTACCTTTATTGTATAGGTCAACAAAAACTTTGATTACACTACGGCTAAGTGGCTCATCCATGGTGAATTTAGTACGTTGCCAGTCACATGAAGCACCCAGTTTTTTGAGCTGTTCCAGTATTATTCCCCCGTGTTTCTCTTTCCATTGCCAGGCGTGTTCTAGAAATTCTTCGCGCGTTAGGTCTGCCTTGGTTATGCCTTCGGCAGCCAGTTTTTGTACCACTTTTGCTTCGGTGGCAATCGAGGCGTGGTCGGTGCCTGGGACCCAACAGGCGTTGAGCCCACGCATACGAGCTCTACGGACTAACACATCCTGAATGGTATTGTTGAGCATATGGCCCATGTGGAGCACCCCCGTTACATTAGGAGGCGGAATGACAATGGTGTATGGTGTACGGTTGTCGGGTTCTGAATGGAAAAATCCTTTTTCCATCCAGTAGGTGTACCAATAATTCTCGGCCTTGGCTGGGTCGTATTTGGCAGCTATCTCTGTCATAATGTCAGTTTGAAATGGTTTTGCATACTTTTTGCAAAGTGATTAGCGTTTACAAACGACAAAGGTATAATTTTTTTAGCAAAAAGAAGTACCTTTGTCCTCACAACTACAACAAAAGAAATATGTCAAAGAAACTCAATATAGATGAACACTTGGAGTCTATCTCCGAATTACTGGAAGGCAACAATCAAGTTATTCCCATTATTTCGGACGATGATATGGATGTTCCGCAAAACACTATTCTGCCCGATATAATTCCAGTGATGGCCCTGCGCAGTTCGGTGCTTTTCCCAGGAGCGATAACCCCAATAACTGTTGGGCGTGAGCGTTCAGTTCGTTTGGTGAGAGATGTGGAGCGTAAGGGTGGTATTATTGGAGCCATTCTGCAAAAACAGTCTGGGGTGGATAACCCTTCGCCCGAGGATATGTACACCGTTGGTACGGCAGCCCGTGTGCTCAAGATTTTGGAGATGCCAGGTGGCTCATTGACTGTGATTTTACACGGGATAGAAAAGTTCGAGGTACGTGAGTGGGTCAGTTCAGAGCCATATTTTAAGGCTTCGGTCACTCCACTCAAAGATATCCCAGCCAAGAGTAACTCTTCGGAGCTTAATGCCTTGGTCGACAGTGTTAAGGATATGGCACTTAAGATAGTTTCTATCAGCCCTACAATGCCTCAGGAGGCCACTTTTGCCATTAAGAATATCGACAGTAAGCGAGGCCTGATTAATTTTATTAGTTCCAATATTGAATTGGCCGATACCGAGCGGCAGGCTCTGCTCGAAACCCCTGGTTTGGTGGCTCGGGCGCGCAAGTTGCTTGAGGTGTTGGTGCGTGAACATCAACTATTGGAGCTCCGTAATGAGATACAGAGCAAAGTCAAGGAGGATATGGACCAGCAGCAACGCGAATATTTCCTCCACCAACAGATGCGTACCATACAAGAGGAGTTGGGGTCCGATGACCCAGAAAAGGAACTCGATGAGATGCGCGAGAAGGCTAAAACTAAGAAGTGGAGTAAGGAGGTGGCCGATATTTTTGAGAAAGAGATGACCCGTTTGGATAGGATGAACTCAGCCGTATCGGAATATTCGGTTCAACTCAATTATTTGGAATTGCTTTTGGAACTGCCTTGGAACGAGTACAGCCAGGATAATTTGGATTTACGTCGTGCCAAAAAGCATCTTGATGCTGACCATTTTGGCCTAGATGACGTGAAGGATAGAATATTGGAACACCTGGCCGTACTCAAGCTCAAGGGAGATTTAAAATCGCCTATTTTGTGTCTTTATGGGGCCCCTGGTGTGGGTAAAACATCGTTAGGTAAGTCAGTGGCAGCCTCTTTGGGGCGTACTTTTGGTCGTATCTCATTAGGTGGTATGCACGATGAGGCTGAAATACGTGGCCACCGTAAGACCTATGTTGGGGCTATGCCAGGGCGTATTTTGCAGACTATTCGTCGTGCTGGCACTTCAAATCCTGTGATTATTCTTGACGAAATTGACAAGGTTGGGCAGTCGGTTCACGGAGACCCAGCCTCGGCTTTGCTTGAGGTGTTGGACCCAGAGCAAAACAGTACTTTTCACGATAATTATCTCGACATTGAGTATGACTTAAGTAAGGTGCTCTTTATTGCTACAGCCAATAATATTGGCAATATTTCTTCGGCTCTACGTGACAGGATGGAGATGATAAACGTCAGTGGATACCTTTTGGAAGAGAAATGTGAAATAGCAGCTAAACACTTATTGCCCAAGCAGTTATCTGCTCATGGGGTTACATCTAAGCAGCTTAAGATTAAACGGTCGGTGTTGGAGAAAATTATTTCGGAATACACTAGAGAATCGGGTGTACGTCTGTTGGATAAATTGTTGGCCAAGGTGGTTCGCCACAGAGCCAAAAGTATCGGTATGGATGAGATGTTTAATGTATCGCTTAGTGAGGTTGATGTTGAGAAAATATTGGGTGTGCCTCGTTATATTGATGAGAAACAGAATAATGAGGCTAATGTAGGCGTTGTTACTGGTTTGGCTTGGACTGAGGTTGGGGGCGAAATACTATATATTGAGTCCTCGCTTAATAAGGGTAAAGGCAATTTGATATTGACAGGTAACCTTGGTGAGGTGATGAAAGAGTCGGCCTCTATAGCTTTGGGATGGGTGATGGCTAATGCCGAGAGGTTGGGTATTGATTTTGCAAAATTTGAGCAGAACGATATTCATATTCATGTGCCCGAGGGGGCAATACCAAAAGATGGTCCCTCGGCTGGTATTACAATGGTTACGGCTATAGCTTCGGTTTTTAGCGACCGTAAGGTGCGGGCTAAAATAGCTATGACTGGCGAGACTACACTCCGTGGTAAGGTGTTGCCTGTTGGTGGAGTTAAAGAGAAAATTTTGGCGGCAAAACGAGCTGGAGTTACCGACATTCTACTTTCTATAGAAAATCGTAAAGATATTTTGGATATTAAGGAAAACTACGTTAAGGGTGTTGAATTCCATTACGTTTCTACCCTGGATGAGGTGTTGGAGTTGGCACTAGTAAAATAAAAAAATGATATTTAAAAAACTTCTGACATTTATTTTAAGCCTGTTTTTGGTTTGCACCACTTTGGCTCAAGAAGAAGCAAACCAGGCGATTCAAACACCAATAGCTCCAGATTACAGCTCTTTGCGTAGTTGGTTCAAGGGCGATTCTCTCCAAGGAAGAGAGGGCGAGTTTGATGTCTTTTTCATCTACCCCACCGTAGTGTTCGATTGGACAACGCCAACAGGGGAGTTGTGTTGTTACATGGACACGGATAATGGTGCTCAACGCTCGTCAGCTGATAACTCTTTGTGGTTGGGTTATCGTCTATTTGCTGACAAGGCTGGGGCCAACTATTTTGCCCCGTATTATCGCCAGATAACTATCCAAAGTTGGGCCCTTGGGGTCGACCAGATTAATAGTCGCTTTTTTGGATATGCCTTCGAGGATATTAAACGTGCTTTTGACTACTATATCAAGACCCTCAATCAAGGTAGGCCTTTTGTTCTAGCTGGCCATTCTCAGGGGGCTAAGGGGGTTATCGAGCTGCTCAAAAATTCATTCACTCCCGAGATAGCTTCTCGCTTGGTGGCAGCCTACCCAATAGGCTTTGAACTTACTGAGCAGGATATGTGCTCGCCCTATATCAAACCAGCCAAAGATAGTATAGATATAGGTGTTACGGTGCTCTATAATAGTGTGGCCACCGTAGAGGCTGAGGCTCCAATTTTGGACCATACTCGTTGTTGTATCAATCCACTAAATTGGTGTACTGACACCACCAAGGCTGATAGGTCAACTAATCCAGGATCGGTGTGGATTTCCTCTCAAGGTGAACTCAAGAATGAGGTGCGTGGCTTAGTCGGTACTCAGATTGATACGATAAACCATGTGTTGATAGTGGATGGTATCAATGCCAAGGAGTACTTTTTTCCAAAACTGAGTATGCTTTTCCCAGAGGGAAATTACCACCTTTACGAACTGCAATTTTATTTTAGGGCTTTGGAAAAAAATATAGGCCGAAGGTATTGCGCATTCAACAAAAAATAGTTATATTTGTAGTTCGTAAACATATAAATTTACTTCAATATGAAATTACTCGAAGGAAAAGTCGCCGTGATAACAGGCGCAGCCCGGGGCATTGGCAAGGCTATTGCTTTGGAATATGCGGGGCAGGGTGCTCAGATAGCTTTCACTGACCTTGCGGCCCCTGAGATTATTCAGGCCACCCAAAAAGAGATTGAGGCCCTTGGTGTTAAAGCCAAAGGATACACAAGTAACGCCAGTAAATACACTGATGCGCAGGATGTTGTTATTGAAATTTTGAAAGATTTTGGCCATATCGACATTTTGGTTAACAATGCAGGTATTACCCGTGATGGTCTGTTGCTTCGTATGAGCGAAGAGCAGTGGGATTTGGTTATCGGGGTCAACCTCAAATCAGCTTTTAATCTCACTAAGGCTGTTATTCCAGCCATGATGAAGCAACGAAGTGGCTCCATCATCAATATGAGTTCTGTGGTTGGGGTTTCTGGTAATGCTGGCCAGGCCAACTACTCGGCCTCGAAAGCAGGCTTGATTGGTTTTACTAAATCGGTGGCTCAGGAGTTGGGCTCGCGTGGTATCCGTTGTAATGCTGTGGCCCCAGGTTTCATTATCACCGAAATGACAGGTCAACTACCTGAGGATGTACGTGCGGCTTGGGCTGCCAAGATTCCTTTGCGTCGTGGCGGTACGCCTGAGGATGTGGCACGTGTGTGCGTGTTCTTAGGGTCCGAACTGTCGGGGTATGTTAGCGGTCAGGTGATTAACTGTTGCGGTGGGATGAATACCTGATTGTAGAACATCTGAAGTGCCAATGTTATTTTTGGCATCCCAAAGGACCATAAAAAATAAGCTGTACAGCAATGTACAGCTTATTTTTATGCATACATCCCCAATGGGGTTACTCTAAGATAAAGCGAACCATCACACTTTGCTTCAAGCGTATACTTTTAACTTGTAATTGTGAAAATGATTCTGGTTCTACAGCTGCCGTATTAGCCTTGGCTAGGCCGCGCACCATAACATTGTCGAATTGAGGCGTAGAATAGGAGTAGTCTTGAATATAGATGGCCTTGCCTATCTTCTGCCCGATGGCGTCACTAAGAGCTGAAGCTGTGGCTTTAGCGTTTTTAACGGCTTGAATTTTGAGTCCTTGCTCAACCTCGGCTTGGGTATTGTTCCACATACGGGTCACCTCGGCTGTAGTGATGCCATTTTGGTCGAAGGCATTGAATACGGTCGAGAGCTCATCGGCAGAGGTTAGTGTTAACTGGTAGTTTTTGAACTGATAGGCTATTGTTTTTTTCTCAATGGCCGACGATTGGCTTACTACCACAAGCTGTTTCTCAATATCTATACCAGCCTCTTTAAGGGCCTTTGAAAGACTCTCTTGTTGAGCGGAGAGTGTTATTTTACCCTTGCTTGGGGCTTCACTCAAGGTGATGGAGATGTCGATTCTGTTGGGCTGCAACATAGTAAAAGCACTACCGCTAACCTCTACATATGGTCTACTGGGTTGTTGTTCTTGAGCAAAGCTCTGAAACATGAAGAAAGCCAAGGTGAGGCTTAAAATTAATTTTTTCATTGTGAAATAATATGTTAAATTTGTATATTAATAACGTTACTAAAGTAAGAAATCATATAAATGGTGATTCAAAGGTAATAAATAATACCTTATCGGAGTTATTATATATGAATTAATATTGATATTATGATTATTCGCAATAGCTTGATTTTGATTTTGTTCGTTGGGACTTTTATGAGTTCTATGGCCCAAGGGCGACAGTCAGCCATAGTGCTTAATACACCTTCGGGGGATATTTATGGTTCTTTATTTGTGCCAGCTGGTGATAGTTCAACTACCGTGGCCATTATTATTGCTGGCTCTGGTCCCACTGACCGCGATGGGAATCAGATAATGATGCGCAATAACTCTCTTTTGATGCTTTCGCAGGCCTTGGCCTGTAAAAATATCGCCACCGTGCGTTACGACAAGCGTGGTATTGCCTCCTCGCGTGATGCAGCTCCTACAGAAAACGATATTCGACTAAATGATTACATCAGTGACGCTAAAGGATGGGCCGATAAAATGGTGCGAGATGGTCGTTTCCAGAAGGTCGTATTTATTGGTCATAGCGAGGGGTCACTCATCGCAATGTCGGCAGCCGCCAGTGGAGCTAAAGTAGGTGGCGTGGTGTCGATTGCTGGCCCTGGTCGCACTTTTGACCAAGTGCTCAAAGATCAACTCGGAGAGCAACCGCCCCAAATTCGAGACATAGCCTACTCTATCATTGATTCGCTGCAGCAGGGCCTTAAAGTCAGTCGAGTGCCATTTTTTTTGGTCTCTCTGTTCCGTCCTTCGGTTCAGAACTATCTTATTTCGATGATGCGTCATAATCCGCAATTCGAGATTCGTAAAGTGGGCGTGCCAGTGTTGATTGTTCAAGGTGATGCCGACATTCAGGTGCGAATGGAAGATGCTAGATTACTTGCCGCAGCTAATCCACATGCCAGACTTCGTGTCATTGCAGGTATGAATCATGTACTTAAAAATTGTCCATCAATCGATAAACAGATGCAGATGGCCACCTATATTAATCCAACAATACCTATTGACATACATCTGGTTAATGAGATTGTAAAGTTTATTAAGAATTTATGAAACAAGAGGTTATCGATATTGTCGATATAAAGAAGAGTTATCAGGTAGGCGACCAAAGGGTAGATGCTCTGGCAGGGGTAAATCTGAAAATTTTTCGGAACGACTATATGGCTATTATGGGGCCATCTGGCTCAGGAAAATCTACGTTGATGAATATTTTGGGGTGTTTGGACTCCCCTACCTCGGGTCATTATATTCTCAATGGAACGGATGTGAGTGTGATGAATGAGGATGAGCTGGCGGATGTACGTAATAAGGAGATAGGTTTTATATTTCAGACTTTCAATCTATTACCTCGCTATACAGCGTTGGAAAATGTAGCTTTGCCACTTATCTATTCGGGTGTGAGTAAGAAAGGTAGGTTGGACAGGGCTCACAATGCTTTGGTGAGTGTCAGCTTGGAGGATAGGATGGAGCATAAACCAAACGAACTTTCTGGGGGGCAACGTCAGAGGGTGGCTGTGGCACGAGCTTTAATAAATAATCCTGCAATAATTTTGGCAGATGAACCAACTGGGAATTTGGATACCAAAACCTCAATTGATATTATGCACCTCTTTGAAAAGATATACGAATTGGGCAACACACTCATCGTGGTGACTCACGAAGAGGATATAGCCCTACATGCTCGACGTATTGTGCGCCTCAGGGATGGGCTCATAGAGTCGGACGTGGTTAATGAGCACCCTGCTTTAGCAAAAAAACAGTAATGAAAATTTATACACGGAAAGGAGACAGCGGCAGTACATCCCTGGTGGGTGGTACTCGAGTGAGCAAGGCTGACCCACGATTAGAGGCTTATGGCACAATAGATGAGTTGATGGCTCATTTGGGCTATCTATACGATATTTTACCTTTGGAGAGTGGTCATAGAGCAGAACTTAGTGAAATACTGAGCCGAGTGATGGATTGTGGGGCTTTGATGGCCAGCGAAGATACAACGCTCGATAAATTACCACAGATAACCGATGAAAATGTGGCTCAAATGGAGCGTTGGACAGACGTTCTGTTGGATGGGTTGCCTGAGTTGCACTATTTCACTCTACCCACTGGGGCTCCTGTGGTTAGTTATGCCCATGTTTGCCGTACGGTGGCGCGTCGCGCTGAACGTCGTGCGGTAAGCCTTAGCCAACAGGGTAATGTGCCACCCACACTGCTAAGCTACCTGAATCGCCTCTCGGATTATCTTTATGCCTTGGGTCGTAGGCTTTCGCAGGAGTTGGGGGCTACAGAGAGTAAATGGATTGCTCATCGCCACTGAACCACCCCATTTTTATAAATAAAAGCTTTGAATATCGAAAAAAAAGAGTACTTTTGCGCTAATAATTTTTTAACTTAAAACAAGGTACTGAAATGTATTGGACACTCGAATTAGCATCACGTTTGGAGGATGCACCTTGGCCAGCTACCAAAGATGAGCTTATTGACTTTGCTATTCGCTCAGGCGCACCTTTGGAGGTGATTGAAAATTTACAAGAAGTAGAGGATGAGGGGGATGTATACGAAAGTATAGAGGATATATGGCCTGATTATCCAAGTAAGGACGATTTCTTTTTCAATGAAGACGAGTATTAATATTCCTATTCTAAAAGAAGGGAAATAAGAATTTTTGGAATAATTACCATTAAGTATGTTATCACGTAGATTATTAAGAATCAAGGTTGTTCAGGGGCTTTATTCTCATTTAAGTAAACCTGGACAAACCATTGAAAATACCTATTCAGAGGTTTTGTTGAGTGCCCAGCGGTGTTATGAACTATATATATTGACTTTTTCTTTTATTGTTGCTGTGCGTGATTATGCACAGGGGAGAATTGATATAGGGCTCAGTAAGCAGTTGCCAAGTGAATCGGAAAAAAATCCTAATCTGCGATTTGTTGAAAATCCAGTAGTGGTGCTTCTTGGACAGAGTGAGAATCTTAAAAAGGCTTTGGCTCAGCAGAGTTGGATTTCGGCCGACACTCTTATTAAAGATGTTTACAATGAGATGTGTGCGAGCGATTATTTTAAACGATATATGGACAAAAAAGATGTAACTTTCGAGGACCACCGCCGTATGGCCATCGATTTTTATCTGCACCATATCGAAGATAATCCGCTTTTTGAACAAGAAATTGAAGAGCGTTCTATTTTTTGGGTCGATAATGTTGAGTATGCGCTGAGTTTTATTGTTCAGACTTTGGGGGCTTTGACGGCCCAGGAGACGGATATAAAGCTACCTGCGCCATACAAGAGTCAAGAAGACAAAGAGTTTGTGGAGCAATTAGCGCGA
>JAVVSB010000003.1:18556-82100 GCA_036654415.1 Mucinivorans sp. | reverse complement strand
CGCTCACCAGCCATGCGGGTACCTGGCGTTCCTCCGGGGTGGAGCTGTTGTGGTATTTATCAGCGTTCATGCCGTGGTCGCTGGTGATCACCACCGTGTAGCCGGCGTCCCGCCACAGGGGCACATATTGGGCCCATATGTGTTAAAAATACGAATTATTTTGATTCTTACCCCCCACTGGCGATAGTTATCCATAAACAGAGTTTCAGCTCCGCGTTTACCCTCGTCGTAGCATGAGCGTAACCCTACGGGGTTCACGTTACCCAAATAGCTCTCTTGTTGAGGATGACATACAGGGTCGCCATAGACCTCACTTGTCGAGGCCTGCATTATTTTTGCTCCACATTTGCGTGCCAAAGATAACATATTGCTGGCTCCCATTATTGAGGTCATAAATGTTTGGATGGGGTCCTCTTGGTAGTGAATTGGCGAGGCAGGACAAGCTAAATTATAAATCTCATCAAGGTTTTTCGGGCACTCGTATGGTTGTTGTACATCGTGCTCAATGAGTGTAAAACGGGGATTAGATAGCAATGGAGCTACATTTCTTTTGTGGCCAGTAAAGAAATTATCAATACAATAAACCGTGTGCCCCATATCCAATAATCTACGACATAAATGGGAGCCAATAAAACCAGACCCTCCTGCGATAAGAATTTGTTTAGTTTTTGTCATAAGTGATACATGCCATTTCGTATGTGTAGACAAAGCTAACATTTAAAATTCTTAATTGCAAATATTCTTTTTATTCATGCGTTGCTTTGAAATAGTTGATTTTTTGTAATATGCTGTTTCTTAGTGTATTTATTAATAAAGTGAGTTTTTAAATAATTTTTTAAATGATAATTTCCCACTCTTAATAGCTGTCAATAATAGACATTAATTTTTATGTATTAATAATAACTATTTTTTCGTACATTTGCAGACTGTATGAGGTATGTTATAAAAACAGCATATTGAATGGAAAACCAATATCAAGATTTATGCAAAGTACTACGAGCAGGGCTCTGGAGTGTGAATCTCAAGTCCAGGCGTGTGACCATTGATAGTAATTTGTCTGATTTATTACAGACTCATTCTACCGAGTTCGATTTCAATGATTTTCTTAACTCTATTAGTTCTGATTTGCAACGTGCCGAAGTGCAGCGTGTGGTGGGGTTATGGCCCGCAATAGAGTCTACTGATTACCATGTGCAGTTAACGCTACATGAGATTAAATATTTTTTTGAAGTTATCATCACCTCTGACAGTAATTCAGATAAGGTCAGTGGCTTTATGCGTATTGAAAATACAGAGCCTGACCCAGTTCGCTCCTCTGTTGTCCTTTCTCGTCATAGTGCCTCATTGCTCAATAAGATATATCGTTCAATGCCTGTGGGTATTGAACTCTACGACCAGGATGGCATCCTGGTTGATATTAACCAAAAAGCGATGGAGATTTTTGGCATAGACTCTCCAGAACAGGTCATTGGCCTTAACCTTTTTGAAAGCAACAACGCCCCCGATGAATTTAAAAAACAACTTCGCCAAGGGGAGCAATTTGAAGCTTTTCTGAAATATGATTTTGAGAGCGAAAGATTACAATATCACTCCACTCGCAGCGGTGTACGCGACATCCGTGTCAAATGTATGCCAATGCACGATGAGCGTAACAAGGTTTCGCATTATCTGTTGATTTACATTGATGACACCGAGAAAGTGCAGGCGTACAATGAAGTGCAGGACCTTAAAAATCTATTTTCGGTGGTCATTGGCTTTGCCAATATTGGTTATTGTAAGTGGGATATGTTGTCCCAGAAGGGTTTTGCCATCGACCATTGGTACGCCAATATTGGCGAAACAACCGACACCCCCATTGGCTATATAATTTCTCATTTTGACCATGTTTGTCCCAATGATAGGGGGCACTTATTGGATGCATTTCAAAAAATTAGGAGTGGCCAGTTACGCTCTATACGACAAGAGTTAAAAGTGTGCCATGGCGATTCCTATAAATGGGTATACCATAATGTGGTGGTTACTAAGTATGAGCCCGAGAACAACTCCATTGAAGTGGTGGCTGTTAATGTCGAGATTTCGCACCACAAAGAGACTGAGTTAAAGTTGATAGAGGCCAATGAACATAGTTCTGTTTTGGCTGCGCAGCGCGATTTAGTGATGAATAACCTCTCTTCAGCCCTGCTCTATGTCGATTCTAATTATATAGTTCAGTGGGAGTCATCCAAAGTTGTGGCTAGTATATATGGTGTCAACTGTTTTGTGCCCAATAAGGTTTGTTACCACACTGCCTATGGGCTCGATGAGCCCTGTGAGGATTGTCCTCTGACGAAAATGTTGCATAGTAGGATGTGTGAGTCTTCGCAGATTACTCCTAATAATAAGGTGGTAGAAATTGTGGCTAATCCTGTTTTTGACAACGCTGGTAATCTTTTGGGTGGTGTGGTTCGTATTGAAGATATCACGCGCCGTAGACAGAACGAGCGGCGTATTGATGAGCTTAACACTTTGATGCAGGCCATACTTGATAATATTCCAGTCTATGTTTTTGTGAAGGACCCCAACAATGAGTTCCGCTACCTCTACTGGAACAAGGCCATAGCTGACCATCTCAATATCTCTTCTGAGGATGCTATTGGTCGTACCGATGCCCAAATACTACCCAGCGCGGCTGAGGCCGACTATTTCTACAAGTCTGATTTAAGTATTCTCAAGCATGGTAAGCCCGTTGAGCTCGATGAGAGTTTTCATGGAGCCGATGGCGTTCGTCACATCACACGTAGTCTCAAGACTTTGATTCCTTCGAAGGGTGATAAATTGCCTTTGGTTATGGGTGTCTCGTGGGACATTACAGAATTTATAAATAAAGAGGCTGAACTACTAGAGGCTAAGGAGAAGGCCGAGCAAAGCGACAAGTTTAAGACTTCGTTCCTGGCAAATATTAGCCACGAGATACGCACTCCGCTCAATGCCATTATTGGTTTTTCGGATTTGTTGCTCGAAGAGGATACCTCGATAGAGGAACGCAAAGAGTACCTGACTATTATTCACAAAAACAATAAACTTCTTTTGCAACTTATCTCCGACATTCTCGATTTATCCAGAATCGAGGCGCATGTTTTGGAGTTTAATTATGCACCCCTGAATATCCATCTGCTTTGTAGTCGTATTGCCACATCGTGTTCTATGCGCGATGATGCCAATGTGCCAGTTCTCTTTGACGAAACGCTGCCAGAGTACATTTTGACAGGTGATGAAAATCGTATTCACCAGGTCATTACCAACTTTGTAACCAATGCCATTAAGTTTACTGAGCACGGTTCAATTCAAATCAGCTATAAATTAATTTCTCAGCAGACCCAGCTTGAAATTTCGGTTCAAGACACAGGTATTGGCATACAGCCAGGTTTGACACAGACCATTTTCGACCGTTTTACCAAACTAAACTCTTTTATTCAGGGTACAGGGTTGGGGCTCTCTATATGTAAAACTTTAGTCGAACAGTTTGGTGGCCAAATTGGCGTGGATTCGGAATATGGTGTTGGGTCGCGTTTTTGGTTTACCATTCCTTACGATAAATAACACAAAAGAGACTCTCCGCTCGCGCAACGGGCATTCTGGGCTTGATGAACTTGACTTACAATTTATTCCGCTACGAGCAGATTGTCAGACTGGGAATACTAAAGGAAAGTACTGAAAGAAAGATTCGGGAAAAATGTAAAAAACATTTGTACCGATTCAAATTTTTTACTACCATTGCAGCGTCAAAACGGTTGCACTGAGTAAGTGAAGGGTTCTTTTTCTCAATTCAACCGCAAAAAATCAAATTGTAGAACCCCCCTTAAACTAAAAAAACTATTTATATGAAATTAAAAACATTTTTTGCCCTGGTCGTATCAGTATCACTATTTATGGTGAGTTGTAATAAGAACGGTGGCGACGACCCGCAGCCTACTACGCTATCTGACTATACTGTTATGGTATACGGTTGTGCTGGAGGTAATCTGGATGATGTATTGGATACTCGTATCGAGGAAGCCATCGAGGCTAAAGTGAGCAACGTTCCTATGACATGGCTTGTTAAATACTCCAAAAAAAATCAAGCCAACCCCAATAAAGCCGGACTTCGTCGAGAATGGTGTTGAAAACCTGGAAGTAATGAGTGTTTCAACTCCTCTTTACAAACCCGAAACTCTCGCTGACTTTATTAAATGGAGTAAAGAGAGATACCCGGCCAAAAAGTATATTCTTCTTTTTTGGAATCATGGCGGCGGATGGTCGCCAGCAGATGATGGACCTAAACAGAGGGGTGCAATATTCGACGACAATCTCAATAATATGCCTATGTCGCTTGATGAAGTGGCTAAAGGGGTTGCATTGTCAGGGGTCAAGCTTGATGTGATCCACTACGATGCTTGCCTGATGGGGTGTATCGAGAATCTCACTGGTCTTACCTCGGTAGCTGATTACGCACTGATGTCCAATCATAGTATTTACGGGGGGCAATATACCTTTCTTCGTAATGCCCTAAGCAGCGATGCCAATCCCGAAACAGCTCTTGCTAAATACGGCAATGACCTAGTGTCTTATTACAGAGGTGACGTGGATGCATCAGATATTGTTTTCACACGTCTGAATAAGGTGTCGGCAGTCAATGAAGTAATGAAGAAAGTGTCTCAGGAGCTTGTTTCAACCTACAACCAATACAAAGAGGGGTATGACATGGCTTTGATAGACACTTATATTTATGATAAGGATTATCCTTTGTATGATATCGACTGCTATGTATCGTTACTTGCCAAGTATAGCAATAATCCTAGGCTGCAAGAGTATTTACAAGACCTTAGAACGGCGATGGGTCAGGCTATTATTTTCCGTGACGATATTGGAGAACTTGGTAAAAACATTTCATGGAGTATTACTGCCTTTAATAAGGTCGAATGGGATGATAACGGCTATAATAATGGAGCTTACGAAGCACTTGCATTCGATAAAGCTACCGGATGGAGTAAGTGGCTTAAACTTAATGAATCCAAGTGTCCTGATTTTCCTAAAAATCCGGACGACGATCATCGATAGTTAGTTGTGATTGCATGATATGAAAAATGAGGTTGCCCATAATTGTATTTATCAATTATAGACAACCTCATCTATTTTGAAATATCTACTCATCCCTGAAAAACGCAAGAATAGTCGTTAGGGAAAATTTTTATCGGCGGCGACTAGTCTCCTGTATGTAGGAGTTGAGTGTTTTGTCGAAACACAAGTATTGATTAACAGTGCGTTACAAAGGGAAAGAGGCTCTCCATTGATTGGAGAGCCTCTTCTCTTGCTCGTACCGCGGAGGCTATATGAATATGAGTTGCCTTTTTAACAGATTCACCATCTGCGATTTTAACATTTGCGAATTGATAGGCTTGGCTGTGTAGCCATCAAATCCACTCTCTTTAATGCGTTTTTCATCCGAGGTATAAGCATAGGCTGTCACGGCAATGATAGGAACAATGGCCGATATTTTACGTATCTCCTGTGTGGCCTCATAGCCATTTAATTTTGGCATATTAATATCCATCAGAACAATGTGTGGACGGTGCTCCTTGAACATATCAACGGCTTGTTGGCCATCCCAGGCGTGATATATGGTGTACTCTTTTTGTAAGATAGCCTCAAAGAGTTTGAAGTTGCTGGCGTTGTCTTCGGCAATGAGTACCGTGAGTTTTGTTTTTTCGACCACTCGCTGCTGTGGTTCTCTAACTACTGTTTCAGCAGGCTGGGCTACAGGGGAGTAAGGTAGTGTAAACCAGAATGTAGAGCCTTTGTCCTTTTCAGATTCTACGCCAATTTGACCGCCCATGTGGTTTATAATGGTCTGACATATGGATAGCCCCAGCCCCGTACCCTGCACAAAGTTGTTCAGTTTTACAAATCGTCCAAAAACAGACTCTATATTCTCTTTGGCAATTCCACAACCCGTGTCTTTTACGTAGAAATAGATAGTTCCGTCGTCTCGTACTTGGTAACCAAAGCGGATACTTCCCTGCTTGGTGAATTTTATGGCGTTGTTTACAATGTTGATAACGACCTGAGTCACACGATTTTTGTCAGTACATATACAACAATCATTCAGTGGTAGTTCGCTAATGATTTTGACAGGTCCATCGCCCACACGCATCTTAAACGAGGTCTCTAGTTCTGAAAGTAAATCGTTTACATCTACATCTGAATAGTTAAATTCAAGAGTCCCAGCTTCGATTTTAGATAGGTCCAGAATATCGCTAATTAGCTGTAGCAACAGTGTGTTGTTATTCTCGATAATGCTTACATATTCGCGTTTTTCATCCTCGGTCTCGGCTGATGCCAACACCTCTGAAAAACCTACAATGGCGTTGAGTGGTGTGCGTATTTCGTGGCTCATATTGGCCAAGAAGGCCGATTTCAGTCGGTTGGACTCCTCGGCACGGTCTTTTGCATCCATTAAGTCTGCCTCCATCTTTTTACGCGATGATATAACTAGTGAAGAGCCTATGAGTGATAGAGGTTTGCCGTTATCATCACGACGGTCGACTACGGCTTGAGCCTCAATCCAGTCGTAGCGACGTTTGTGGTCTTGTTGCACAAAGACGCGATACTCTTCTCTGATTTTACTAGTTTTACCCGCTATCAAATCCTCGTAGGCCTTACGTACGCGAGGCAGGTCTCGTTTACAGATTTTTGAAAAATATTCACGGTAAGGCACCGTCAGGTGCTCCTCTGACGGGTCATCCGAAATTGTGCCCGTTGCTTTATTAATGTCGCAAGTGATGGTCTGGCTTTCCAAATCCCACCTCCATGGGGTTATGTTGGCCACATCGAGTGCCATTGCCAATTTATGGTTTAGTGTACTCAACATCTGCTGAGTTGTGGCCAGCTCGTTGTTATCCACATAGAACACGTCCATAAAGCCACTTATTTTTGATGGCGCAATAACCATACTATAATAGTGGCTATTTGCTTGATGGTAATATTGAGCCGTAATCTCTTTGTTTTCGGTTATGGCGATTTTATAGAGGTTAACAAACTCTCTAAATGATGGACTGTCGGTTCCGTGCAAGCCAACAGGTGAGTCGCTACCCACTATAAAATATCGCTCAAAACATGGATTCACATTCGTCACTAAGTAGTCCACAATGACACCTTTGTCATCGTAGATAAGTTGTTTTTTGATATAGGCCACTGGCATATTGGCAAACAGAGAACTGTAGTCTTGTATAAGCAACAATTTTTCTTCTTGTTTGGCTTTAACGCGATTGATCATCTGCATTTTCATTATAAGAAAGCTAAAACCGCCACAAATCGCCAAAAATGCCATAATAATCCAGACCTTATACTGTTCCCACATCGTTAATTCTTTCATATAGAATATAGTGTTCGATGGACAGAGCTCAATGGGGATGTCTTTTTCAACCAAGGCTTTGTAGTTGAGTACTGGAGTCGGAACTCCGCAATTTTGTATCGTGATGGAGGCTGTGTGTGCACCAGTGACAGCTCCAATCAAGCCGTTGGTAATGGCCTGTTTAATACGTTCATCATTTATAAAATAGCCACCTACCATGCCGACCTGTCCGATTGATTTGTCAGTGAGGGTGAAAATTGGTGCTGAGGTGTAACGGCTAAACATTTTATAGTCGTTGGAGGTGATAAATGTATTATTGGCAAAGGAGTTTGTCTTGTACCACGAGAAGTAGAGAATTCCTGTTGTGGGCCTCACGTTTCGTAGTTTATCGAACATCTGGTTAGTTGAAATATCGTTAGGCGTTATGGTTTCTAGTGTGATATCTTTGTAATCAGTGGATAATAACTCTTCTAGGTCCGCCAAAGTTTGTGCACTAACATACCGTTTATCTGACAAAAACAGTATGCTATCCATTCTGGGAATCATCATTCGCATTAGCTCTATAGTCTGCTTAAGGCAAATAGGGTCGTAGATGAGTGTTAGATGTAGTGGTCCCTTGTAGTCAGTGAGTAGTACGCGTTGCTCTTTGGGAATAGCTTTTTTTTGTATATAGTAATCCAAGGGGCCAGAGTAGAGCTCCTCGGCGCATACGATTACTGGCACATCTGGCCAAAGAGCTTCGAAGTCAGCCCTAAAGACCTCCCAAGGGGTGTTGCCTAGCAGTACAACAGCCTGTGGCTTTTTTGAGGCGTATTTTGCAAACAGCTCATTTTTGTAGGTGTCTAACTCTTGCTCAGTCGAGATAAGCAACATACTCATGTGCTCAGTATAAACCGTTAAATCAGATTTGCCCGTGAGTATAGACTCATATATTGGGTGTATAAAGCTATTACTCCAATCCGAAGATTCAGTGTAGGTATTGATAATTAGTATGTAATCTGATTTTGAGACCTTAGCATAGTTTGACTTAGCTTGAATAGTGGGAGAGGGGCAAAAACAAAAAAATAGCAAAATCACAGATGCTATCTTTTTAAATCTGTAACATAGTTCCATATGCAAATTGTTTTTATAAATAATCTACTTATCTTTATTTTACAAATATAGTGATAATAATACCTTTTTGGTCACACAATCATTAATTAAATTAAAAATAGTTTTAAAATTCCGTTAAAATCAGTAAGTTTGTATAGTTATTTATCCTAAATATAGACAGTATAATGGAGCCAAAAAAAGTTCTAATTGTGATTCCTGCACGTTATGATTCGACGCGTTTGCCAGGTAAGCCTCTGGTTAAGATTGCTGGTGTTGAGATGATTAGTCGGGTGGCTGCCATAGCAGACCATGTGTGCCAGAACAATGATAATTGTCTCTATACGGTTGCCACAGACGATAAGCGTATACTAGATTTCTGCACCCAAAACCATATACCCGTGGCCTTGACTTCAAAAGAGTGTAATAGCGGTACTGAGCGGTGTCGAGAGCTTACCACACCTGCTATTGACTTGATAGTTAATCTCCAGGGTGACAATCCTTTGTGTCCACCATGGTTTATCGAGGAGCTTATTCATGCCTGGTATAAAGACCCTGAGGCTCAGGTTTTTACTCCAGCCCTTCATCTTAGTTGGCAGGAGTACGATGCTCTGCAAGAGGCCAAACGTGTCACACCCTATTCTGGCACTACGGTTCTGGTGGATAAATTAGGTTACGCCTTGGCCTTTAGCAAGAATATCATTCCTGCCGTGCGTAAAGCCGACTCTTTGCGTGCCGTTTTAGAGCAGTCGCCTGTGCGCCGTCACATAGGGCTTTACGCCTATACACGTCAAGCATTATTGAACTACACTGCTCTTGAACAGTCACCCTATGAACTTTGTGAGGGGCTTGAGCAGATGCGTTTTCTCTATAACCATATACCTGTGCGTGTGGTGGATGTGGACTATCGAGGTCGTCGGTCTATGTCGGGCATTGACAGTGCGCAGGATGTGGCTCGTGCCGAACAGATAATAGTCGAATGTGGCGAACTATTTTAACCATCTAATTATGTCAACAAAATTAATCATAGCGCGTCACGGCAATACCTTTTGTGCTGGCGAACTGTCGCGTCGCGTGGGTGCCAAAACTGATTTGCCGCTCACCGAACAAAAGAGAGGCCAGAGCATTGGGCTCTACCTTCGTGATAACCATCTTGTGCCTGATGCCGTTTATGCGGCACCTCTGCTTCGCACCATGGCCACGGCCGAATTAGCCATCGGGGCTATGGGGATACAAAGGGTTATAACGCCTCTTAGTCAGTTCACCGAAATAGACTATGGCCCTGACGAGAATCAAACCGATGAACAGGTGCTTCTACGCCTTGGTGGGGGTGATATTGCCCGTGGAGAGGCTATTATTCGCGCATGGGACCAAAGGGCCATTGTCCCTCACGGGTGGGTTGTCGAGCCACAAAAAATCATCGACACTTGGATTGATTTCTCCAATAATATCATTTTGCAGAAGCATCTTAATGAGACAGTGTTGCTTGTTAGCTCTAATGGTATAATTCGTTTTGCCCCATATCTTACGGGCGATTTTGAGGCTTTTTCGCACTTACACGACATAAAAGTGGCCACGGGTGGAGTTTGTATATTTGAAAAATCTTCTCGCCAGAACTTTTGGAGTTGTGCGGCGTGGAATATAAAACCGTACAAACAATTTGCAGATTTATGAATATAAAGGTTGTATTTTAATCAAAAAAAGCGTAGCTTTGTCTAGTTGTATCTTTTATTGACAAATAGTTACCCATTACTCCTAAATTATTATGGTTATTATGTTGATTCAATCTATTCTATTCCTTTTGGTTAGTCTTATCTTATTGTACATTATTTTTAGACAGAAAAAGCATCTTTCGGCCCATGGTTCGGTTATGACAGTGGTTTTTGACGATAAGTTGAATATTACTGCGGTTGTCAATGCTCTATCTTCGACAATTTTTGCGGAGCCATATTCGCACCTTGTGGGGGCTAATGTACGTGATTTGGAGGCTCGAGCTATTGAACTCTATCGTCAGGAAGTGGGTGGTATAGTTCAGCATATTACCGATTCCCATCAGAGGTCTGAGGACCTGTTTTTTGAATATACTACCAATGATATTGATGGAGCTTGTTTCCAAACCTTATGCTATGCTGAGCATAGCTCAAATGGTAAAGGTCTTTTGTGCCATTTTTTGCGTATGGCGCACCACAAGCGGGTTAGTGGGTGTGGCAAGTGTGTCGATTATGTCTTGGCCATGGGTATGCGTAGTTTGTCTATGGGTGTGTGTATTAAACATATTGAATCTGACAAGGGATATATTTTTATGAACGAGGCGGCCCAAAAGTTTTATAGGTGTAGTGATATGGACAAATGTACCTATCCCGACCATCAGCGTCAGGAGTTGGCCGAACAGCAGGCCATTCTTACTGGTGAACGCGTCGATTTTGATACCGTAGGTTGTGATGACGAGCATGATGTCGAAAAACGTTGGTACCATATCTCTAATGTAAGGCAGACGGCAGGCGTTAAGGGGGATTATATTGTCACTACAATTGCCGATATCACCGAAGCCAAACAACACCAAACCGAGTTGGAGACTGCCCAACTCTATTTGGGGATGGCCATTGGGGCAAGCAATGTCTCGGTATGGCGTTATGATATTGTAGATGATGCTTTTCACTCTCTCTATGGTGGTACATTTGTCAAAGATGGAGATACTATGCAGAACCTTATCGCCATTATGCATCCAGATGATGTGGCTGCATTTAATGGAGTTTACCATCGATTATTGTCCATGCAGAGCAAATCTGAGAAGGAGGTTAGTCGAGTGTTGGATCCTGTTTCTGGGCAATACCATTACATTAAGTATTCAATGACAGTTGTTCTCTCCTCCTCTGGTGATGTTCGTAATATCTTAGGTACCCATAAAGACATCACTAAAATAAAAATTCAGGAGATGGAGTTGCTTAGTATTCGCAACAGCTTAGATATGGCCATCGTGGCTGGCAATATATTGGCTTGGGAGTACGATATGCTCATTCATAAGTTTAGAGTACTTTATGGTGCTAATATAACTGAGGGTAGTGTGAGCCAACTTACAACTCAAGAAGCTATAAGCGATGTTATTCATCCTTTGCATAAGGAACGTTATTTGCAGTTCATACACCAGGTCTCCATCAATGGCATCAAAGATTCAATCATTATCCGTGGTTTAGATACCCCACAAGGGGAGCAGACCTATTTTGAGATGGTGGTCTCGGCCGTTAAAAATAAACAGGGTGATATTGTTAAGTTATTGGGTACGCGTCGCGATATTTCGCGTAATCAGCTTCAAAAACTTGAGCTTGAACGTACGCAGAAATACCTGTCCATGGCCATGGATGCTGGCGAGGTTTCGGTTTGGATTTATGATATTCAGAATAAAATGTTCTTCACTATTTCGGGTAATACTATCGCAGGTGAGGGGCTTTCGATGGAGGATAATCTATCGATGATGCACCCAGACGATGCGCAGCTCTGTTGCCAAGTGATGGATGATTTAGCTAGTGGTAAAAAGGCAAAGGTTAATGTGCTCTATCGTTATAAAGCAGATGGTGTACCTGGTGGTTATCGCTATTATGAGGCTCGTAAGATTGCCGTGGCTGAAAATGGTGTGATATCCTATGTCACTGGCACTCAAAAAGAGGTTACCAAAGAGCATTTCTATCGCGAGGAGCTAGAACAGAGTAATCAACGTGCGGTGACAGCTATGACAGAGCTTCGTCAGATAAATAGATATAATAAACTCATCATGGACAATGCCAATTGTGGTTTGGGCTATATCACTCCCGATTATGTGATACGATGGGAAAATATCTCTACTAGTGCTACCTTGAGTAAGTATTTTAAGGAATTTCATAAAGGGGATGTTTGTTATAAAGCCCTTAAAAATTGTGATGAACCATGTGAGGGGTGTATAATACAAAACGCTATGGCTTGCACAAAGAACATCGCCAAAGAGAGAACTTTCATTGACGGTGCGGTGATGGATTTTGTTGCTATTCCAGTGTATGATGCTAAGAATAAGTTAGAGGGGACCGTTATACGTATTGATAATGTGACTGAAAAGAAACGTACTATTATGGAGTTGCAGCAAGCCAAAGAGAAGGCTGAACGGTCTGACCATTTTAAGTCAACTTTCTTAGCCAATATGAGCCACGAGATACGCACACCACTTAACGCTATTGTTGGTTTCTCGGAGCTCATTGCTGAGGTTGATAACCCAGAGGAAAAGCGCGAATACAGTCGCCTGATAGCCGTGAATAACGAGCTGTTGCTCAAACTTATCAATGATATTTTAGACCTTTCCAAAATAGAGGCTGGCTATATCAATATTACCAATGCTAAATTTGACATTGCGGAGTTGTACAGTGAGTTATACATCAGTTTCTCCTCTCGGATGCACTCGGGGGTAATACTTTTATGTCAGAGCTCCTATAGTAGTTGTGAGGTCGACTTAGACCGCAACCGTATAGCGCAGGTGGTTACTAATTTTCTTACCAACGCCATTAAGTTTACCAATCAAGGCTCCATTACCATGGGCTATGAACGTACCAAGACGGGGGTGCGTCTATATGTCAGTGATACTGGCATAGGTATCGAGCCCGAAAATTTGGCAAACGTATTTGACCGTTTTGAAAAAATCAATGAGTTCGTTCAGGGCAGTGGTCTTGGGCTCTCGATATGTAAATCTATTGTTGAGGCCGAGGGGGGTACTATAGGTGTTGATTCAGTGTTGGGGCAGGGGAGTACTTTCTGGGCCGAGATGCCTTGTGAGGTTAGTGAGTTTAGATTAGATTCAGTGGTGGCCGATGTGCCCCACGAGGTTAATCCAACCAATAAGGAGGAGCGTCTGAAAGTCCTTGTGGCCGAAGATACCGATAGTAACTATGTTCTTTTACAGTCTATTCTCAAAAAACACTATGACATTTCGCGCGCCCTCAATGGTGAACAGGCTGTTCAGGCTCTCCAACGTGGCCATTACGATGCGGTGTTGATGGATATTAAGATGCCTGTAATGGATGGGTTAGAGGCCACTGTGGAGATTCGCAAGACCAACGCCACTATTCCTATCATCGCTCTTTCGGCTAATGTCTTCGACTCCGACCGCCTCAATGCCACTCAGGCTGGTTGCACCGATTTTTTAGCCAAACCTGTCGACAAGGCTCTGCTTTTTGAACTTTTAAAGCGTCTCTGTTCGCCATCGACCGCGAGCCTAAATACAGATAAGTAGCACCACAGCCACGACTATGCCTATGGCTGTGATTAACAATCCTCGCTTGAATTGTTTGGTCTTTGATTTATACATCCAGAACGAGGAGATGGCCATGAATATAAGTGCCACTCCAAAGGCGGTTCCAAACCAATGTGCTGCTGTTTTTGTACCTGCTTTGTGTAAGGTGATAAATTTATTGAGAGGAAATATCGCTCTTTTTGTACTGTATGATGCTTTGCCAGTTACTTTATCGTAGTGGCCTTGTGTGAAGGTGATTTGCGTGGAATCTTCGTTAACCACTTTCAGCTCTTTTAATTTTAGTGCCACCTTGAGTTGCTCGGCTTTCAGACTTGGGTTGATGGTGGTTTGCATCGTAGTCTCCGTTTTAAAAAAATCAGAGTCGCGATATATCAGCACAATTCCACTGAGTGAATAAATAATTACAAGACCAATGGTGAAAAAACCTATGTCGCGATGCAGCAGTCGCATCCATTGATTAATAGTTCTCATGTTTTTAGTTTGATTAAAATTGGCACAAAGTTAATAAAGTATTTTTCAAAGTGCTCCTCTTACCTGGATTCTTCTTACCTTTGGGCTCAATTATAATAATAGTATGGCAATTAATCTTCAGGTCGAGAATTTATCCAAGTCTTTTGGTGAGCGTGTTTTGTTTGAGAATATCTCTTTTACGGTTGAAAGTGGCGAGCGTGTGGGGCTTATTGCAGCTAATGGCTCAGGTAAGACAACTTTACTAAATATCATTGCCGCAGGCGAGGATTACTCCTCGGGGGCCATCACTATACCTCGTGGTGCTCGTGTGTCCTACCTTAAGCAAGACCCTCAGTTCCCCTCTGGGCTTACCGTGCTTGAGGCAGCCTTTCACAGCGACAGTGAGATGGTAAAGACGATTGCCAGTTATGAACAGATTATTACTCAAAACGATGAGCAGGCTCTCTCTGCCGTTCTTGAACGTATGGATTCCCTGTCAGCTTGGGATTACGAGCAGCGTGCCAAACAAATTCTCACAAAACTGCGTATCACGGACCTATCGCAGCGAGTTGAAGAGCTCTCTGGGGGGCAGCTCAAGCGGGTGGCTTTGGCCAATGTGCTTATTACCGAGCCCGATTTGTTGATTCTCGATGAACCCACCAACCATCTTGACTTTGAGATGGTAGAGTGGCTTGAAGAGTTCCTTTCTCGCTCTCGCACCAGTTTGCTTATGGTCACTCATGACCGATACTTTTTAGACCGTGTTTGTGATGTAATTATCGAGATAGACAACTTTCAACTCTATCGTTATAAGGGTAATTATAGCTATTTTGTCGAGATGCGTCAAGGGCGGCAGGAACTCGAAAATATAAATGCTCAAAAGACCCGTAATCTCTACAAACATGAGTTGGAGTGGATTCATACCACCCCCTCAGCCCGCTCTGGCAAGGCCAAGTATCGTATTGATGCTTTTGAGGAGCTTTCAACTAGGAGTCGCCATTTTACACCCGATAAAAATATCTCTTTGGAGATAAAATCTTCCTATATCGGTACCAAGATTTTTGAAGTTCACCATCTCTATAAAAGTTTTGGAGAGAAGTGTATTCTTCGCGATTTCTCCTACATCTTTTCGCGTTACGAAAAGTTGGGTATAATTGGCGATAATGGGGTGGGTAAGAGTACTTTTTTAAAGATGCTTTTGGGTGAGGTACTCCCCGATGGTGGAGTGGTTGATATTGGACAGACTGTTAAGTTTGGCTACTACTCTCAGGCGGGTCTTGAATTTGACCCAACCCAAAAGGTTATTGACGTGGTGCGGGCCATTTCCGAAGATATAGCTATGGCCGATGGTTCGCGCCTTAGTGCCTCGCAATTTTTGCAACAGTTTCTCTTTACCCCTCAAACGCAGCACAATTTTGTAAGCCGCCTTAGTGGGGGTGAGCGTCGAAGGCTATATCTATGTACTATATTGATTCAGAATCCCAACTTTTTGGTCCTCGATGAGCCCACAAACGACCTTGATATACCTACCCTTAATGTTCTGGAGGAGTATCTATCTGTTTATGGTGGTTGTGTGATAGTGGTCTCGCACGACCGCTATTTTATGGACAAGATAGTTGACCACCTGATGGTGATGCAGGGCGATGGAGTGATAAAAGATTTTCCTGGTAGTTACACCCAATATCGCGAATGGTTGTCCCAGCAACCTAGCGAACTCCCCTTGGCACGTATGGCTCGGGCCACAGTGGATACTGTGGCTGCAAAACCTAAAGTGAAGACAAAACTTACGTTTAACGAAAAACGCGAGTACGAATCGCTGGAGATAGAGATAGAACAGCTGGAGATTGAAAAGCACGAAGTAGAGGTTATTATGTCTAGCGGTACCCTCTCCTCTGAGGAGCTTATGGCCAAAGCTCATCGCACCTCCGCACTCATGGAGCTTATCGACACAAAAACCATGCGCTGGATGGAGCTTAGTGAGCTTGCTTAAAACAAAATGCCCCAGGTATGATGTCTACTTTGAAGCTGTCAAGCAGGGTCCCTTTGGGAGAATACCTTAGAACGACACCTTTTTGAGAGTAGTCTATGGCATCACTTAGGTATATTTCCGAGTTGCTGGGGTCGATACCCAGACCATAAAACAATCGTCCTTGCTGGCCTATAAACGGTTGTGTGGGGAGCCCGTTGTTGTGAATATCCATTTGGTATAGCCCATCAGAGGCTTTGTTGTCGGAACCTGAGCTTAGGTAATAGAGCGTGTCGCGTGTGGCATTAGATGTGAGCTCCGATGGTGAACGTTTTAACTCTAAAAAACTAAATTGTTGTTCTACGGTAAAAGTATGTGTGTTGATACGGCTCAGTGTAGCCACCTCCGGCGTGTATGGCGAACCTATGTATCCACCATCCGAGAGCACCCAAATTTTACCATCTTTGTCTATTGTCATACTGTTTGGCTGCTTAGTTAGGCTGAGTGAATCTATAACACGGTCGGTGCGAGTGTCTATCTTGTATAGTTTGTTGTTGAATGACCAACTACAGGCATACAAGAATTCCTTGTCAAGCACCATCTGCTCCGTTGACCCACCCACGGCAACGGACCCGGTGAGCTCGAATGTTGTGGGGTTGGCTATGGTGATGGAGCGGCTGTAGAGGTCCGATATGTATATTTTAGTCGCGCTCTGTTGAACGATGTATCGCGGAGAGTTGAGCCCCTTGATGGTGCCCAGATATTGACATGTTTCGATGTCAATAACCACCACTTTACCCGAATTGTTGACCACCACAAATCCTCGCCCATCTATTATGGCCATCGACTGCACAACGTCGCCCAACGGGAAGTTATTCACAGTATAGAAGAGTTGATTCTTTACGCTCTTATTCTCTGGGTCATAGAGCGATAGTGAAGCGTTGCCATACATAAAGTTGCCCTCGTTGCAGATAAACACTCTTCCCTCATGTTTGGTAAATGGCTCAGCCATGGGCGCAGAACTCTTGTTACACGAGGCCATCGATAGGGCTAGTAGTAGATAATATACTTTTTTCATTGTTTTAAAAATTAAATCTTAGTAGTGCCGTGTAGCTTCGCGGCGGCATGGCGCGCCAAAGAATGGCTTGGTAATCTTTGTTAAAGAGGTTGTCTATCCGTATTTGTAGGTCAAATTTATGGATGGTCTTACCTATAATAATATTGTGTATATCGTATGCCGGCAAGTCGTGGTGTGTCTCCTGGTTACTTGATGTGGTGTAACGCTGGCTCACGTAGCTCCAGTTGTAGTTTAGGTAGAATCCTCGAAAGTCTACCTGGGCCATTAGATTGGCCTTATGGACTGGGGTGTAGATAAGTTGGCATCCGAGCGAAGAGTCGTCCTCTTTGTCGCTCTTCTGGTTGGTGGTACGGGTGTAGGCGTAATTGCCGTGTAGGGCCAAATGCCATCTGCCAAAGGTGTAGTTGATGGCAAAGTTAAACTCCGCGCCACGAGCATAGACCGTCTTTAGGTTTGAAGCTGTCCAGTATCGGTATTCACTTGGCTGCCATATTATCCAGTTGTCAATCCACGAAACGTAGCCCGTAAGCCCAACTGAGAGATGGTCACTAAAGGTGTATTGCGCTCCAAGGTCGGCTGTGTAGCCCCTCTCTGGCTCTAAATCTGGGTTGCCACCTGGTAGCCAATGTAGGTCGTTGAGTGTAGGGCGGTGGTAGTTGCGTGTGCCATTGAGCTTGAGACGTAAGTTTTTTATAGGCTCGTACTCTATACCCAATGATGGCATCAGAGCACCATTATTCTCGTAGCGTAATAGTGCAAAACCAGACACTCCCTTGGCTATTTGTTGGTGTAGTGTGAGGCTAACTCCCACATCTGTCCGTGTGGCTCCATACCCCTCTTGGGTTATGTGGTTCAATGTACGTACATTGTTTAGAGCCATGTCCACCATTGCCACCACTGTAGTTTTTTGCGTGGGCGAGTAGTCTAATTTGTATTTTGCTTGCAGATTTTGGGCCCTACTTCGCGAATCGTTGTTGACCACCAACCCCATATCTGTGGCGTTGGCCAGTGAATAATCTAGTTTAGTATTTACATAACCTATATAGAGCGAGCTATGGAATTTTGAGAAGTAGCAATCCCATCGTGCCACGACCCTGTACTCTTCATCTCCTTGCCACTCATCTCGGCCCTTACCTTCATAAGACATTATTGGGGGTAGGTTGCGTCCCGAGGTGTGAAACCAAGCGTTAATTGAAAGCATGTGGCCACGACCAACCTTCCAGAAAAGGTCAGCCGTGGCTATATGTTTATTGTATTGTGCATTGACCTGTCTTTGGTATTCAAATGGTGGCACGGCTGTGTTGAGAAATTTAAAATCACCGCGCGACTGCTGGTAGATGTAACGCACTCGTGCTTGAATTTTGGATGACCCCCCACCAAGGCTAACAGAACTTTGTAAATTGCCGAAACTGCCAGCCGTTTGCATCAAAGAGCCGTATATCTTTTTATCCCATCTAGGCCTCGACCCTATCATAACGCTGCCTCCTAGGGCCCCGCTACCTTCGCTGAGTGAGCTACCTCCATGGAGTAGCTTTGTTCTGTCAACCATCCATACTGGAATCATCGAGAAGTCCACCTGCCCTAGCATGGGGCTATTGATATTTAATCCGTTCCACTCCACCTGGGTGTGCGAGGCTGCAGTACCACGGAATGAGACTGTGGCTGTGGACCCCTGCCCATAACTCTTTACAAAGATGGGAGAGTGTTTTGTGAGTAATTCATCAAAGCTTAGGTTCACCGATTCGGCCATTGCTGCGGAGTCAATCAATGTTGTGGTGGTGGCTTTTTGGCTAACTGTGCGCTCGGCTGTCACAGTCACGGGGGCAATGCGGAACTCTTTTTGTTGAGCCATGGCTTGAGGGAGTAGCCCAATAAGAGCCATTACCACGGCCCATCTCATTGAGCGGTGCTGAGTGAAATGGCTCCGCAAACTTCGGTCGAAATTTCGCCCAACCAGCCAGCTTGACCATTGATACAGTTGTAGACTTTAATAAAATCAACCCCTGGTAGAACCACCCTTTTGCCATCTTTATCCACGGCCATATCGATATCGAATTTATTACTTCTTAGGGTCTGCTCGTCGCCTGCAACACTCTTGGCATAATCCTCTGAGTAGTTGTCCACGTAGCCTCCCTTTAGAGTGGCTAGTGTCCATATCCCATTCGCGTTGGCCGTGGCATTCTTTGGTACCACATTACCCGTAAAGGTCAAACTTAGTGATTCTTCATCTAAAAAGAGTGGATAGTAACACTGTTTGTGGAAACCTATGGCCGAAACCACACCTTTGCCTCCTTTGCTGTCGCTCCATGGTACATCTTGGGCCGAGGTTGTCTGTTCAGGCTTTGTGTAGGTGATGGAGTAGCCCTTTGTGCTTTTATCCCATTCGGAGCCACGTAGTTCAAACCACTCCTGCTCATCAGGTAACCCATTGCCGTTTTTGTCGTAGGCCACCATCACAATTCCTGGCTCAGAATTACCCTCAAAGGCGTTGCCATGTACCACAAAGTCTGTGCCCGCTTTGTTTACAACAGTGTGGTCGAATTGCCACACTATATACCCACCATAGCCACCGAGCGAGACCACCCCTCGTTTGCCGATAAGCCCTTGAGCAGCTGATAAATTACCTAAGTCAGTGTTGACGAATTGTCCTGGTGCGGGACGGTACTCTATGATTTTGGAAATCCATTTTGAGCTTTTCTCTCCATGGGGGCGAAAGACGTAGAAATCAGCACTAATTTTTTGTTCCGAGATGGCGTTGTTAACCAGCAGGACTATCTGTTGTCGTCCCTGTGTTATGGGTGTGAATTCCACTCGAGCCTCTCGCGAAATCACCTTCCCAGAGTAGCTCCACTCATACGTTGCCGAGAGGGGATTCTCTATCTTGGCTACCATCTTAATAGGTGTGCCTATAAATACTACGCTGTCGGATGGAAGCCCGTCAAGAGCTGTAATCTTGACGGGTTGTAAAACCATAGAGCCGTCGTCACCTTCTTTGCATGACCAAAAGCCGATGAGTAGTGCCACTAAATATATTACTTTTTTCATTGTTGATTAGTTGTTAAAAATAATTCCCGATGGGAAATAGAATCCCTCGAATTTTGTACGCGATTTTTCGGCTCCAGTTTTGCCATCAAAAATCACAAGGCGGTTGTCTTTGTAGTTTTGGCCATATCCGTCTTTTACAAAAGTTGCCACCACATCGCCAGATGTTGGGTCTATGCTTATGCCTGAACCATAGAATGTGTCATCGGTCATAGTTGACTTGGCAAAAACAGTGTTGAGTGATTCTACTGAACCGATGGTGTAGCGATAAATTTCGCGTCCACCGCCCCAAGCACCACCTTTGGTGAAAAAGAGTGCATTTTCTTTAGTTGAGGCGCACAGTGAACCTGCATTCCATGCTCCCCAACTGTTGGCCACGGTTACCCCTGATGGCAGAGCCACACGAAGAGTGACTAAGGTTTGAGTGTTGATTTGGATAAGTTCTTTACCTGCTGCGGCCCATAGCGAACCATCTTTGGCTTTGGCAAAACCTACGCCTACTCCAGCCTCGGTCTTCACTAAGGCCATATTGTCGGCCACTGAGAAAATTTGTAATCCTTTACTTTGGTTGATAATGAAGATGTATTTTTCGGTTGCGTATACCCCTCCGCACTCTTCGCCCTTTGTGGTCTCGATAACTGAGCCTAAAGCCAATGGCTGGAGAGAAACTTTAAAGGCCCCTTTGGTTGTGGTTACCACACCCAATTTAGCATCTATACCAGCAAAGGCGCGTCCATCGCCACCAATTACCTCTAGAGCACCGCTCTCTTTGAGCGTCAGGACATCAGCAGCCACTAATCTACGGCCCTGTTTCGAAACAAAATACATTTGTCCCATCCACGTTGTGCCATAGCATGTTGTTATGCCCAGGGTTAGTGTGGGGTTGTACTTTTGAAATACTCGTGGTGATAGGGTCTGGGTTGTAGCGTCAAAGTGGTTTACACTTCCCATTTCGTGGCCAAACCACCCCTCGTTGACAATATACATCCCACCAAGGAACTCTTTGACAGTGATTTTTACCTCTTTCGATGCTTTTCCACTCTCGTTTGTAACGGTGTAGGTTAGGTTATATACCCCAGATTGTGTTGGGTTGAAGGTGTAGTTGGCAGTGGTAGCTACACTTTTATCGTTTAGTTGCCATAGGTAACCATTGCCCTCATTGTTATTGGTCTTTGGGGCGAAATTGATTGTATTGCCCATGGCAATTGTGGTGTCCGAGGCCACCATGTCGAAGCCCGTAATTATGGGCGAGGGTAGTGGGTTGCTGTTTTTTTTACAGGCAAAGAGTGCCACTACTAATAATAAGATAAGAGATAATTTTTTCATCATTTTTGGCATAGCTATCGCTATAGGGAATTAATTAATCCCAGCGAGTAGTATTGTTTGAATTGTTTAAATTGATTTGATTTTGGGCCAAGTAAGGCCCCTCAGAGTGAACCTAGTGGTTCGCTAAAAAGGTGTGAATGTGTTCTCCATTTGAAGCTGTAATTTTAGAATTAAGTATCTCGATTACACTCAAAAAGGGACACTACAGATACAGTGGTGGAAGAGGTTGGTTAGGAAGGTGTTGCTTCAAAATGCTACACTACCTTTACACCCATTCTCCGTAGGCTTTTTGGTCGATAATCTTTGTAGCAAAGGCAGGTCTTCTGACTTATCCCCCTCATTTTAGAGCCTTCCCAACGCTTACAGCAGCGTCAGTGGCGAATTTTCCAAAAGAGAACATTTCGTAATTTACGGTTCGATGAACCATAAATCGGGACTTACAGCAGCGGGAACTGTTGCCGAATTACACGACATTCCCATTTAATCTCATAATTTTGGGTATGTAGCCCAAAAGAGAACCATTACTAATGGACAAAGATATACGTTTTTTCTGGAAACAAGAAATTTCAGCTCAATTCTAATATATGGTAACGGGTGAGTAGTGCCGCACCCAGTACTCCAGCCGAGTCACCAAGTGTTGAGAGTCTGAGTGTTGAGTCGCGGTTGACCAACGATAATGAGTATTTGTTAAGTGCCGTTCTAATTGGTAGCATCAAGTAGTCGCCTACGCGTGAAAGACCACCACCCACAACTACCAATTCGGGGTTAAAGAGGTTGATGAGCACCCCCACTCCGCGTCCTAACTTTTCGCCTATGCTGGTTATGAGTTCAATGCTTAGCACATCGTCGTGGCCTGCTGCCTCTACAATATCGTGGTAACTGATAGTCTTTTCGCGTGCATATTTTTCGCTCAGTATTGACGATGCCCCCTCTTTAAGGCTTTGCACAAAGGCATTTTCGAGTGCAGCTCCCGAGGCCTCAGTCTCTAGACAGCCTTTTTTACCACAGTGGCAAATCTTTTGGTTGTCGAAAAAAGGGATGTGACCAAATTCTCCAGAGAAGCCCGATTTGCCGTAGTATAATTTACCACCTATAATAATTCCAACACCAACCCCGCGGCCGATATTAATGAAAAGTGCGTCCTTGGAGCCCGTGTTGCAATTTTCATATTCGGCATAGGCCATGGCGCGAGTGTCGTTCTCTATTATTGTAGGTATGCCTGTTTTTTCGGTCATAATTTGCGCTAAGGGGCGCTTGCTGTCGAAGTTAAAGATATTATAGCTATGGCCTGTGGTTGAATCTACACGACCTCGAATGATGATTCCTATTCCTAAATAGTCGCACCTATCCACCCCACTCTCTTGGATAAATTTATCTATTTGGTTACTTAGTGCATCCAGACATTCCTGTTTGTCAGTTAGGATAAAGGGTATATCTTTTTTGATGGCGTGCCTGTTTTTATTCATGTCAATAACTCCAAAATGGAGTTTATTGTCGGTAATATCTATCCCCAGGAAATAGCCAGCATCGCTCATTAGTCCAAAAGTTGATGGGCGACGACCACCAGAGGTCTCTATTTTACCCATATCACACAAGTAACCATCGGCTATGAGCTCATATACTAATTTACTTGATGTCGGGTTGCTTACATTGATACTAGTGGCCAGATCGGCAATGGTTAATTCGCCTTTTGCAGCCAACTCAAGTATGATTCTACGCTTGAGAATATGGGTTTTATATAAAATTCCGTTAGTGACTAACGATGAGTTAATATTAAAGAGAGAGTCTTTTGTAGTCATATAATAAAAATTTAGTTACCATACTACAAATATACATAAATTTTTTTGGAATGTGTACCCCTATAGTGAAAATAATTCTGTAAATACTTTTGTTCTTATGCATAATGCGGCCCGTTAAAAAATAATTTCTCAGTGGGTGGATATGAAAAAGTGGAATAAAAGCGTGATTTTGGATTTAAATTACTATCTTTGCGGAACGAAAAATATGTAATTGTGAGCTCCGAGGTGGAATATATTATAGATTATCAAGGCCTTAGTATTGGTGAACATACCTTCACTTTTGACTTAGGGGATGCTTTATTTGCCGCTGATGAGTTTTGTGAAATCAACCATGTCGCAGGTCTTGCGCGTGTGGATATGCAGCGTGATACTACGATGTTAGAACTTTGCGTTAATATCACAGCCAAGGTTGAGTTGCCATGCGACAGGTGTTTGGATGATTTTTGGCTTCCTGTGGAGTGGAACTCTCAGGTGGTGGTGAAATTTTCTGAGCAAAAAGGTGAGGACGATGGTGATATTATTTGGCTTTCTGCTGGAGAGAAGCTTGATTTATCGCAATATATTCACGACAGTATTATTTTGGCTTTGCCTATTGTTAGGCACCATGAATCACTGGAGCTCTGCAATGCAGATATGATAAAGAGATTTAGTATAGAACAATAAATTAATAATTAAATAAAGAGCCTTCGGGCCAAGTTAAGAAGAAAATGGCACATCCTAAACACAAAATCAGCTCAACCCGTCGCGACAAACGTCGTACTCATTACAAAGCCGTTGCTCCAACTCTATCGACCTGCTCGAACTGTGGTGCAGCTACTCTTTATCATCGTGTATGCCCCGAGTGTGGTTTCTACCGTGGTAAACAAACCAATCCAACTGCAAATAATTAAAGGACAAGGGTTAAGAATTAAGAGATTTAAAGTTTCTTAATTCTTAACTTTTTTTGTAGTAGTAGCCATAATTTTGGAATTTCCCTGTTTTTGTAGCTAACAACAGTTGTGTTGGTATGCTACTTTTGACGTATAACTCTTAAATTTCACCAAGATGAGAATCGGTATAGATGCAATGGGGGGTGATTATGCTCCGCGCGTTGTTGTCCAAGGTGCAATAGAAGCTCTGGAACATTTGTCCAAAGACAGTGTAATTGTGCTTTTTGGTGACCAAAAAGCCACTGAGACTATTATTCCCAATGATTTTAAGCAGAGCAGTCAGTTGGAGATAGTTCATTGTAGTCAGGTAATTGAGATGGGAGACCATCCCTCAAAGGCTTTTAAAGAGAAGTCAGATTCAAGCATAACCAAGGGCTTTGGCTCTTTGGGGCGTGGTCAGATTGATGGTTTTGCCAGTGCTGGTTCTACTGGTGCTATGATGGTTGGGTCAATGTTTGTGGTTGGGGCAATTGATGGGGTTATGCGTCCCACTATCTGTACCCCTATTGCAACCACCATTGGTACGCCTGTTGTCTTACTCGATGCTGGGCTGAATTCTGATTGTAAAGCTGAGGTGCTTTTGCAGTATGCAGTTCTGGGTAATATTTATGCTCGCGACGTGGTTGGTATAGCCCAACCACGTGTGGCACTATTAAATATAGGTGAGGAGCCTGAAAAGGGAAATCTACTAACCAAGGCTGCCTATCAACTCTTTAAGGAGTCACAGAAGTTTACTTTTGTTGGTAATGTAGAGGGCAAACATCTCTTTGATGGTTCTGTGGCTGATGTTATTGTCTGTGATGGTTTTGCGGGCAATACTATTCTCAAACAGACAGAGGGTATTTATGCTATTCTTCGTGCTCAGGGGGTTAGTTGCCCTTGGATTGATAAACTTGACTATCAAAAAGTTGGAGGGACTCCTGTTTTGGGGATTCGTGGTACAGTGATAATAGGACATGGTCATAGCTCAGCTTTGGCCATCAAAAATATGATTTTAGCCACCGAACGTACTATTGCAGCCTCGTTGGTGGATACATTTACTAGAGCCTTTAGTGAACAAATATAAGTGTTTTTTGTCGTTCATGATTACCAGGCTTGACGTGCGATTTTTTAATGCTTAGAAATAAACTTTGAATTAATGAAAATAACAGCAGCAATTACCGGTGTAGGGGCTTATTTGCCCGAATATATTCTGGACAATGAAGAATTGAGCCGCATGGTGGACACAACCGACGAGTGGATAATGTCACGCATCGGAATCAGTACGCGTCACATTCTCAAAGGTGATGGGCTTGGTACATCGTACATGGGCGAACGTGCGGTGCGCGATTTGTTGGAAAAGACAGGCGTTGACCCAGATACTGTGGGCTTGGTGCTTTGTGCTACGGTTACCCCTGATATGCTTTTCCCAAGTACAGCCAATCTTATAGCCCATAAGGCTGGTATCAATTTTGCCCATGCTTTTGACGTTTCGGCAGCATGCAGTGGTTTTTTGTTTGCTCTGAATACGGCCTCTAAATATATTGAAACAGGGGCTCAGAAGAGGGTTGTAGTTGTGGGTGCTGATAAGATGTCCTCTATTGTGGACTATACCGACAGAGCTACTTGCCCTATTTTTGGCGATGGTGCAGCAGCAGTCCTTTTGGAACCTAATACCGAGGGTAATGGTGTGCTGGACTCCTCACTCCATTCTGACGGTGGTGGAGCACTACACCTATATATGAAGGCTGGAGGTTCTGCTTTTCCCGCCTCTTACACCACCATCGACAACAATTGGCACACTATCCATCAAGAGGGGCAAGCTGTTTTTAAGGCTGCTGTTCAGAATATGGCTGATGTGGCTGTGGAGGTGATGGAACGTAATAACCTTGCCTCGGACGATATTCGTTTCCTTGTGCCTCACCAGGCTAATATGCGTATCATTGAGGCTGTGGCCAAACGGATGGGGCTTGAGAGGGATAAATGTATGATTAATATTCAAAAGTATGGTAACACAACAGCTGCCACCTTGCCGCTCTGTTTGTGGGATTACGAGCAGCGACTACAAAAGGGCGACAACTTGATATTGGCCTCTTTTGGTGGTGGTTATACTTGGGGGGCAATCTATCTTAAGTGGGGCTATGATGGTGGAACCATGGCTCGTTAAGATATTTATTTATTGTCATCTGTCTTTTTGTAATCAAATGGCCCTTTAGTTCAAGGGATAGAACGGAAGTTTCCTAAACTTCAGATTCAGGTTCGAGTCCTGGAGGGGCTACTATCATGAAGTTATGTAAAAAGGTGCGTTTACGGCGTACCTTTTTTTGTGTCTGTGCTTTTTATTGACTCTTTCTTGTTTTTAGTTAAAAAAGTTTTGACAATTAAGAAATTAATTAGTAACTTTACAGGACAACAAAGAGGTATATAAGAAAATATTTTTATTAATGTCCTATTATCTGCATCAGTTTGTTTGAGTGGTGCGGAAGTTGTGTTTGAAAAACACTAAACAGTCGAACTAATGGTACTGAAAAAGTATTCTGAGTTTAATTAGTGGTTAGTTGGTAAATTTAGCATATTGAAACTCTTTAATTAGAAAAATAATAAAAATGGCAGTTTTACATTTTGACAAAGCTGAATTAGGTAATCTAGAGTATTCCCTAAAGCGAGAGATGTTGGCAACCAACCGTGCTGGCGGGTATATGAGCACCACTATTGTGTGCTGTAATACTCGTAAGTATCACGGATTGATGGTTTGTCCAGTTGCGGCCTTCGGTGGCGAAGATTTTGTATTGCTTAGTTCGTTGGATGAGACTATTGTTCAGCACGGGCAGTCATTTAATCTTGCTCTTCATCGTTTTCCAGGTAGTTATGAGCCTCGTGGCCATAAATATTTGGTTGATTTTAACTATACCCCATCTCCAACGATGACTTATCGTGTGGGTGGAGTATTGCTACGTAAGGAGTTGTTGTGGGTGCACAGTGCTGAACAACTTCTGATTCGTTACACTCTTTTAGAGGCTCATTCGCGTACTTTATTACGTTTGCGTCCGTTCTTGGCCTTCCGTTCTAGACACACTCTTTCTAAGAGTAATTTTGATGCCGACACACGCGCCTATCCTGTTGATGGTGGGGTGCGTTCAAAGTTATACGAAGGCTTTCCATGGCTCAGTATGCAGACCTCGCGTAAGGCTGCTTTTGTGGCTGCTCCGCAGTGGTATGATGATTTTGAATATGCCGAGGAGGCCAATCGAGGCTACCCAAGCCATGAAGATTTGTTAACCACTGGTTATTTTGAACTTGAATTGAAAGCGGGTCAGAGCGTGGTCTTCTCAGCCTCTACTTCTGGAGAGGTTAAGACCAAGGAGCTTGGTGCGCTGTTTGTAGCCGAGCAAGGCCGTCGTACTGTCAAGACAGAGTTTCTCTCGGCTTTGCGCCACTCGGCACGCCAATTCTTGATAAACTTCGATGGTGGAACTATGCTCAATGCTGGTTACCCTTGGTATAATCCTCGCTCGCGTGAGACATTTATGGCTCTTGCTGGTTGTACCCTCACTCAGGGACTCAACGACACCTGCAAGGAGGTTCTTGACCATCATGTTTTACGTCTGTCTAATGGGCTTTTTGGTCATCACTTGGCTGCTGATACGCAGTTGTGGTTCTTCCACACCTTACAACAGTGGGAACAGGTGGCTGGCGCAGCCTCTCTTTGGAAAGAGTACGGTCGTGCTATGAAAGAGATTTTGTGGACTTACCGTCATGGCGAGACTCCAGAGGGGTGTATACGCATGGCAGAAAATGGCCTAATTTGGGCCTCAATGGCCACTAAGGCTCTTACATGGATGAATGTTAATATAGACGGAGTGCCTCTGACACGTCGTCCAGGGTTTGTTGTTGAAATCAATGCGTTGTGGTACAATGCAGTATGCTATACTTTGAAATTAGCTATCGAGAATGGTGACAAGGAGTTTGTCCAAGATTGGGAGTGGTTGCCAGAACATATAGCCAAGAATTTTGTAGAGACTTTCTGGCTCGAAGAGCGTCGCTATTTGGCTGACTACGTATACGAGGGGTATCAAAGTTTTGATATTCGTCCCAACCAGCTTTTAGCCTGTTCGCTTGGGTATTCTCCGCTGTCTGAGGTTCAGCGTGGTTTGGTAGTTGATTGTGTGCGTGGTCACTTGCTTACCACTCGTGGTGTAAGGACTCTGTCGCCTCGCAACCCCAATTACAAGGGGAGTTATTCGGGCGACCAGTGTGCGCGTGATTCAGCTCTGCATCAGGGGACAGCTTTCCCTTGGTTGTTGGAACACTATGTTAAAGCCAATTTTGACTTGCGTGGTGGAGCCTTTATCATGGATGCCGAAGATTTGTTGGCAGCCTTTGCCGAGGATGTCTTAAGTTATGGCATTGGTTCAGCGGCCGAAGTTTACGATGGTGACCCCCCATATCGTCCAGCAGGGGCTATCTCGTTTGCGCCAAGTGTTGGAGCTCTGTTAAATATTGAACAGATGATTCAGAAGATGAAAATAATTAATAAATAGACTTAACAGATGAGAGTATTAATGTTTGGGTGGGAATTCCCACCACACATTGCAGGTGGTTTAGGAACTGCTTGTTATGGGCTCACTCGTAGCATGGCCAAGCAAGATTGCGAAGTGATTTTTGTTGTTCCACGTGCCTATGGTGATGAAGACCAACGTTACATCAAGGTTAAAAATGCATCAGAAGTTGATGCCCCTTATGGACAAATTACCAAGGATGAAGAGTTCTGGAACAATTTGAGTTTTATTCACATCAACTCAAATTTGGTTCCTTACCTTTCGCCAGAGGAGTATGAAGAGCGTTACGAAGAGCACACCCACACTAAGCATACCGAGGTGTCTGATGTGTGGAAGCAACGCTACACTTTTAGTGGTAAATATGGGCCTACCCTTATGGAGGAGGTAGCCCGTTATGCTGTAGTTGCGGCTCAGGTGGCTAAAGAGTTGGAGGGACAGTTTGATATTATTCATGCCCACGACTGGTTGACCTACTATGCAGGTATTGCAGCCAAACGAGTTAGTGGTAAACCATTGGTGGTGCATATGCACGCCACTGAGTTCGACCGTTCGGGCGAAAATATTAATACGGTGGTCTATAATATCGAGCGTACTGGTATGATGGCAGCCGATAGGGTGATTGCTGTGTCAAATATGACACGTCAGACGGTTATCGAAAAGCACGGTATTCCTGCCGATAAGGTATTTACTGTTCACAACGGTGTGCTTTTTAAAGTTAACAAAGAAGGGCAGGATGTTGAGCGTGGCCTGGATGATAAGATTGTCACTTTCTTGGGACGTATTACTTACCAAAAAGGTCCTGACTATTTTGTCGAGGCTGCTGCCAAGGTGCTTAAGCGTGTGCCTAACGTCCGTTTTGTTATGGCTGGTTCAGGCGATATGCTCAACCACGTGATTCGTCGAGTTGCCAAATTGGGTATTGCTGATAGGTTTCACTTTACAGGTTTCCTTAAGGGTGATGATGTGCAGAAAATGTTCGCTTTGAGCGATATTTATATCATGCCTTCGGTTTCCGAGCCTTTTGGTATTTCTCCTTTGGAGGCCATGCGTTCCAATGTGCCTTGTATTATCAGCAAGCAATCAGGTGTGGCCGAGGTTTTGGATTACGCTGTTAAGGTTGACTATTGGGATGTTGATGCCATGGCTGATGCCATCTACGGTCTGCTTACCTACCCATCGGCAGCTAAGATGTTCCGTGACAAGGGGCTTGAAGAGGTCAATACACTTAAATGGGATGGTGCAGCTACCAAACTTATCGAAATTTATCGCACCCTTTTATAGGTGTGTTGTTTTAAGAATTAAACACATAATATTATGAAAAAACTTTGTTTATATTTTCAGGTCCATCAGCCGTATCGTCTGAAAAAGTATCGCTTTTTCAATATGGGTAAAGATCACTTTTATTTCGATGATTTTCTGAATCGTACTGTTCTTCAACGTGTTGCAGCCGAGAGCTATCTGCCTATGAATGAGCTGTTGCTTAAGATGATTGAGAAATATGGAGATGCTGTTCAGGTAAGCTTTTCGCTGTCGGGTCCCGCCATTGAGCAGTTTGAACAGTGGGCTCCCGAGGTTCTAGATAGTTTCAAACGTTTGGCCGCCACTGGTAACGTTGAATTTCTGGCCGAGACTTATAGCCACTCTCTCGCGTCACTTAAGAATCGAGTTGAGTTCGAAAATCAGGTCATTCGCCACGGTGATAAGATTGAGGCTCTATTCGGCACTCGTCCACGCACGTTCCGTAACACGGAGTTAATCTATTCTGACCATATCGGTGATATGGTTGAACAGATGGGCTTCGACACCATTCTTACCGAGGGTGCAAAACAGATTTTGGGGTGGAAGAGTCCTAACTTTATTTACTCTAATCCATTGAAGCAGAATATTAAATTACTCCTTCGTAATTACAAACTTTCGGACGACATTGCCTTCCGTTTTGGTAATCAAGGGTGGTGTGAATATCCTCTGACGGCTCAAAAATATCTCTCTTGGTTGGTCAATGATGACAACAAGGGTGATGTGATTAATCTGTTTATGGATTATGAAACTTTTGGTGAGCATGTGAAAGCCAAGACTGGGATTTTTCCATTTATGGAGGAATTAATTTCTCAGATTGTGGCCTCTTCGGCCATAGAAATGGCTACGCCAGCTAAGATTTCAGAGCATTGTCAGAGTGTGGCTCTACTGCATGTGCCACATCCCATTTCTTGGGCAGACGAGGAGCGCGATGTTACGGCTTGGCTCGGTAATGAGCTCCAAGATGAGGCTTTTGGCAAGTTGTACGAATTGCGTGACAAGGTGGTGCAGCTCGACGACCCCAATATCAACCATGTCTGGGGAGCTTTGCAGTGTTCCGACCACTTCTACTACATGTGTACCAAGTGGTTCTCTGATGGTGATGTCCATAGTTACTTTAACCCATATGATTCGCCCTACGAGGCTTTTATGAATTATATGAATGTACTTAGTGATTTCCAACGCGAGGTCAATAAGAGGTTAGCATAATTTTATTATTGTTCTTTTTGAAGTTGTTTTTTAGATGATTTGATGAAGGCAGTGGTGGACTACGACTTTCAAATTAGATAAAAACAGACAGAATAAAAGCGATAAGAGAATGCTGGAGAGAAATTAAAAAGTTTCTCAAGTTTATAGAGACTTAATTCCAGAGCGTCTTTTTCTAAAAGACGCTCTTTTTGTGTAATATAGTTACTAATATGACGTTGTTATTCTGTAAATCTAAATTTTTTTAGTAACTTTGCAGAATAAAATGTGCTGATTGTCTGTTTTTGTATGGTTTGCTATTTTTTAAATAATGAATTATATTAAATAAGAGACTGTCGGATGAATTTTATAAAAAAATAAAAAAATGAATAGTGCCAAGATTTTGTATGTCTGCTCCGAGGTAACCCCGTATTTACCCGACGAAGGTGTTGTAGCTAATACCTGCCGTTATTTGCCTCAAGCCATGCAGGAAATGGGCTACGAGATACGTCTGTTTACGCCTCGTTACGGTAGTATTAACGAACGTCGCAATCAGTTGCATGAGGTTATTCGTCTCTCGGGTATGAATTTGATTATTGATGACACTGACCATCAGTTAATTATTAAAGTTGCCTCTATACCTGGGGCTCGTCTTCAGGTATATTTTATCGACAATGACGACTATTTCCAGCGTAAATCTACGGTAAAAGATGAAGAGGGTATCTATTTTGGTGATAATGATGAGCGTGCTATATTTTTTGCTCGCGGTGTGATGGAAACGGTCAAAAAGTTACGTTGGTCACCTTCGGTGATTCATTGTCATGGTTGGATGAGTGCTATTGTGCCTGCCTATTTGAAGCGAATTTTTAAGGATGACCCCATTTTTAGTAAGGCTAAAGTGCTTATTTCACTCTATGGTGATGATTTTGAGGGGATGATGAGTCCAGCTCTTAAGGCTAAACTTAAGGAGGAGGGTGTTCGTGCCACCGAGATGGGAGCACTTTCTGAGCCTACTTATGATAATTTGATGCGTTTTGCTTTGCAATACGCCGATGGAGTGGTGATGGAGACCCCTGATGTTAACACGGCTTTGGTGGAGTATATCAGTGGTTTAGATAAGCCAGTTTTGCAATACGAACAGAGAGAAACAAATGATTTTCAATATTACGGAGATTTTTATGAACAGATACTTTCTAAGAAATAGGATTTTGGCACCACTTTTTGCGGTGGCATTGTTGTGTGGGTGTGTTGACAATGAGTCATTTTTTGGTAATGGGATGATTCCCCCTTCTCAGATAATGTCCACTGAGGTGGATAGCAGTTTTAGGTTTGACACCTATACTGTAAAGATTGACTCTTTAAAGGCTATAACTAGTCTTAAACAATCAATAGGCGAGCTTATAGACCCTTTGGTTGGTTCTACCAAAATGTCTATTTTTACTAATTATGCCCCTTGGGGTTTTGCCGAAGAGGGTTTTTTTGGCCCTAAGGCTGCTGTGGACTCTATTTTATTGGGTATGACTTTTATGGAACCACATGGTGATACCACAAAGACCTTAACCATTGATGTATTTGAGGTTAATGGCTATTATTTCAACAGTGATAGTACATACTATACCAACTTTAGTATGGATAGATATATTAAAGAGGATGCCCCCTTGTTAACATTTGAAGTAAAAAACTCTAATCTAGTAGTTGTTAAGCATTTGCCTAAATGGTTTGGCGAGAAGCTAATGGATAACACTCAATCTAATAAAAACGTATACCTAAGTGATACTGGTTTCCATCGTCGTTACAATGGGCTCTATTTTAGGGTAAGACCTGTTGTTGGCGGGAACAAAGGGATAGCTTATAATCTCTCGTTGTCTGGTTCTTCTATGACCCTTTGGTATCATAATTTCAAGGGAGATACTTTGAATGACTCATTAAGTCAAAAGTTGATTTTTTGGGATGCCAACCAAACACCACATAACACTAATCTTATGCTTATTGGTCACGACTTCTCGACTGCTGACCCCTCTAGAGGAGGTGTCCGTGTCTCATCCATTGGTGATACTATGACAGTTCAAGAACGTTGCTATATTCAAGGGATGGCTGGTTTATCAGCTAAGGTGCGTTTTAGAAAAGATGATTTTGAACGTCTTAAGAAAGAGGTTCAAAGTAAGGGTTTTAAAAATATAGCCATTCATCGAGCCGAGTTACGTTGGGATATGGTTGAGAAAACAGCGACCAATTATGATGAAGCCTGGCAAAAATTAGTTCTCTATTTTAATGTCAATCAAGGGAAATATCTTCCCGATTACGATGGTTTTAGAGATGTTTATGACAGTCAAAATTATACGTCTAATATAGGCGGATTGCTTTCGCGTTCGGTGGGTTATTACTCACAGGATATTACTGGTTATGTCCAGCGTCTCTTTACTGGTAGTATAACCAATTATGATGTACAGCTTTTGCCTGATTTTGGCAAAATATTAACCTATGCTCGTTCCGTGGTTTACGGTTCCGCCTCCGACAATCCTCCATTGTTGATTTTAACATATACTATGATAAAGTAGTTTTTTGGAGTGAGAACAAAAATGCACAATGCGAGTTGTGCATTTTAATTTTTAGTAAGTTTTTTATATGCAGAGTAATTTAGTCATTGTTGAGTCTCCGGCCAAGGCCAAGACCATCGAAAAGATTTTAGGGGCTGATTTCCTGGTCAAATCAAGTTTTGGTCATATTCGTGATTTGGATAAAAAGGGAATTAGTATTGATATTGAGGCTGGTTTTGAACCGACCTACATGGTGTCTGAGGATAAGAAAAAGGTGGTTGAAGAGTTACAGCGTTTGGCCAAGAGTGCTAAAATGGTGTGGCTAGCCTCCGATGAGGACCGCGAGGGAGAGGCTATTGCCTGGCATTTGGAACAGACTCTGAATTTGGAGGCTGAAAAAACTAAACGTATTGTTTTTCACGAGATTACCAAGAATGCTATTCTTACGGCTGTTGACCACCCTCGCGACATTGACCATGCACTGGTCGATGCTCAGCAGGCGCGTCGTGTGTTGGACCGTTTGGTTGGTTTTGAACTTTCGCCTCTGTTGTGGAAAAAGGTAAAGCCTTCGCTTTCGGCTGGTCGTGTGCAGAGTGTGGTAGTCAAGTTGATTGTGGAGCGCGAGCGTGAGATAATGGGTTTTAATTCATTGCCTTATTGGCGTGTGACGGCTGAATTTGCAACTCCATCTGGCGAGATAATTAAGGCTGAACTTAAGGATCGTTTTCAAAGCGAGAAGCAGGCCTCTGATTTTTTAAGTGCGCTCAGTGGTTCAGATGTTGCCTTTAAGGTTATTGATGTTACCACTACTCCCTCCAAACGAATCCCTGCTCCTCCATTCACCACCTCCACTTTGCAACAGGAGGCGTCGCGTAAATTGGGCTTCTCGGTTAGTCAGACTATGTCGGTGGCTCAGAAACTATACGAGGCTGGTCTTATCACTTATATGCGTACTGACTCGGTCAACCTTTCGGCCGTGGCTACCTCTGCCGCTCAAGAGACCATTGTCTCTACTTTCGGGGAACAGTATTATAAATTTCGTCACTACACAACCAAGAGTAAAGGGGCTCAGGAGGCTCACGAGGCTATTCGACCTACGGAGATGCGTCGTTCTTCGGCTGGAGCTACCCCCACCGAGAAGCGCCTTTATGAGCTTATTTGGAAACGTACTATGGCCACGCAGATGGCCGATGCTCAGACTGAAAAAACTGTCATCTCAATAGAAATTTCAAACCGTTCCGAACGGTTTGTCACTCAGGGGGAAGTTATTAAGTTTGATGGTTTTTTGCGTCTTTATATTGAGTCGCACGATGATGAGACTGAGTCCGAACAACAGGGAATTTTGCCACGGGTTAACAGTGGCGATGCTTTGCATTACCAGGTGGTTGATGTTACTGAGAAATTCACTCAGCGGCCATCTCGCTACTCCGAGGCCTCGCTTGTCAAACAGCTTGAAGAGTTGGGCATCGGTCGCCCATCTACCTACGCCCCTACGATATCCACGGTCATTACCCGAGGATACGTGGTTAAGGAGAACCGAGATGGGGGAGTGCGTGAATTTAGTGTGATGACTCTTGCCAAAACAGGTAAAATTGTGCGCAAGGTTAAAACCGAAAATTTCGGCAGTGAGAAGCAAAAACTTTTCCCCACCGATATAGGTATGGTTGTTACTGACTTCCTTGAACTTAATTTTCCTGAGGTTTTGGATTATAATTTTACGGCTAATGTCGAACTACAGTTCGATAAAATTGCTGACGGAGAGTTAGGTTGGCGTAAGATGTTGGGTGACTTTTACACCCCTTTTCATAGTAATATAGTTAAAGCTAATGAGAGTTCTGATTATGCACGTTCTGAGCGTGTTATAGGCCTTGACCCCGCCTCTGGTAAGACAGTTATGGCGCGTGTTGGTCGTTATGGCCCGATGGTGCAAATTGGTGAGGCCGAGGATAAACGTTTTGCGAGCTTGGGTAAGGGTCAGCTTATTGAAAGTATTACCCTTGAACAGGCACTCTCTTTGTTTGCCTTGCCACGTGTGGCTGGTTCTTACGAAGAGAAAGATATGGTGGTGGCAATTGGCCGTTTTGGCCCGTATGTTCGCCACAATAGTATATTTACTTCACTCGATAAGAGCGATGACCCATACACCATCAGTTGCGAGCGGTGCATTGAGCTCATCGAGGCCAAACGCGAGAAGGAACGTAATCGTGTGATACATAATTTTGAACTTCAAGGACTTCAGGTGCTCAATGGACGTTGGGGGGCCTATATCTCTTACAACGAAAAAAATTACCGTATCCCCAAAACTATCGATGCTGCGTTACTCACTTTGGAATCGGCTATGTCGTTAGTTGACGAGGGTGAGAAAAATGGTACAGCCACAGTGCAGAAGAAAAAGGTAGCTCCAGTAAAAAAGAGTGTTAAAGTGGCTAAGCCTGCCAAAAAGAGTACGACGACAAAGAAAATTGCTGTTAAAAAAACAGTTGTCAAGAAATAACATAAAACAATGATACGGGCAGTAGTAACTGGAGCTACAGGGCTTTTAGGAAGCCATTTGGTTGTGGAACTTTTGCGTGCAGGGGGATACACTGTGGTGGCTCCTTTTCGCTCAGAGTCCTCTGTGGCCAAGTTGGGTAGTGTGCTTGCTCGTTATGGTTTTTCAACTGAGAATGTTGTTTTGGTGAGTTGTGATATTGCTGATTTTGAACAAAGTTGTACTCTTATTTCAGATGCTGACGTCGTTTTTCACACAGCGGCTCTTGTGAATTTTAACTCCAATGACGACATTGTGGCCACTAATGTACAGCTTACACAAAATGTGGTTCAGGCCTGTCTCTCTGCCCCTACACCTCCTTTATTAGTTCATACGAGCTCCATTGCAGCTCTTGGTGTTGTGCCCTATCCCGAGGTGATTACGGAGTTAACACCGTTTACCAATATTATAAACTCCTCGTGCTATGCGCAGAGTAAATTTCTGAGCGAGAATGAGGTGTGGCGTAGCCATGGTTTGGGGTTAAGGTGCGTGGTGGTCAATCCATCGGTTATCTTGGGCGGTCTTGGAGGTGGGATGAAACCTATTTTTGATTGGGTGCGCCGCACTGGTATGCCTTTTTATACTGATGGCGTTATGGGGTTTGTTGATGTGGTGGATGTGGCTCATGCTATGCGTCTGCTCTCACAGGAGCCTCAAAGTTGGGGCCATCGCTATCTTATTTCGGGCTTTAACCTCTCCTTTAGGGAGTTTATCTGTGCTTTGAACAGTGCCAACTATCGTTTGCGGCCATGGTTTCGAGTGCCGCGTTGGTTGGCTCGTTTTGTGATTTTTATTCTTCAAATGTTTATGCGCCATCCGCCACTCACTCCAGCCATGTTGGGTTTCCTCTTTGGTAAGACACTTTACGACGGTTCGCTCATCGAGCGGACAGTTGATTTTCGTTATTCTCAGTTTTCTGATACCTGTAACTCTATTTTTGGTGGTGAAACTCATTAAAATAAGCTCTCTACGTGACCCCGAATCCATTGCTAAGGTGGTGGCTTTAAGGCCTGATTATGTGGCGTTTAACTTTTGTAAGACATCTGTCCGTTATATGGGTGAGGTTGACGAGTCTTTGCTTAGTCGCCTGCCGCGCCTCATGCGTAAGATAGGTATTTTCCAGGACGAAACGCCTTTACGTATTGCGGCTTTTGCAGGACGTTTTTCCCTTACGGGGGTTGAACTTTGTGGTGCTGAGTCTTCCCACATCTGCGAGTTACTTTCGGCTGAGGGGCTTGAGGTAATCAAAAGTTTTAGCCACGAAAACATTGACCAAATAGAGCGGTACGAAGGTGTGTGTAATAAGTTTGTCTTCCACTTTGTCCCCCTGCATTATCGAGGTGAGACCCCTTTCTTTGTTGATGTACAACACATGGCCGAGCCTATTGATAATCCCCTTTTTTGTGGTGTTGACAGTTGTGATTCTCTGGAGAGAGATTTTGGCTGTAAGGATATTGTACAAATTGAGCGACTTATAAAACAATATAGACTATGAAAATCGGAGAACTTGATTTGGGGCTCAACCCCTTACTGCTTGCCCCTATGGAAGATGTTACCGATGTTTCGTTCCGAATGTTGTGCAAGGATTTTGGAGCTGATTTAATGTACACAGAGTTTGTTTCTAGCGATGCTTTGATTCGTGATGTGAAGAGTTCTATTGCCAAACTACATATAACTGATACTGAGCGTCCTGTGGGCATACAAATATATGGGAATCAAATAGATGCCATGGTCCATGCGGCTCTTATTGCTCAGGAGGCTGGCCCTGAATTGGTGGATATAAATTTTGGTTGTCCCGTCAAAAAGATTGCAGGTCGCGGAGCTGGTTCTGGTATGATGCGCGATGTACCACTAATGGTCGAGATGACTCGCCAGATTGTTCAAGCGCTTCACCTGCCTGTCACGGTCAAAACACGTTTGGGATGGGATGAGGATAATAAAAACATAGAGGAGATAGCTTTGCGGTTGCAAGATGTCGGTATATCGGCCCTTACCATCCATGGTCGCACTCGTGCTCAGATGTATAAAGGTCAGGCCGATTGGACCTTGATAGGAAGGGTTAAAAATAATCCGCTCATCCATATTCCCATTATCGGTAATGGCGATGTGGATTCTGGTGCCAAAGCTCAATTGATGATTGATAGGTATGGTGTTGATGGACTGATGATAGGTCGTGCTACTTATGGTCGACCTTGGATTTTTAACGAGGTGCGTCATTTTTTATTAACTGGCGAGAGCTTGCCAGAACCATCTGTGCAAGAGCGAGTTGCTATGGCCAAACGACACCTTGCCCTCTCGGTGGAGTACAAGGGCGAACGAGTAGGGGTGTTGGAGTTGCGCCGCCATCTGAGTTGTTATTTCCGCAGTCTGCCTAATTTTCGTACCACTCGTGTCGAACTTGTTACAGAGCCCACTGCTGCTGGAGTCAGTGCCATTTTGGATAGAATCGCTCAGCAATGGGGTGACTATGATATGACCTCAGCTGCTCCTACCACCGTCTATTGTTCAAATAGTTCAGAGATAATATAATCCGAAATTAGGAATCTCTCGGGCGGAATTTTAAGGAATCCTTGTTCAAGGAATAAGTCACCACTGGACAAGAATAATTGAGCCCTGCTCATAATATCTGCATCTCCATTGATATCTAGCCCTTTAGTTGTGCGTAATGAGGTCATTATTCGCTCGTTATATTTATCTCTTGGGCTTAATATTTCGCTGTCGCGTGGTGCTCCAGCCAAATAGAGTCGATTACTTGCCACATTCCACTGGCGTTTTTTTCCATCGTACGAGTGTGCTGATGGTCCTACACCCAAATAGGAGGTGCCATCCCAGTAGGCTGAATTATGACATGAACGATGGCCAGGTAGGGCGAAGTTAGATATTTCGTAATGGTCGAATCCATGGCTGCATAGACTCTTTCGTAGCATATTGAAGTGTAACTCCGACACCTCCTCGGCCACAGGTTTTAATGCTCGCTTGCCGAAGATGGTCTTCTCTTCAATGGTCAGGTGATAGGCCGAGATGTGTTGGACCCCAAGGCCTATTGCCTTATCTAGATTCTGCTGCCACTGATCTACGGTCATAAATGGCAACCCGTAGATAAGGTCTATTGTAATGTTTTTAAAGCCAATTTTTTGGGCATTTGACACAGCCTTAGAGGCTTGCTCTGCTGAGTGGCGGCGATTCATTAGTGCTAGATGGTCGTCGTTAAAAGATTGAATTCCAATACTTAGCCTATTCACGCCAGCCTCCTTTAACCCCCATATGTATTCTGGAGTCAAATCATCTGGATTGGCCTCCAGGGTCACCTCTTCAAAATCAACTACCCCCCACAGATGACGCACCAGTTTTACAAAGTTCACCACCTCAGTAGTAGATAGTACCGATGGGGTTCCTCCGCCAAAATAGAGTGTACGCGGGATGTCTATTTCACTGTGGCGTTCAGTAAGTTCTGACATTATCCGTTCCACCATCGCCTCTTTGTTAGAGAGCGATGCTGAGTGGTAAAAGTCACAGTAGTTGCAGATTTGCCTACAAAAAGGAATATGAATGTAAATCCCAGCCATAATATAACAAAAGTAATAAAAATTTAGTATATTTACACTTTGTAACCATTCAATCTATATTTATGATAACCCTTAAACCAACCTCAGACAACCTCTATAACGTGGAATACCCTGGCTCACTGACAGCTATTGGAGATAATCCCAGTGAACAGTTCCTGCGTTCTTTGCTTCTCAAAGAACCGTATAATCTTGGTGCTCACATGGCTCTTTCTGATTTGCTGATGGATAGAGATGATGTAGAAGAGGCTTGTGAGCAAAGGCTTATGGGAGCCCAGATGACTCTTGATGCTCTTTCAGAAGATGAGGCCATGGAGATAAATATGAGCCACGAAAAGAATCATGTTTTTGTCGAGATTATTTTTCTTTCTGGTTATGACCATTATGTTTTTGGTGATTTCGAGATGGCGGCAGCCATGTTTGAAACTGTTATGGAGCTTGACCCCGAGGACCATTTTGGAGCAGCTCTGCCTCTTACTTACTGCTACATTGCCTTGGGCGAGTGGGAACTTTTTGAGGAGCACTATTCTCCAGCGCTTTTTTCACGTCTTGAGGCCGAATTGATAGAGGCCTGGGCTGCTCAGAGACAAAATAAATCATTCACTATTAGCGTTTCTCTACGTGATGAACTTAGTAACCATCAAAGCGAGTTGTGGCAGGCCACTGAACATTTGTGGATGGCATTCCCGGAATTTTTGGCAACTAAATAATTAAATATAAATTACTAATAACTAATCAGATGGCACAGAAACTTAAAATTCGCGATTTGACCCTTCGCGACGGTCAACAATCTTCTTTTGCCACTCGAATGACTCAGGCTCAAGTCGATAGAGTGCTTCCATTTTACAAAGACGCACATTTCTACGCTATGGAGGTGTGGGGTGGGGCAGTGCCTGACTCGGTAATGCGTTACTTGGCCGAAAACCCTTGGCATCGTCTCGAAAAAATCAAGGCTGCCGTTGGTGATGTAAGTAAGTTAACAGCTCTTTCGCGTGGACGTAACCTCTTTGGTTACGCTCCTTACACTGACCAAATCATAGATGGTTTTTGCCGTAATGCCATGGAGTCAGGGCTCTCAATTATGCGTATTTTTGATGCGCTTAATGATGTGGACAATGTCAAGGCAACCATTAAATATGTTAAAAAATATGGCGGGATTGCCGACTGTGCAATTTGCTATACCATTGATCCTAAGCCTACTGCCAAGACAACCTCTAAAGGTTTGTTCGGAATGTTCAAAAAAACCGTTGAGCCACAAAAGGTCTTTACTGATGGCTATTTCTTGGACAAGGCGCGCCAGATGAAAGAACTTGGTGCCGACATGATTACCATAAAGGATATGAGTGGCTTGATTCCGCCCAAACGTGTCTATGATTTAGTAAAACTTCTCAAAACAGAGTTGGACCTGCCCATCGACTTCCACACCCACTGCACACCTGGTTATGGCTTGGCTTCTGTGGTTTCGGCCATAGCTGCTGGTGTAGATATTGTGGATACCAATATTTGGAATTTTTCTGGTGGTCCAGCTGCCCCTTCCATTGAGTTTATATACCTCTTTTGCAAGAAGATGGGTGTTGAGTTGGATGTCAATATGGAGGCTGTGGCCAAAATCAACCACGAACTCTTCTATATCCGCAAGGAGCTGGCAGCTTATGATGCCGTAAAACAGTATCCTAAACCGTTCAATCCGCTTACAGAGGCTGTCCCAGCCGAGATAGATGCCCTTATCGACCAGGCTGTTAAGGCTGCTCGTGATGTTGACGAGGCTACACTGATTGATGTGTGCCAAAAGATTGAGGCTTACTATAATTTCCCAGCTCCCAACGAATTGGTCAAAAATGCTGAGATACCAGGGGGTATGTATACCAACATGGTGGCCCAGCTCAAGGCTCTTAAGGCTGAGGATATTTTGGAAAATGCCATGCTTCTCATCCCCGAGGTTCGTGCTGCTGCAGGGTTGATACCATTGGTTACTCCTACATCTCAAATTATTGGTGCTCAGGCAGTTAATTGCGCCTTGGATGTGCGCGCAGGTAAACCTATGTATACCAATTGTTCCAATCAGTTTGTTGGGTTGGTTAAGGGCGAATATGGTAAGACACCTGTTCCTGTTGACCCCGAGTTCCGTTTGAAGATTACTGGTTCGCGGGAGGAGATTCCTTACGACACCTCTAAATATCAGATGCAACCCAATCCACAGTTGGCCGAGGCTGGTGGTGTGCTCTTGGCCGAGAACGAGAAAGAGGTCCTTCTTCTGGAACTCTTCCCTCAGGTAGCCAAGGATTATCTTACCAAATTAAAGGTCGAAGCTTATAAGGCTAAGAACTCTACATTAGAGGTAGTCCAAGAGGTCAAGGCCGAGAAGCTTGCCATCACAGGCCAGATTATCGAATCTCCTATGCCTGGCCGTGTTTTCCAAACTTTGGTTAAAGTTGGTGATAAAGTTACAGCTGGACAGGATGTTATAATTCTTGAGGCCATGAAGATGGAGAATAACATTTCCACTCCATACGCTGGTACGGTTCGTCAAATATTGGTTGCCGACGGAGATTCGGTTGCTGCAGGTGCTGCCATGGTCGAAATTAGCTAATAACTTTTATCTAAATCATTAACCACAGAGGGTAAAGTTAGCCGTGTAGGCTGTCTTTACCCTCTGTATTTGTGGTAGTAATACATTGAGATAACATAAGCTGTTATTTGGCCTGAGTTAATACTATCTTTGCCTCTGGTACCATTCACAAGCCTAAGTACAACGGACGAGGATTATTCCATCTTTGAATACACACTGTTGACTACCGTCCAGAGTTGCTTTCGCATAGGAGCCGATGTTGATGTGCTTTTGCCTGCACTCTTTCGCGAGTAGGTCAGTGATGCCATTGTCTCCATGCACAAGCTCTATCGATAGATATTACGGTGTCCAATAAAACAGCCTGCCTGAAAATAATTTCAGACAGGCTGTTTTTATCAGTTTTAAACATTAAGCTGGAATATAACTCTCGAGCAGAGTCCCGTTGCCTTCAAATATCACGTTGTCGATGACGGCTGGTAGCAGAATGGTCTCTCCTTTGACCAAATCTTCAGTTCCGCTTTCAGTTATAACGCGCAGCGCACCATCTAAGCATAGGTAGACCACAAAACTATCCAACATCGAAAAATCGCGTTCGGCTGTCCCCGTGACCAATAATGTGTTGGTTTCAAAATATTTACAGCTTTCCAATTGGATAGCTTTGCCAGCCATTGGTGCTTGGGTCACCTCGTAATTACGCCCTGAGCTGTAATCTATGGCATCTAAAGCTAGTTCGGTGTGGAGCTCGCGTCCTTTGCCATTGGCATCTACGCGGTTGAAGTCGAAGACACGGTAAGTGATATCGGAGGTTTGTTGAATTTCGGCAATCAAAATTCCCTTGCCTATGGCGTGAATGGCTCCTGCTGGAATGAAGTATGCGCTGTTTTTACTTACCTTATAGCGAGTGAGTAACTCGTCTAATTTACCTCGATTTAGGTAATCGATATATTTTTCGCGTGTCATCTCTTGGTTAAAGCCCAAAAAGAGCTCGGCTCCAGGTTTGTGGTCAATTACATACCACATTTCTGTCTTGCCGTAGGCATTGTGCCTTTGACGTGAAAGCTCATCGTTGGGGTGGACTTGTATCGACAAAAAATCCTGAGCATCAATCAATTTGATAAGTAGCGGAAATTCATCGCCAAAACGGTCATAGACATTTTCACCAACCAAGTCGCCCATATAGATTTCTATAAGTTCTTGCAGGTTATTGCCTTTGAGTTTGCCGTTACTTACCACCGACACATCACCAGCCACGGCCGAAAGTTCCCAACTTTCGCCAATCACTTTGCCCGAAGGAAGTTTTTTACCAAAGGTCGTCTCCAACTCACGACCGCCCCATATACGCTCTTTGTAGAGGGGTTTAAATTTAAGAGGATATAACATAAGATACGTCTTATTTTAAGTAACTCACTGTAAATTAATGATTGATTTGGTGTAAACGCCAAATCATATACATAGATTGCATTAGCAAGGTTGACAATTATTCTATGGCTACAAAGTTAGAACAATATTTTGGATTTTGAAGGCTTGTTTTTGTGTAATTTGGTTTAATTGTCAAAAGGAATACCCATTGTGGTTCCCTAGGGTGGCTTTAAAATCCATTAATTGATTCTGCAAATTTCTCCTAATGTGTAAGTATGGGGTAGATTATTTTAATAGACGATAATGGGTAAATTAATACCCTATTGCTCGCTTCAAATGGTAGGATTCCTGTTTTTTGCCGTCAGCCATTCGGTAGAGTATCCAGCTGTTGAAATCTTTTCCTGCCTCCAGTCTCCAATTGTATATTGGGTTCATTAGTAACTTTTTGATGGAACGAGGGAAAGCATTGGCCTTTCTCGCCTCTTCCCACGTGCGGATGGCTCGAAATATTTGATATTTTTGTGGACAACTCTCCACATCCTTCTGGCTAATAGATAAATAGTAGGTCGCTCCATACCCCACAGAAAGTGCTTGAATGTGTTCGTATTGCTCGACTGTCGATGTGTCTTTTATGGCAAAGTTGCCTCCAAAGGAGACTGGGAAATAGTTTGAATAGGTCACATCTCTTAGGTCTTTCCCCTGACTGGTACTACTGCCCCATTCGCGAGTATCTACATCATACAGGTTTTTCCCACCCCCCACGTTCCATACACTTTGATAATGCCACGAACCTTCTGACAGGGTCGCACCGCTAACGCGTATATAAGGTACATTTAGGGTTTGTGCCTTTTCAAACATTTTGCGAAAGAAGCGTTTTGTGGAATAATAGCCGTGACCGTTGTTGAAAAGAAACTCCTGTCCGTCGAAATCATAATGAGTGACGCCATTAATATGAGCCGCTTCGGCATAAAATTCAGCTATCTTATCTTGCAAGGCAATGTTGGGTATCAGTCCATCATAGCCGTAACGGATGGTGACCTGTAATTTGTATACGGTGTCATTGGCTGCATGAGATGTTGCTTGAGTACCCCAATAACCACGCGTTACATTTCTGAGTGTATAAGGCTTTGTTTTCGAGATACCTAGATAGTGTATCAACTCTTTTCCTATTTTTACGATGTTCAGCTCTTCGCAATGACCTTCCCAACTGCCCACTTCGTTCATGTAGGTAGAGTCATCTATCTGAATAATTGTATCGGTGGGATTCAGCTCTTGTGTGAGTATTCGTCTCTGTTGATAACAAAGGCTATCGCTGGGGATAGGGCTGGCGTCTTTGGTTCCTGGAGCCAGTGAGTTGGTAATGGTTACACGCCCTAGTAGGATGTCCTTTTCAGCAGCCATAGCAGCAAAGTCCTTATGCGATTTGTTTCCAGAGGTAAAATGAAATGGTTTTCGCTCAAAGTGTTTACCGTCCAAATAGCCTTTGTTGCCGCGGTCGGGGCGTAGAAAGCCTTGGTCATAAGCATAGATAGCTTTAAAACCTAATTGATAGGCATAGGATATGATGCTGTCATAGAGGTTTCCGTAGGTCATCAAGTCGGGTTTATAAGCAGTTGGGTCTTTTACCCAACGTCCATTTACTGTAGGGTAGGGTAGTCCTTCGGAGAGTACTATGTTTTGTATTACGTCGGTTAGTGCCGTGCTGTCTGGACTTCCCCAAAGAGCAATAGAAGAACCAATAAAATCGACACCAGGGATAGGTTCCACTTCAATGTGATTCGGCACATTGGCAGCCATATTGGGTATCAGGGAGTAATAGACCTCTCTTTTTGTCATTCTGTTTCGCGAATGATAATGCAAGATAATTTGTCCTTTTTCGTCTACTAAAGCGGCATTCCCATACATAATTCGGTAATAGGCCTCCTTGTTGGCATAAAAGGCAACATCGCTAATGCCATTGCCTCCAAGTGAAAACACTTGGCCTTCGTGTAAATGAGTCGGAAGGGGAAAGTGAACGGAGTCGGGAGTGTGAATTATGTATTGAAAAGGGGCAGCATCACCCTCTAGAGAGGATGTTCCGCCCAAAGTATTATCATTCAAGGCTAGCAGGCCGATACTATAATTAATGGCCTCTGTTGTGTCGCGAGCTACGCCAATGATTTCTCCGAAAAGATTGGTTATATTTGTGTGATAGCTACCCCATTGGATATCGTCTACGCCGTTTCTTGGCTCTAAAGCGAGCAATGTCATTTTAATATATTTATCCTGTGGCTGTATCGCTATTTTGGCTACCGATTCATTGGAATAACGGAGCGTTAAGGTTTGCGAAGCTTTGTCATAGGAGGCTTTTTGAGGATAATAATACTCCTTTTTTGTACTGTTGTATAGTGACATAATGGGAGAAGGTCTATCCGAAGGACTAAATTCACGTTGCGGCGAAACTGTCCTGTTCCTCATGCTGGTGATATACCCCTTCTCATTCACGGTTATACCTAAGTAGTTGGTGTCAAACTGCCATACGTTGGAGGCACAAGCGGTTAAGAATAGGCAGAATATGAGTGAAATAGTTGTTTTTTTCATTCCATACATTATTTAATCACTGTGTATTTAATGGTTTTCCCCGCTTTTATTTTTACTTTTTTCCAATGAAGAAAGGCGTTACATCCCAAAGGGGTAACCGATTGAGAAGCATTTTCGCTCAGAATTGACACCTCTGCATCAAAAGTGGTTGGGTTGGTTAGGGCAAGGACCATCTCTTTTGAGTTATTCTTGTGGACATCGACTGTTATGTGGTCGAACACATAGAGCCGTTCTATATCCGTACGCAGATAGATGCCAGGTATCTCTAGTGCCATCAATGCGCCATTGGTCTCATTCCAACCGGTCTTGCCTCCATCTCCACGTGAACCGCGACTGTCGGCATCGCAATAGGTCAGACGCTCGGTTATTTTTCCGTTCGGCTGAATACCTTCAGCATGCGCATGAATTACGTCACGCAGTAAATCTGCATATAACACCTCTCCTGTGGCTCGATATAACTTAAATAAAGCGTCTCCAGATTGCGTACAGAACCCAGGGGCCCCGTGTTTGTTTTGTGTACTAGCCCATACGGCTCCAGTCAGGTTTGCCCCGAGTTTTGCCAAAGGCGTATCTTCAGGCAAACGATATGGAAAAGAGACTGTCCAAGTGGCACAGAGATTAGCCAAATCTTCGGCCTGTTTTCGATATGGCTCCTTGCCAGTTACTTCGTTCAACGTCATTAAGGAGGTCATCAAAGCGACTGCCGTTTCCGAATCTGCATTCTGAAGAATATCACCACATCCTCCGGAGGTAAAACCAATGAGGGCAAAATTGGCATAATAATCTTCCGCTACTTCGCAAGCTACTTGCAGATAAACAGGATTATTATAATAACAAGAGGCTAAGGCCAATCCCCCGACCGCCATTGCTCCGCTTGTTGTATTGTATACGGCAATCTCTCCAGTTTCTATGTCTAGGTAGTTTCCCAAAGTTCCATACTTCTGCCAGGTAGAAACGAAAGCATCAGCTAGCAGACGAATGTTTGAGTCCCATTCTGCATTGATGGTGTTTCCTTGTTCCTTCAATAGCATAAATTGCTTTACCATCCAGTACAGAATGTCTCCATTTTTGCGAGTGAGGCCAATCCCTGGATTATTGAGGGCAGCATCTCTATAAATAATCTTTCCGTCTGAGCCCAGTACGTCATAGAAATAACCACTCTTCCCTTGTCCGCGAGGAATTGAAAAGTCGAATGTATGCTTGACTCGGCGAAGATGTTCCTCGTCTGCGAGTGTTAGCATAGGGTAGGTGTTCATCAATCCACCAATCCAGCCGAACGACATCCAATCGGCATTCTCTGGACAATAATATTCAAATTGGTCGTTTTTAAAATAGCGTTCGTCTATATTGCGAATCATACGGGCAAACACTTCGCTCATGGGCATTAGGTCGCGAGGAGGTTCTGTCTGGGTGTGCGTTTTTCGATATTTCATAAAATGAGATAATAACCCTGGAACGTCCTTGCATGAAAAAACAATTTCGGTCACTTGTATTCTAATCTCATCACCTTTCTTTACGTCTATTCCCCTATCTGGACTTTTACTAAAACCGATAAACTCTGGTTTGCGTTCACGCACCCCAGGTGCACTGACAATAAAGGAAGCCATGCTTCTGTCTGGTGACTCTTCTATAATAAAAGCATTATCTAGCATCTTATTATTCCATAATATTCCTTGGTCGGTCAACAGAATTGTTCCGCTTTGTCTGGCCCTATCTAAAAAGGTCATAGCTGGAGTAGCTGTGTTGCTTACATTCACCTCCAACCGAGACACGGTTCCATATTCAGGAGACAGTTGCGGAATAGGATTCGAGGTGAGTGCTAAATCTTTACGACGATAATCGCTTTCGTCCAGTCCAGTTGCATACGCGCGGTTTACAATGCGCTGCCTGTTCCCATTATAAACGGACGATGGTATCATGACATAATTGTCTGATGTCCATCCATACTGGTCGAAAGCAACGGCCACCCCAGCTTCTTTCATGTCTCGCTTGGCAGTAAAGATAAAGGTATATGTTTCTCCTGCTCCCACGCCTGCGTTTTCCTCCATCTGTACCTGCCAATCCGAATTTGCCCCAATCTCTGCGCTCTGTTTTAACGTTTCGTCTTGGTAGATACATTCCAGCAAACGGATATGTTTATTAGTGTCTTTTTCCTCTGGAAGCCAGGAAGCTTGTGCAAAAAGCTCCATTGAAATGCCAGACCAAAGTACAAATACCATTAATAAACGTATATATTTCATCATGCTCTCGTCGCTATGTTAATATATTGCTATCTTCGTATAGCTGATAATCAATAATTTGTGTTAATTTGTAGAAGAATCTGCTTTGCAAATTAGCTGCCTCATGTGAGGTAAATAACATCTTCTCTTAGATATTAATAAACTGTTGTGTAGAAGTTTATGATGCTTGTTTTTTTCTGTTTTAGAATGAACGACCTGCACCACCACCACCGCCTGACCCCCCGCCAAAACCTCCGAAGCCGCCTGAGCCAAAGCCTCCAAAGCCCCCGCCCGATGAACGTCCGCCACCGCCAAGTATGATTGGTGGGACAAACCATCCACCTCCTCCCGAAGAGCCTGACGAACCAGAAGAGCCACCTTTGCCTTTATTCTTGTTGGCCACGATGACTATTAATACCACCATCAGGAGAAGAACTCCCAGAGTGATGTAACCCTCTATCTCCTCGGCACGTTCTTGGGCTGTAAATTCGCCAGTGGCGGCTGCCTTTACGGCCATTGCTCCCTCCATTGCTGCCCCAAAGTAGTCGCCTTGCTTGAGTGGTCCCATCATACGGTTGTCTATTATCCGTCCCGTTTTGGCATCTGGTAGTACCCCTTCTAGCCCATATCCAACTGATATGTAGACTGCTCCAGCACCATTGGCATTGCGTGGTTTAATTAGTATTACCACTCCGTTGTCTTTGCCTTTTTGCCCCACACCCCAACGGCGCAGCACCTCCAAGGCGTAATCACCCGCGCTGTACCCCTCAAGGTCAGTGACGGTTACCACGGCAATTTGTGTTGAACTTTTGTGGTCGAAACTCAGTAGCGAATCCTCAAGTTGAGCCCTTTGTGCGGGAGAGAACAATCCAGCCACATCGTTGACTAGTGTTGTTCCACGGGGCGGAATATTCTGTCCCGTGGAGATATTAACGGTCAGGAGGCTTAGTAGTAAGCCGCATATAAATAGGCTTTTATATCTCATTTTCTTACTGTTAAAACTCTACTGTTGGTGCTTTTTCTGCTCCAGCTTCGGCTGCAAAAGGTGATTTCTTGCTGTAACCAAACATCCCTGCAATTATGTTACGTGGGAATGTCTGTATGGTGGTGTTGTATTGTTTTATCGCATCGTTAAAGTCGCGGCGAGCAACATTAATCCTATTTTCGGTACCTGAAAGCTCATCTTGTAGGGCTGCAAAATTTTGTGAGGCTTTTAGGTCTGGATAATTTTCAGAAATAGCCATCAAACGGCCCAATGCCTGCGATACTTCACCTTGCGCTTTTTGATATTGAGCTAATGTTTGGTCGTTGATTTCATCAAAATTAATTTGTGGTTGTGTAGCTTTTGCCCTTTCGGCTACTATCTCTTCAAGAGTCGATTTTTCGTGTGTGGCGTAACCCTTTACTGTGTTTACAATATTGGGAATCAGGTCTGAACGGCGTTGGTAGGCACTCTCTACATCGGCCCATTTTTGTTCGGCCAGATTGCTTTTTTCAACAATGCCGTTGTATGCACCGCAGGCTGTGAAACAACAAATAAGAACCAAAGCTCCAATAATAATCCAAGGCATAAATTTTTTCATGGTATTCTTAGTTTATAATTAATTATTTTGAATTTTAAAAAATAATACTCACCTTTGCATACTGTTTAACGATAAAACTTTGTTGTTAGTCGTTAATGGTATCCTACTTATTTTGCACAAATATACTAAATAAAATGATAATTCAAGCAGAAAATATTGTCAAAGAGTATGCCTCTCACCGTGCTCTGGATGATGTGAGTATCAGCATACCGCGCGGGGTGGTATATGGTCTGTTGGGGCCTAATGGTGCTGGTAAGACCACATTAATTCGTATTATTAACTATATAACGGCTCCAGACAGTGGCATATTGCTCTTCGATGGGCAGCCTATGAAGCCGCAGGATGTTTCGCGTATTGGCTACCTACCCGAGGAGCGCGGTCTGTACAAGAAGATGAAGGTAGGTGAACAGGCTCTCTATCTCTCGCGTTTAAAGGGGCTCTCGCGTGCCGAGGCTTTGAGTTCACTCCAGTGGTGGTTTCGCAAATTCGACATTTTGGGGTGGTGGGATAAAAAGGTCGAGGAGCTCAGTAAAGGAATGGCACAGAAGGTGCAGTTTATTGTCACGGTAATCCACCATCCCGAACTTTTGATTTTTGATGAGCCCTTTAGTGGTTTTGACCCTATCAATGCCAATTTACTCAAGGATGAAATTTTGGAGCTCTCTCGCAATGGAGCAACGGTCATCTTCTCCACCCACAATATGGATTCGGTGGAGCAGACTTGTGAATATATAACGCTCATCAATAAAAGCCGTAATATATTGAGTGGCCGCGTTGATGATATACGTTCTTCGATGGGCACTAATACTTTTCGTTTGGATTTTAGAGGCCCCGAAGCTGATTTAAAAGCCGAATTGGCCACTCTTTGTGCCTTTGAACCTTTGGAGTCTGTGGGTGAAATGCAATCTGTATTGCTTAGCTTGCCAGTTTGCACACCATCTAAAGTTATCCTTGCCAAGGCTAATGAGGTGGTTGATATCCATAATTTCTATGAGCAGCGACCATCAATGAATGAGATTTTTATTAAGACCGTAAATGAATGGAACAAAAATGAATAAAATTTTATTAGTTATTCAGCGTGAGTACTCGCAGCGTGTACGTAAGCGCGCTTTTATTTTTACTACCATTTTGATGCCTCTTTTAATGGTGGGACTCATGGTGGTTACAGCTTACTTGGCACGGATGGATGTGGCCACTCAGGCCAAGCATATAGTGGTTGTGGACAGTAGTAATATAGTGGGGCCAGCCTTGGTTGACGAAAACTTTGTGAGCTTTATTTGCGACACTGTCCCCTATCCCGAGGTGGCAGCACTGCATGGTGATAGCTTTGGCTTTTTGGTGGTGGGGCCAGATATTGTCGACAACCCCTCGGCTTTAAAGCTCTACACGCGGCAAAGTTCAACCATGCCTTTGGAAAACACCATTCGTGGTCAAGTTTCGCGCCTTATCGAGCAGGAACGTATTCGTCGAGTTGGACTCCCATCGTTGGACTCCATTATTAATTCTGTCAAAGCTTGGGCTCAGATATCGACCTACACCATCGGAGAGCAAACTGCCTCTTCCTCAGCTGCATCCTCATTGGAGCAGAGCAGCTCTTCAGGAGCATCTATGGTGTTGGCTTATGTTGCTGGTTTTATGATATATATGTTTATATTTATCTATGGGGCCATGGTTATGCAAGGGGTGATAGAGGAAAAATCTAGTCGTATTATAGAGGTGATAGTTAGTTCCGTAAAACCAGTGCAACTGATGATGGGTAAAATCATTGGTATTGCTTTAGTTGCTATGACTCAGGTGTTTATTTGGGTAATCTTAGTTGGGGTAGGGGCGTTCATGATTCAGAATTTTGCCTTCTCTTCTGTCGCCTCGCATGGTGATATGGCGGCCTCTATGGCTGCCGCAGGTGTTGACCCTAATCTCTCATCTATGGTGGGAGTACTATTCCGTCCTGGTTATCTGATAGGTATTGCGGCCTGTTTCCTCATTTTTTTTATCGGAGGTTATCTGCTTTATGCGGCCATGTTTGCCGCCGTTGGCAGTGGTGTGGACAATGTGGCCGACACTCAACAGTTACAGCTCCCTGTAACCATTCCCCTGATTTTGGCTTTAGTGGTTATGCTTAATGTGATGCGTGACCCTGGTAGTTCTATGGCTTTTTGGTTCTCCATCATCCCCTTCACCTCGCCCATTATTATGATGGCACGTATTCCTTACGGGGTGCCACTGTGGGAGATAGCCCTTTCTGTGGTGCTGCTTTATGGTACTTTTGTGGCTGTGACTTTTTTTGCGGCCAAAATTTACCGAACGGGAATATTTATGTACGGTAAAAAGCCCTCTTTGTCTGAGATTATTCGCTGGGCGCGACATAAAAATTGATAAACAGATAGTCCATTAAATAGGTTAGCGGTCTAAATCACTAGGATTTAGACCGCTTTTTTGTCTTATGAAATTATTTTCCCAAAACACCATTTTAGGCATCATAGTTGCTAATATACAAAGCAGATACAATAAATAAACATTGATGCCATGTCACGACTTATTAACATACTGATTTTAGCCATTGCTTTTCCACTTTCGGCCATCAGTCAAAAGGCAGCCATCAAGGCTAATTTACTCTACGGAGCTACAACCCTGACTCCTAATTTGGGCCTTGAGGTAGGGCTTGGTAAGCATACAACTATCGACCTTAGCGGTGGTTATAATCCATGGAATCGTACGGCTGGCAAAAATGATAATAAGAAGTTAGTACATTGGCTCGTGCAACCAGAGTTTCGCTATTGGCTTTGCCAACGTTTCAATGGTCACTTTTTTGGAGTGCATGCCTTAGGTGGTCAATACAATATTGCAGGGCATAAACTGCTTGGTATGGTCTCGGCCGACTATCGCTATGAGGGGTATATGGTTGGTGGCGGGCTCACTTATGGTTACCAATTTGTGCTGGGACGTAATTGGAATCTTGAGGCCTCGATAGGTATTGGCTATGCTCGCCTGCATTACGATAAATATAACTGTCCCACTTGCAGTGCACTCCTGGAGCGTGGTGTCAACAAAAATTACTTTGGTCCTACAAAAGCCTCAATATCCATAATATTCACCATTAGGTAATCTACACGCCATGAAAAAAATTATATTAATTGCTCTGTTAATCGGGGCAGTGGGGCTCTCAACGGCTCAAAATCAAAGAGATATACAGGTTGATAACTTATCTATTCAGTCTGTGGAGCAGACTCTTAATATCAATTTTGATATTCTGTGTGGTTCTCTAAGCCATGGTCGCAACCATAAGTTGATACTCACCCCTGTACTCTATAATGGTTCTGTGGTACAGAATATGACACCTATTGTTATCGAGACTCGTCGCTCGGCCATTATGGATTATCGTAATCGGGTAAGCAAAAGTTCTTCCTACACCTTTCCAACCAACACTTCGGTTGTTAATTACTCTGCGCAACTGCCATTGGAGCAGTGGATGGATATGGCGTCACTTTCAATTAAAGCTATGCTTAGCGGTTGTTGCTCTGTCAAACAACTGTCAACGAAACTATTAGCATCTAATATTGTTATTAACCCGCCTGTGGCCGCCTCTGTTTTTAAAGCCCATTATGCCTATATTGTTCCAACCGTTGAATCACTTAAGCAGCGTAGTCAAAGTGGAACGGCCTATCTTCAGTTTGCCCCTGGTAGCTCCATATTGGTAGGTGATTTTGCCAATAATACTGTCGAGTTGGCCAAGATAGTTGGTAGTATAGATATGGTACGTGCTGATAAGGATTTGCAGCTGCGCGAGATAGCTCTTTGTGGGACCTGTTCTCCCGAGGGTAGTTGGCAAAACAATGCTTTGTTGGCGCAAAAGCGTACAGCACAGGTGCAACGCTACATTCAGGATAGATTTACCTACCCCAGTTCTATATTTAGTATGAGTTTTCAGCCCGAGGATTGGGCTCTACTGGCCACGCTTATTGAGCAAAGTCCAGATGTCCCTGAACGTGAGGCTCTACTTAATATTATCAACTCATCAGATTTGCCTGATACTAAGGATAGTCGCATTATGTCCCTTGGTGGGGGAGTCGCTTATCGCTATCTGTTGAGCTATCTATACCCCAAATTACGACGTGTGGATTACAGTATCAATTACAATGTTCGTGCCTTCGATTTACAACGGAGTAAAGAGGTGTTGGAGAAGAATCCTCAAAATTTGAGCCTTAGCGAGATGTATCTTATCGCCCAAAGTTATCCTAGCTCATCAGTTCAGTTTGCCGAAATTTTCACCACCGCGGCCCGTCTCTATCCAGAAGACCCCACAGCCAATATCAATGCTGCCACCAGTGCCCTACAAAGGGGTGATTCCACAGGAGCCATATTCTATCTCCACCGAGTCACGGAGACCTCAGTGGCCCAGTATCAAAACACTTTGGGACTCTTGCTACTAAGTCAAGGTCAACAGGACAAGGCTTGTTCGCTCTTTACTCTGGCTGCTGCGTCTGGCCTTACGGCTGCCACTGATAATCTCAATCAACTTTAAATGACCAAACCTAAAACAAACAATTATATAAACCTTTTAAACAAACCACACAAACCATGAAAACTTTTAATCTTTTTGCAGTGGCTATGGCCGCACTAACAATGTTCTCTTGCCAAAAACAAGATGAGATTTCGGACTCTCAGAACGATGAGCCGATAAGTGTAAACCTCCGTATCGGGGTTCCAGGTAGCGACTCCCGAACTGTTGAACCTCCATTGACTAGTTTGACAACGGTGAACCTTACTTCTGGTATAGTCTTTTTTATTACCCCTCAAGGTGATATCGTGGCTACAAAAGACATTGACGTTGCACTTATTGCAACTACTAATGGACAAACTTTTACTGATATTAGGCCTTCGGCCTCCGAGGTCTATATTGTAGGTAACCAGACTTTGATAACCCAGTTGGATACTGATTTAAAAGCTTGTAAAACAAAAACGGCTCTACTGGCCGTAACATCGTCAATCGATAATCAACAGGCCATTCCACAAAATATTATCTTGGCCAATACCATTGATAAAACGGGGTATCCTAATCACGATGGTTTGATTAAACCGGCCACTGCCAATTATAAGGCTTTGGTACTTTTGGCTCCTATCTTCTCGCGTATCCAGGTGGCCGACATTAAGACTACAGACCCCAATATTCTTAGCTTTAAGTTCAAGGGTATATATGTGGATAACTACTATCCGTCCTATTATGTTTCGGCAATCAATGGTGGTGCTGGTACTAAACTTACTGTTGGCACTGATGGTTCCAAGTTGGGTAAGACTCCATATATGCTCTTTGACCAACCAGCTGTACCTGTTGTTGATGGAGGGGACAAAAAAGTTACGGCTGCCGAAACACAAGTCTCGATTAGTGACCCTCGCGTATGGGGCTATCAAACCACCCCAACTTTGGCAGGTACAGCTAATACTCCTAGACTAATAGTGGTTCTCACTGACATAGTGTTGGCTAGTGGTTCCATTCCAGGGCCTAAATACCTTACCGTTACAGGTTTTACTGATGGCGTGAGTCCTATTGTTAACTTTGAACCAGGGAAACTATATAATATTGCTCCTGATAAGTTTATCTTTAGTTACAAGGATTTATCCGATAATCCAAATACCGCTAATCTTACTGTTACTGTTACTGTCACTGTTAAACCTTGGCAACTGACCAATGTTAATCCAGTTTTGTAGTGTCTTTTTCTCAACTCGTAATAGAGGGCTCTGCAGTCCTCTATTACTTAAAACCCCTACACCGATGTTAAATAGAATGATACAATATTCACTTATCGGTTTTGCCTCTCTATTTTTGGGATGCGTCAATGAGGATAACTCAGAGTGTAGTGTTGGTCCCCAAGTACAATACTACTACACGTTGAACCGAGAGCGAGAAGACCTTTTTGGACAACGTGTACGTAAAATGGCTATCTATATCTTTGATAAGAATGACCTATTCTACGACTCCAAACTCATAGATGACCCCTCGCAACTCCGAAATAACCAACCATTGACCCTTGATTTACCATCTGGTCAATACACTTTGATTTCGTGGGGTGGCAAAATCGACAGTTACGAAATAGGTGAGATGGGAGCCATCTCTTCGGGACTCTATCGCGGTATTACCAAACTCTCTGATTTTCGCTTGGCAGCACCGTCTTATCTTGAACCTATTACCAACCACACAGTGGTTCGTGAACCTGCTGAACTTTACCATGGTCGTCCAACACCCATCACCGTTAGTAACCAAAGTCAACAGGTCAGAATACCACTACTTAAAAACACGCATACCATCAACCTCTCCATCTCAGGACTCAGTTTTCTTGCTGCCGCGCCAACCACTATATTGGATTTCCACAGCTTAGGCAATAATAGTCTCTACAAACACGACAATACCTTTGGCGAACCAACTAAAACCATTAAGTACCTACCATCTACACTAACTTGGCAGGGAGATAAACTTCGGAGTTCAGTAAAGGTCCTTCGCTTGATGATTGGACATCCGTTGACATTAGTGGTGAGTAACAAAACCGATGGTACAAAGTACTTTAATTTCGATTTACTACCCTATATTATGCAGTCGCCTGCCTACCAAAATCAAGATGATTTGGATACTGAGGATGAATTTAATGTAGATTTAACTATAGGTCACGATATTCAGATTACCATGCAGATTAATGGCTGGCAAATAATTAACGTAATACCGCAATAACCATGTCACGCATAGATATAAAATTATTAATGGGTTTGTTACTCTTTGTGCTCGTGAGTTGTACTAAAGAACCTCCCCCGACCACCACTGAACAACCAATTCCAGTTGTGGTACGTGCCGCTGTGATGGCCTCTAAGTCTGCTTCAGATGACGATATTGAAACTTTACGCCTGGTGGTCTTTCGTATAGCTGACGGAGCTCTTATCTACAACAAAAAGCAAGCTGGGTCACAACCATTTGTTTTTCAGACCCTCTCTGGTCAGGTACGTATGGTTATGGTGGCTAATGAGCTGTTAGCGTGGAATTTAGATAATGTGCGTACTCCAGCCGATTTTGAAACTAAGGTTTTTGACAAAGAGACTGTCTCTACACTGGCACCACCGCTTACTATGTATGCCAATGTGGTTAATATGATTTCTGCCACCACTCGCCAATTCTCGATAGAACTCGAACGAACTCACGCTAAGGTTACGGTTAACATCACCTGTAATTTTGCCACAGTTGGCAAATCTATCAAACTTTACTCCTTGGGGGTTGAGATTTTGCCAGTTGAATCTTATCTTGTGGCCAAGACATATAATGGCTCGTTGGGTTATTTCTATTCAGCCAATCGCACAGTTGATGGTTCGGCTGGCAATGTGATATATAGTGCTAACGGGCTAACTACCAAACCAGGTGGTATTGTCTTTTATGTGCCTGAAAAAAAAGTCACTAATACCCTTAACCATACCTATCTAAGACTGGCTGCGCGTACAAATGAGAAGCCAGACAATATCTTTTCTTATCGTATAGTGCTGGGCGATGGTATGGGACGTCTCTGTGGTTCTAATCCTGTTGCTTTTTCGAGCCTTACTCCTGCAGATCTTTGCCTTACTCGTAATAGTCACTACATTGTCTCGATAACCATTAATACCCTAAATCCGACACCTATTTTAGCTGTACAGTCTATGGTTGCCCAGCAATAAATAAGAGAAGCCTCGTTAACTGTTTTACAGTTAACGAGGCTTCTTGCAAAGTTAGATAATTATTTTACCGTATCGAAATACTTAACAAATTTTTGATGAGGGGCCGACACGCAAATACGTGCAAATTTGTCAGCAACAACTTTTTGGCTTTTGGTGAAAAATGCCAATGAAACGCTGCCTATGTAATGGTTCAACAACTCCTCTTCAGTCTTATTTACCACCACGAAAATCCCCTTAGGGGTTGAACTATGGTAGTACTGTTCGGCCAGTAGGCCGCGATTTTTTAGGTACTCTATGTTTAGGGCGATGTCGCGCGCTGTGGCTTGTTTGAATTCCGTAGCCGCTTTGATGCCTTCGGGTGAAGTAAGTAGACTGTGAACCAATAGTTGAGCAAAGGCATTCACCCCATTGGTGCAATACATCAGACGTATCTCTAGCTCATCGTGTAACTCCTTATTTGTGGTGTGGATAAAGCCTAGACGTTGACCGCTTAACCCCACACTCTTTGAGAAACTCTCTGTAATAATCACATTCTCTAATGTCAAAATACGAGAGTAGTAATCATCAGTTTTGTTGTAGAATATACGGCGATATGGTGAGTCAAAGAAGACCGTTATGCCAGCATCGCTTAGTGTCTTGATGAGTTGGAATTGCTGCTCATCGTCATATTTTTCACCCAGTGGGTTACCTGGGTCGCAAATCAACACTGCGTTACCACGTAGTTCATCAATCATATCCAGCAGGTCGCCTTGGGCATAATATTCAGCGTTTCCGATTCCACGCACGGTGAGCATGTGGAAATAACAACCCCAATAGTAGACAGGTAGGTAGAGCTTACCCATGCCCACTGTTTGTACCACCAAGTCCAAAGCATTCATTCCGCCAGCTGAAATCAAAATATTATTGGCTGATGATTTACCCATAAAATACTCTTGGTTGATGGCCTCACGTAGTTGAGGAAATCCAGGTCCTGGAGGATAGACTTGCATATCATTGGAATTAAAATCCAACCCTTTGATAACCTCAGTTAGATTGATATTTACCACAGCATTGACACCTCGGTTTAACGGCAGGTAGTCGTGACCGTTCTCTACTTTGAGCTTTTTTAGCTTCTCGCCAATCTGTACGATTTTACTAAGCGAGGCACCAGAATGATTTACTTTCATATTTTTAATTAATTAAAATTAATAGTTTTATTTTATCTTTACCCGTTTGTGAGTCTTACCACCCGTGCCAAGGAAACGCCACCCCACACCGAGCCTATATACTGAATTATAACGTCCACGGTCTTCAAAAAACGACATAAAACCGCGTGTGTAGCTAACCTGAAGGTCCAAGCCGAATTTAAAGGTGTACCCAATTCCCGCTATCACTCCGCAGTCAAATTTATTTATTCCATCTATGTTGTTTATTGATTCAATACCCTCACCATTAATGGTCTTGCTAGTGGCTTTCATCAAAAAAGCTGGTGAAGCACCCAACACCGCTCTAAAACCCAGTACAAAGTGATACTTTAACAATATCTGTGTTGAAATATAGTCCAAATCATAATTAATCAACTGATATGGGCTACCATCAACGGGAAATATATATGAATTTTCGTTACTCCCCTGTTGCGAGTAGTAGGCTCCCAGTTCAAAGCCAAAACGTTCGCTTACATAGTAGTCCGTAAAAACTCCAGCGTAAAGACCTGCACGAGGGCCTCCAGTTGATGAGGTAAAATCGGCAACATTCAGACCAACTTTTACCCCCAAACCAAAACCCTTTTGACGTTGAGCAAAACAGGAACAGCTGATGAGCAATCCTAAAAGAACTAAGATAATGTTTTTCATCGTTACAAAGGTAATAAATTTATAGGGTTATGACACATGGAGTAGCAAATTTTGTACCCGAAGTATAATGATGCAAGATATTAAATTTTCTGCATATTCACGCTATCGGGTAAAGGATTTCTCATAAAAATGCCATTCTGCTGTTGTATTTTGCTAAAAAACGGGTGTGAATATAAAATATTCACACCCGTTAATTTATTATTTAACTCACTGTTTTTATGCGTTTCGAGTTGTGTTTTCGAGTTTCTTCATCTGCGAGAATAGGAATGCTGCCGATAGTAGACATAGAGTAACCAAGATGCCCCATACCATCCACAACTCCAAACCGCCCCAGAGGTAACCTACAACTGCAACTAGGTAGTTACCAATAGCCGTAGCGGCCAACCATCCGCCTTGAGCCAAACCTTTGTATTTTGGTGGTGCCACCTTTGATACAAAAGAGATACCCATTGGTGAAAGGAAGAGTTCGGCTATGGTTAGTACGAAATAGGTGCTAATTAACCAGTTAGGTGAAACTAACATGTCTGTAGGTATGCTTCCCAAACTCTTGGCAGTGTCGGGAGTAGGCAGTCCGATGGAGCCCACGGCCAGGATAACAAAGCCAAGTGCTGCGATAATCATACCGATGCCTATTTTGCGAGGAGCTAGTGGTTCTTTGCCTTTACTGTTGAGCCACGAGAAGAAAGCCACAGCCACAGGGGTCAGAATCACGATAAAGAAGGCGTTGAATTGTTGGAAAATTTGAGGCGTAATCTCCATTGATGGTGCAAACTGTGAATAGGCCCAATAAGCCAATCCACAACCAATAACTGCTGCACCTAGTCCCGCTAGTTTACCCGTGTTACCTTTACTTTGGAAAATATTTAATACTCCGTAGAACATCACCGCAAAGGGGAGTAGTGTAAGTAGTGAGAAACCGAAACGTTCAACACCAGAAACAGTGCTTTGGGTGTAGTCACGCGCAAAGAAAGTCATAGTTAAACCGTTTTGGTGGAAGGCCATCCAAAAGAAGATAACCACCAAGAATACCAATCCAAGAGCTACCATACGTTCTTTAACCTGAGCAGGTGTAAGCTCTATAATAGTCACGTCATCGCCCTTGCCAGCGGCCGTTAAGGCAGCTTTTTGTTTTTCGGTTCTGTCGGCCTTGGCGTAAGTGTTGCGGAAGATTAGGAACACAAGCATCGATAGTACCAGCGATAGGCAAGCTACTCCGAAACCATAGTTGAATGATGTACTCATCGAAACGGTGTAGGCCGAACTGAAGGCTAATAATTTATCACGGTTGATGAGTGTTGCAAGTTCAGTGTTGATACCTGCGGCCAACACCCCTTTTATTTGGGCAGGAATTGTGTTGAATTTGGTTATAATATCATCATAGAGCTGTTTTGCTGTGATGTTATTGTCGTAGGCAAATTTGTCGTTAATGGTATTTAATCCCTGGATTTGGCTCTGCAAGTTTGATGAGTCTGTCACAGGGGTAAAACGTGCCAAGACAGTCTCTTTTACAGCTTGAACAGGAATCTTGTCGCGTGGAATAAGTAGCGAGAAACGTTGGATGATAGCGGAGTCTATCATATTGTCTATCTGTATACACTTGTCTGTCGAGAGCACTTTGCCAAAACGGTTTTCAACTGTTGGAGTGTTTGCTATCGAATCAGAACCTGCAGCCATAGGTACAAAATTAGCCAAGAGAGTCTCGTCATAGGTAATCACATTCTGACTTTTGGCATATCCAGCCAGTGTGCTGTAGGCCTGAGGTGAGATAGTTGTACGGTTGAGCTGGTGATACAGAGCTGGAACGTTGGCATTGTAGGTATAGTTGTCCTTCTGCATAAAGTGGTTCGAGACTACTTCAGCTGCCGTTGGAGCAAAGAACGCACCAATATTGATACACATGTAGAAGACTGAGAAGGCAAGGTCTCGTTTAGAGGAGTATTTAGGGTCGTCATACAGATTACCAACCAAGGCCTGCAAGTTTCCCTTAAAACAGCCTGTCCCCATGGCGATAAGTGCTAGGGCGCTTATCATCATCACCACTGCCGTGGTGTCGGTGCCAGTAGGCATGGCCAGCAGTAGGTAGCCACAAAACATAATGATTACCCCCAAGGCGATAGTCTTGCCATAGCCCAACACCTTGTCGGCCAACAGACCGCCAAAGAGTGGCAGAAAATAGACTAATGAGAGGAATGCTGCGAAAATTGTACTAGTTGTATCGGTCGAAAAGCCGAATTTAGCCTGCATATACAGTACGAAAATCGCAAGCATGGTGTAGTAGCCGAAGCGTTCGCCCATATTGGCTAGAGCAAGCACAAACAGCCCTTTAGGTTGTCCTTTAAACATAATTTATTAGGTTTTTAAGTAAATTTAAAGGTGGTAGACAATCTGTGTATCTACCACCTTTAACAAAAGTATATTTTTTATTTGTTATATCCAAATAGATCCACCTGGACAGCATATTTAGCTGCTGCATCTGTGTTGTCTTTGTATACTGACTTAAAACGTTCTAAGTCAATATCGATATCGAAGGTTTCACCCGCTGGATTAATGTTGTAGAAGTCCCATATATCTATGTGCCCTGGATTACCTGGACACCAGTTACCACGGTCGAAGTAGCATGTCCCAGCCTGAGCATAGTTGGAACCACAAGCCGTAAAGATGCGACCACGTTGAGTAGCGGCCACTCCATTAATTTTAACCATGTATGAGTTCTCATCAAACTCAGCAGCGTTTTTAGTTCCGTAACCTGGGCGGTCAAGGAATTGGCCTTGGTCAGCTCCGTGGCCTGTAATAACCACCTTCATTTGCAGATGTTTTACTCCAGCAGGTAGTGTGACGGTACGTTTTGACATCAGGTTTTCGCCAACTTCAATATCGTACTTGGCCACTCCATATGTAAAACTACGGTAACCACTTGTGCCGTAAAGATCGCTGTCGTAGAGTTTATGAGCGAAGACTGTTGTCCGCTCGGGTGTGCCAGAGTAGAGGTCAAAAGTAAGTTGAGCTGTGTGGTGACGGCCATTTAGGTCTCCATCAAAGCCGTTAAAATAGAGCTTGAATTCTGTGGCTCCCTTTAACATAGGTAGATATTCCGTTACGTCGAAGTAGTACTTTTTCTCAAATGACGCATCAAAAGCGTTGCCGAATGGGGTAAAACAGCGTGCTATTTCGAACCATTGGTCTTGGTATTTAACCATAAAAGTTGTTGTGTGGTCATAGCCAGAACAACCTTTAGGGCCACCACCCATGCGATAGGTCATTATTACTCGTTTACAGTTTGTTGTGTTCTCTGGAAAGTTGAGCGTAAAGCGAGGGTCGTTCTGTTGCCCCCAACCAAAGAAGGTCAACCCATATGGCTTACTCTGCACGGTGGTCTTTTCGCCACTCACCTCAAAAGGTTTGCTCTGCACCACGCGGCGAGGGCTGAGCGAGGCGGTTAGGGTTGTCCCAGCCGATGCCCCTTTCTGTGTGAGCTCAATAACAGCCTCTGTAGCTCCCTTTTCGTCAGAATTAATTTTGATAGTAGCCTTACGGTCTGCCAAACCTGGGTTGGGGTCAGTGGTAAGTATGACATCTGTTTTTCCAGCTTTGCCACTGCGTTTTGTGAAGTTAATCCAGTTAATATCAGGCTCAATCAAAGCCTCTGGGTTGTCAATACTCACGTTCCATGCAGCACTACATTCCACCACAAATGGCACCGAATTACCTTCGGCTGGCGATTGGGCGGTGGCGATGCTCACCTTTAAC
>JAVVSB010000003.1:0-18456 GCA_036654415.1 Mucinivorans sp. | reverse complement strand
AGTTGTTGACCATCCTGATTTTCAGGGTTTTTGTCTTGGCACGAGATGGCTACCATTACAGAGACCATCAAAAGCAAAAGTTTTTTCATCTGTTGTTTTGTTTTTTTATTGTTGTTTTATTTAATAATTGTTCCGTTTTCTAACGCTGAAATTACATTTGTGAGTTGTTCGCCTAGGGTGGTGTTGTACCCTTGAGATTTGTATATCACACGTCCAAAGCTATCGCCCAGTACCAAAATAGGTAGTGATGCCATATCCTTCAGCTTTAGCATCTGCTCCATCATCGAGGCTGTTTTGCCTTGACTGTCGTAGCCGAAGCTTACACTCGATGGTAGCTCTTTGAACTCCCCTTGGCTAAAGCTCTCCATCTGTTGCTTGTCGCGTAGTACAAGCACAATGGGCCGACCCCATGACTCTAAGCGAGCCTTTATGTTTTGCATTTGGCGCAACATATGTGTTGTTGGCTCCTTTTTTGCATCCATCAGAGCCAGTATAAAGTAGCCTCTCCCAGTGGTGCTGAGCACTGATTTTTCTTCTGTAGCTCCCTTTGGTATATAGAGTGCCTCGGGGTCAAAGTTGCCAATAACCTGTAACTTGTTCTCGCTTGTGCGTAGCGTGAGTTCCATTGAAGTCTGCTTAGATGGGTGGATTTCAAAGAAGTCTACCTTGCTCAGCACTGAACCATCGGCCATACGTGTGCCTGTGATGAGCTGATATTGTCCCACCTCCAGCTCTACTGGTTTTGCAAAAATGGCTTTAAAGGAGTCACCTTGCCCCATATCTACTGATTCGTCAGTGGCAAAGCCTAGAGTGTGGTACTGTCCTCCATCGAGGCGGGCAATGGAGAAATGTAGGGCATAACGAGGGTTATCGTTGGCTTCGTTTTTGGCCAAGGTAATTTTGAGTGTACCCTTAAGTGGCGCAGTTTTTTGTACTTCTGTGTCTACATTAACCCATTTATTGGTTGCCTTGTCGAAGTACTCCAATCTTTGGGTGATTGGTGCTCGACGTGAGGCAATTCCGCTACTACGGAGCAGGGTGATAAGGTAACGTGAGGCAGATACCTCATCACCCACCATCATTTTATCAATCCCCAGTGGGGTAATGGCCAGATGAGAAGGGTTGAGTTCGGGGCGAAGTACCACCTTTGCACGTTGTCCATTAGCCTCCTCCACAGAGGTGAAACCTTTGGCAACAAAAGGGGTGCGATAGGCTGTCAGTAACTCATTGTCCACACGTGGATTGAGGATATACTCTACGAAATATGGCTCATCCTTGTATTTGTAAGCCTGAGTAAGGTGGTCACGGAGAATGGCTTCAGGGGTGTCGCGTAAATCTTTTTGAGATATTACTCCCAGCAGCGACATGGCCACAGATAGCTGCTGAGATGGTGTGTTTTTAAGGAAAGCCACAACCTCGGCATGGTTGCCACGACTCTTTGATATAAATTCCCATAATTTATCTGCATTAAGCGATAGCTCCGCAGATAGTGCATCTGAACTTTTACGACTCGTAAAGGTGGCTACATAGGCTCCGCGGATAGAGTCTTCCACCGCAAAACGACGATTATTCTCTGCACGTTGTTCACTCGAGACACGGTTCTCAATAACTCCTTCTTTTGGTGGCACGACATCTTCGCAGTAGGTATAGGCGGTACGTCCTGCTTTGTCGAGTATCACCGTTAGTGTATCCATGGTACGTACGTCCAACTTCCCATACCCATAATTGTCACCCTTGTTGGCCCAAATTACCATATCACCTAGTCCCGAGCTAAATGAGGTGGTTCCATTATCGGTGGTTGTAAGCCGAACTGATGGGTAAAACTCAGCATAGTTATATATGGAGTAGATTACCTCGGCCCCCGCAACCACTTTGCCCGTGGTGTCTAACACTTGCACTGTGGTTTGTTTTACAGGGGCGTAATTTTCGGTGACATTTATTTCGGTGTAGCCGTCGGTTTTTGCTATTATCTCTTCTTTACCATCATATTCACCAAAGACCTTGGTAAACATAATCATACCGCGTTTAACAGGTGAGTCGAACCATCCCATATCGAGAATAGGTTCTGGTTCGCAGGCTCCAATATAGTGCCATTTTCCATCGGCCCAAGCCTCTACCCAGGCGTGGTTGTCATCTGTGTGGGCCCAGCGGCCAGTGTAAATCTGACGTGCAGGAATACCTACGGCACGTAGAGCATAGGTGGCAAAGGTGCTCTCTTCGCCACAACGTCCTGTGGCTGAGCGAACCAGTGCTCCAGGGGCACTGGTTCGTCCATCAGTGGGGGTGTAGACCACTTTTTCGTGGCACCAATGGTTAACCTCTAAAATGGCATCGGCCATTGACATACCTTTAACCCTATCTTTTAGTTCAGCAAAAAATTCCACACGCGAGCTGTCCAACGTCTCGTTATTGACCCTAATGGGCAGCACGAAGTGTAGGAATAGCTCCTCTGGAATACTCTTGCCCCAACTCATCTGCTCGCGAGCCTTGATTGCACTTCTGACGTTACTCAAGAATAGTTGAGGCTCGTAATCGGCTCTATCGCCAATGGGCATATAGGCGTATAGAAATTCCATGGCCTGTTTTTCGTTGTCGGTTAACCCCTCGGGTAGGACCACCTGCCGTTGAGCCACTCGTTGTGCCACCTTGGCAAGTGTCTGTTTGTTGTTGATGAGCCTGTCTGTGGCGCACCCTGTGGTCACAATGACCATCAAGGCCAGAATTATAAATTGTTTCATTCTTTAGTTATTTTGTTTTAGATATTCCACTATAAGTTTAATATTTTCAACTTTAGTTCGCTCTGTGAGCCAACTCTCTATGCGGTCCTGTTCCTGTTGAGATAGTTTTTCAGAACCATCTGTGAGGCTAACCACACAGAGTAGCACTTGAGCTCCTAGTTGTCCATGGATGTCAGTGGTGTAGGTCTTACTTATATCAATGGATTCCATTTCTGGCCACAGCACTCCCAATTCACGTGCTATCTCCTCGCGCGGTATAGTCTCCTGTTGGGCCACAGAGAGCTTTTCTTCCAAATTTTTAATGTGCTCTTCACGCTGAGAAAGGGTGTTTGTGGTGCCTTGTATGAGTGCCTCAAGTGACTCATACTCTATGTTTTTGTCGCCAAAGGTGGCCTGTTTTACAACTAATTTAACCCCATCTAAATTATATGTAGATAACTGTGTTCGCGCTGCTGTGATAGCCTCTGGCGAAATATTTTCACCGATGAGCGTTACTTCAATGGACTTCTCTTTTGAAAAATAGTTCAATTTGGTGTGTATCACTTTGCTGTTTTCGTAATTGAGAACCTGTTCTACAAATTTTTTGGCTTGAGTCTCAAAAACACTCTTTTGTACAATACTGTAAGTCATAATGATGCTTGGCACCAGCGTTGCCGTAATAATTATGACCATATAGTGTCTGACTTGTTTTGCTCGTTTGGGGTCGAGGTGTTGCTTGCGTTCATATTTCATAAAACGTATCATGAAAAATGTGGCAAAGGCGATAAAAACTACATTGATGAAAAATAGATACAGGGCACCCACAAAATAGTGTAGATTACCCGTTGCCACCCCAAAGCCTGCTGTACAGAGCGGAGGCATCAGAGCTGTGGCGATGGCCACGCCTGGAATCACTGTACTGGAACGGTCTTTGCGCGATTGGGCCACAATACCAGCTAATCCACCAAAAGTGGCTATCAGCACATCCCATATAGTTGGGGTGGTACGCGAGAGTAGTTCGCTCTGGGCGATGCTCAGTGGCGAAATTAAAAAGTAGAGTGTCGAGGCCACTAAACTTACCAAAACCGAGAAGGCGAAATTCTTGAATGATTTTTTTAGCAGTTCAAAGTCGTTGATTCCCAGCGATAATCCCACTCCCATAATAGGTCCCATAAGTGGAGAAATAAGCATGGCACCAATAATAACGGCAGTCGAATTAACATTTAATCCCACTGAAGCCACAATGGTGGCGAAAATAAGAATCCATAAATTAGGGCCTCTGAAATCGACGCCACGACATATGTTTTCAATCACCTCGTGTTGTTCAGCTTTATCCTTGTCTAGATTAAACCTCTCTTTGAGGAATTGTCTTATTTCGCTGAATAAATTTTTCTCTTCCATCTATTAATCCTCAAATCCCTTTATTATTATAACTATCTCCCCTTTAGGTGGATGTTCTGTGTAATGGGTTATTAATTCGGCCACAGTACCTCTTATATGCTCTTCAAATTTTTTACTTATCTCTCGTGCCACTGACCCTTGCCTGTCGGGACCAAAAAGGGTGGCAAATTGCTCTAAAGTTTTTAGTAGTCGGTGTGGTGATTCATAGAAAATCATGGTGCGCTTCTGCGTGCGTAGCTCCTCCAAACGAGTTTGCCTTCCTTTTTTTACAGGTAAAAAACCCTCAAAAGCGAATCTGTCGGCTGGCAGCCCACTACTAACTAAGGCAGGTACAAAGGCTGTTGCCCCAGGCAGGCACTCCACCTTCACCCCAGCATCAATGGCATGGCGGACCAGCAGGTATCCAGGGTCTGAAATGGCAGGCGTGCCAGCGTCCGAAATTAGAGCCACATCTTGCCCGCCCAACATACGCTCCACCACGGAGTCCACAGTGCCGTGTTCGTTGAACTTATGGAAGCTACCCATTGGTTTGCTGATACCCAAATGGTTCAGTAAAAATCCACTTGTGCGGGTATCTTCGGCCACAATATAATCAACCAGCCCCAATACACGCACCGCCCGAAGAGTTATATCTTCGAGGTTGCCAACAGGTGTGGGTACTACATAGAGCATCTTATAGATATTTTTGTGATAGCAACGCTACGAATTTTTCGGCTGTTTCGTTGGTTCCTGACCAATTATACTTCTGTCCAATATAAATCAGTACCTGGTCGAAATCGGACATGTTATCAAGCTTGGCCACTTCGTTGTTGAAAAAAGTCTCATCGCGCCAAAAAAGTTCACGTACAAAATCGTTAATTGTTTCCGTTGTTACATCTTGCCCAAATAGAATTTTTTTAGAAGTATTTACTGGCTCATTATCAGTGGTATTATCTATTTTATCTACACTGTTAGTTTTATTATTACTATCAATAGGCTGAATATTTTCTATGTGTTTATTTAATTTTGTATCTTCTTCTTTTTCAGTGGTATTATCAGTCTTATCTTCACTATCAGTAGACGTACTCTCTATGATTTGTTCCTCGCTTTCAGCTTTAAGGTGTTCAGTTGTACTATTGCTCTGAATACCATCCTCTTGTGTCGTAGCCACCTCTTTTGTGCTATCATTTTCCTTCTCTTGTGTTTCTTTCATCTGCTCCGTCTGCGGCATCTCTTGCTCAGTGGTAATAATAAGCTCTTGTTCTTCACATATCTCAGTCTGTAGCTTCCGCTGTTGTTCCTGTTCGGTTGTGGTAATAATAGTATTCATCGTCTGATGCTGTGTTTGTGGCTCTACGGTACAGTCTTTTAGTTGCGAATAGAGTGTACGCAGAGTTTCTAAAATCAAGTCGCGTTCTATGGACGGTACCTTAGAGTCCGATTGCCATAATTCAATACAATTGCCAAGCTCCTGGAGCTTATCTTTTATAGTGTCGTAATTCATGATAGTGAGAATTTATATCTTTGTTTTAATTATAATTTCCAAAGTAGCGAAATATTCACCCCTGTGAGACCCCAATATCGACGGTCGCTTAGGTTGACTTGGAAGATAGAGTTTTTATTTTTGCCATATTGGGCCCAACCACCGCTGAGCGAAAATTCCATACAAAAGCCCCTCTTAATGGGTAGCACATAACCGTATGTGATTCCTGCACCATAGAAGCAGCCGCGAGTGTCAACCACATTTTTGTGTGCTATATCCAAGTGCCCTACACCTCCATAAAGGCCAAAGAAGTGTCCCGAGAACTGTTTTTGTCCACGAAGGTAGAGTCGTAGCTCCAATCCCATTTTCCAACGGTTGAATCTTTGGTCTTGAGGTAGGAACCAAAGGTCAGTATAGGCTCCATCAAAGACCAGAGAGGTGCGCTGTCCCATATAAAACTCTAAATCTAAATTTGGTGTCAGGGTCAACCAATCCATCAGGTTGGTCTTGATTCCTATAACCGTTTTTGCAGGCCGTTGCACGTAGAACTCTTTTTCGGCCACCTCCACCATAGGGCAGGTTGTGTGCTCAGGCTCTTTTGATTGCGGTTTTTGAGGCTCCGCGGCCACCTCTTTTGGTAACTCCTCAAAACTATCTTTGGCCTGCTGCATCCAAGAGCTGGTATATGGCACTGTAGGACGGTAGTCCATCATTGCAGCTAGCATTGAACTTGAAGAGCCGCTACGGGAGTAGTAGATGTCTTGATTGTCGTATTGCCCCACAGCCGTTGCTAGGTACTCTATCCGCACGGTGTTGTTTAGGTACTCTGTGGTGTCGATATAGAATGTGGTGCTGGAGTGCGGAATACCATAACGTGTGCGAAAAAGGGCCCTAACCACGCTGCCCTGGTAGGATGCGTTGTTGATAGCCTTGGAGTTGCCTACTTGTGAGGGGTATATGTAGCAGACAATATTAAGGTGGCTTTGTCCCGTAAGTAGTGCTGTTTTGTTGATGCTTACAAGGTTGTATATCTTCGAGAGTTGCGCCTGGTTATTGCCAAAATTACTGTACAGTATTTTGGCATTCAACCCAAAGGCCAACCGCACCGAATTTTTATCTTGTGCCAACCCACTGCCTACCACTAAAACCAATATCAGGGACATGGCCACAGACTTAAGATACCGAGATTTAAAAAACGTAAACATGAGTATATGATTTATGGCTAAAAACATCTCGCAAATTATTTTACTCTACTTAATTTGTCTCCAAAGGTACAAAATTAATTTTGAAAACGTATTAACTACCAAAAAAGTCGTATTTTTGCGACAATTTAAATATTGTTAACAATTGCAACCATTACCTTTTACTTTTGATTTAGTCTATGCCTGTTTGGGTGAGCTTATTTTTCTTTTTTGTGCAGCCTCTCTTATGCGCTCTCGTATAGCTTTTGATTCGCTTTCCTCGCAGAGCGAGGATATAGAGCAGAGTAGTAGTGCTGTTCAGAAGCTTTTTGAATCTCCAGTGCGGCTACAGTACACCTTCTTGGTGGGCGAAATTTTCTTTACTCTTGGGGTTGTTGTGGCATGGATTATGGTTCTAGAGAGTGCTTTTACCTTTCATAGCTGGCTGACGGAACTTTGCATTGCCACTTTATCTGTTGTGGTCTTGAAGTTAATCTGTTCTTGGGGGGCTTATAGTTCTGTGTCAGGGCTACGTACAGCTGAGAAACACTGTTTTAAAGTCCAGTTAGCCAGTTGGTTTTTCGCCCCATTAACCCTGCCTTTGGTGGCGTTAGATGGTCGATTGAAACGTCTGCAAACTGGGCCACTCTCTGGGCAGAATGTCTCTCTTGAGGAGCTCGAAGATGCCATTGAAATTGCTGGAGGAAGCGAATCCTCCGAAGATAAATCCATTCTTCGTGGTATTGTGCGTTTTGTGGACACCGAGGTTGACCAAATAATGAAGCCTCGTATTGATGTTTTGGCTCTGGAGTATGACACCCCATATGAGCTAGTTAAAAAGAGTATTATGGAGTCTGGCTATTCGCGTATCCCAGTCTATAAGAAGGGGTTGGATAATATTGTGGGGCTGCTTTATATCAAAGATTTACTACCTTATATCGACCGTGGTAATGATTTTGTTTGGCAGGGAACCCTACGTGAGCCCTATTTTATCCCCGAGCACAAAAAATTAGATGACCTTTTGGAGGACTTTCAGACCAAGAAAATTCATATGGCCGTTGTGGTAGATGAGTATGGTGGTACACTTGGCATTGTGACACTGGAAGATATTTTGGAGGAGATTATGGGTGAAATTGCCGATGAGTCGGACAAAAACGAGGATTTTTACAAACAGCTCGACCGCGATACCTACCTTTTTGATGGACGTACTCATATTGGTGATTTTCTTCGCGTGTTGGGTTTACCAGTGAGTTATGTTGATAGGGTCAGGGGCGAGGCCGACACCATTGCTGGACTCATGCTTGAGATAAATTGCGATTTTTTGGAGAGTGGGCAGAGTGTCGAGTTCGAGAGTCTCCATCTTACGGCTCAAGGTATTCAGGGGCGTAGAATAACCAAGGTGTTGGTTAAAATTCAGAGCGATAATGTTGTTGTTAACGGATAGTCGAGGTCTGTTTTTAAGTCGTAGTGGCACCTCTTTGACTGACCATCGTGCCGTGGCTAACTCAGTGGCGAGTCAGCAGTTTGCCTCTGACATTTCTCATCGAAGCTCGGGGGCCCCATTTTTAACCATGTCATCTCAACACCTCTCAGTTTCACATACTGACTCATATGTTGCTCTTTTAGCTAGCGAGAATCCTTGTGGGATTGATATTGAATTGCTTAACCGCAATGCCGCTAAAGTTGCTCGTCGCTTCACCTCTTTGGAGGAGACCGCGAGGGTGGCACACTGTTTTCCCTGTAATCCAGAACTTTTGATATGGTGTACTAAGGAGGCCATCTACAAACGATGTCAAAGGCCAGATGCCGAGCTTCTTCATGATTTTAGGGTGGTGGATATGGAACAAAACGAGATATTTACGATGGCCTTTGGGGAGTTGGTTAGTGCGGAGTATTTAATTTTTAATGATTTGTTAATTGTTTTTAGTCGATGATTTCTACGAATGTGCAGCTCCGTTGGAGTGATATGGATATGTATGGCCATATGTATAATGGTCATTATCAGCAGATATATGATTTAGGTAAATCGGACTATTTTTCTAATGTTTTGGCCTTGGCTTTCGATAGGAGCGATGATGTTTCGGTGATTATGGCCTCCATTCATATTGATTTTTTGGAGCCCGTGCTCTTGGATGAACAAATCCATGTGACCACACAAATTGGTCACATTGGAACCAAAAGTTTTTCGGTTTCTCAACAGATTATCAGTACGCAGAGTGGGGCCATAAAGTCCAAAAGTGAGACCACCATTGTGGCTTACAATCGTGTGACCAACCACTCTGTTGAAATTCCTACAGCGTGGCGCGAAAAAATGAAAAAGGATAGTAGTTATTGAAAATAAATAATTACCTTTGCCCATGCCGCTTTGTTGTGGCTCTTCGCTAAAAAGAGCCACAACAAAGCTTAAAATCTAATTCCTAAAAAAATGGCTGTCCCGAGTGGTTGTTGTAGCAGTAAAGTACCTGAACACCTTACCCATGATATGGGGTATAGAGCAGGCGGCCTTTGTATCCAATGGGCTGCGTGAGGGGTTGCTGTTGGCTGTACCATCGGAATGTGCGCGTTTAATTAAAGCTAAGCAGGTCGATATTTCCTTGGTTCCAGTGGCCGAAATTCCAGATATAGAGGGGGGCCAAATTATTACCGATTACTGTATTAGTGCCGATTTGTACGTGCGTACGGTTGTTCTGTTAACCAATGAGAGCCGTCTAGACCATGTGCATACCATCTATTTAGACACCCACTCTTGTACTTCGGTGCAGTTGGTGCGTATTCTTTCGCGCGAGCTTTGGCATATTACACCGCAGTATGTTGATGGTCTACCCGCAACCTTGGGCGTAGGTGAGGCTATGGTTGCCATTGGCGATAAGGTCTTTGACCTAGAGGATAAATACCGTCAGAATATAGATTTGGCACAGTCTTGGCGGGAGCTTACTGGTCTGCCTTTTGTCTTTGCAGCTTGGGTTGCGCGTACCACACAGGGTGTGGCTATGGCCGACGAACTAAATTCGGCTATAGGCTATGGCGTAAGCCACATCGAGGATGCCGTCAATAGTGCCAAGGATGCTCCAGCAGATGCTCTGCAATATTTAACTTATAATATAAAATATAATCTCACCTCTGCCAAACGTCTCTCTATGGAGCTTTTTTGGGAGAAGCTCCAAAAACCAGGCTGACTGACTAAGTAGGGCAGTTCTTTCATAAGAGCGCCTCCTTCGATGTAAGAGAGGATTTATTTTTTAAAATCATCTCGCCTCAGAAATTTGTTATACAAACTACAAAAAAAGTCAGTTGCGATGATTGTATTATATTTAAAATCACTGAATAAAGTTATTCGTGAGCCCGAGATGGCAGTTTTTGAGGAGCTTGGTTATGACGACCTACTCTGGATTGACCTTGTAAAGCCTTCGGCCAAGGAGCGCAAGGTTGTCGAAAATTTTATGGAGGTAAGCCTTCAGACTCGCCAGCAAGCTGAGGAGATTGAAACCTCATCTCGATACTCAGAGTCCGAAAATGCTATTGTGGGTAACTCCAGTTTTTCGGTCTACACCGATGGCCGCTTTAGCATTGAGCCTGTCTCATTCATTGTGTGCCAAGGGGTACTTATTACTGAGCGCGAAACTGAGTTGAGGACTTTTAACGAGGCCTCGCGTAAGTTGCAGATGTCCTATCGTACCTACTCCACTGGGTTTCATGTGTTAGTCTCTATTTTGGAGGCTAGAATTGATTTGGACGCTGATATGGTGGAGATTATCTCCAAACAGATTGCTACCATTTCCCTGGCCAATAATGATGTCAACAAGAGTGTGGATAAGGATGTACTATTGGATATAAGTCGTCTTCAGGAGAATACCATGGTGCTGCGTGAATCCATCTTTGACCGTCAACGGCTTCTTAGTGGGGTGCAGCGTTCCGAGCGTTTCCCTAATGACATATATCCGCGCGTGGCTATTATGCTCAAGGACATAGCCTCGTTGCTCAACCATGCTGATTTTAGTTTTGAACGGTTGGAGTTTCTTCAGGACACTTTTATGGGTCTTATCAATATCGAGCAAAATAAAATCATCAAGATGTTTACCGTCCTTTCGGTCATCTTTATGCCACCAACTCTTATTGCCAGTATTTATGGTATGAATTTTAGCATGATGCCCGAGTTGGATTGGTCCTATGGTTACTATTTCTCTATTGCTATGATGATACTCTCCATTGTTTGTACTTTGGGGTTCTTTAAGCGTAAAAAATGGTTATAACTTTGGCATAGATATTGCTGTTTTTAGATGGAAAAACCACTGCAATGAAAATAGTAATTGATGAGCATGGGCCTTATTTGGTTTATGGTCGAATCCCTATCAGACAACAATTTATCGAGCCAGATGCCGACGGCTTTTCGTGGAGCTATCGCACAGTGGATAAAAATTACACCTTGCCCAAGGAGCCAACGGCTTTATGTCGTTGTGGAGGTTCTAAGAATAAGCCCTATTGCGATGGTTCTCATCTTCATGTGGTTTGGAATCCGAATCTTACTGCTTCTGTAGAGCCACTGCTTGGTGGGGCTAAGCGATTTGTTGGGCCAACCTTAACGCTTGCCGACAACGAAAAATTTTGTGCTTTTGCCCGCTTTTGTGAGGCTCGTGGGCGTACTTGGAATCTCAATGAGGAGTCTGATGACCCACAAAAACGAGAAGCTGCCATCCGTACTGCAGAACACTGTCCAGCTGGTCGTCTTACTGAGTGGGACAATCAGAGCGGAAAGCCCTTTGAACCCCAATTAGAACACTCTATAGGCTTGTTGGAGGATAGTGCTTTGGGGCTGAGTGCTGGCCTATGGGTTCAGGGTGGAGTCGATATCATATCTAAGTCGGGACTGAAATACGAAAATCGTAATCGAGTCACTCTTTGTCGTTGTGGTGGTTCGTCAAATAAACCTTATTGTGATGGCACTCATGCAACCATGAAATTTAAGGATGGCTTGTAAGTTCATCGTTAATCATCTGCCCTATGATGGAAGCAGCATCTACCACATATTCCACGCACGGGCGACGGCGATAGTACTCCGTTGTGCGAGGTTCGGGTGTGGTACCACACGACTCCCCTTTGCCCAAGGCTAGTAACTCCCGGCAGATTATAGAACCGTTTTTCTGGCGAAATTTCTCGGAGAAGAGTTGCACTTTTTCATATGCCTCTTTTTTACTGCTGGTAACGTCTGTGGCTGTAGGTTTGTATAATAGTCCCAGCAGAATTCCCGCACCTGATACCGTTCCACAAATTTCGCGTTGGCGACCAAATCCAGCTCCGAAGGATATTGAGATTCTACTCAATAGCTCTTTGTCTATTGCCAAATAATCAGCGTAAGCCATCGTCACACTTTGTGCACAATTATACCCCAGGAGAAAGAGTTCTCGAGCTTGTTCTTTATGTTTTTCTATATCTACCATCTGACATTTTGTTGTTTGTGCAAAGGTAGTAAAAATCTTTGGCACTAAAATTGTATAACTACCCTATGTAAAACAACATTAATATGGATAGAGATAAATTGAATGATATGGCCTTGGCTTACCATCGCAATGGTCGCCCAGGGAAGATGGAGATAGTACCTACTAAGCCCTATAATACACAGTTAGACCTGGCCTTGGCCTATTCGCCTGGGGTGGCTGCACCTTGTTTGGAGATTGAAAAAAATCCAGAGAATGCCTATCTTTATACTGGTAAGAGCAATTTGGTAGGCGTGATTTCTAATGGAACAGCAGTGCTTGGCTTGGGTGATATAGGCCCTTTGGCAGGGAAGCCTGTCATGGAGGGTAAGGGTTTGCTTTTTAAGATTATGGCAGACATTGATGTGTTTGATATTGAGGTGGATACCAAAAATGTAGAGCAGTTTATAGCCACTGTTCGCAATATTGCACCAACTTTTGGAGCCATCAACCTTGAGGATATTAAAGCCCCTGAATGCTTTGATATTGAGCGCCGTCTGCGACAGGAGCTCTCTATACCTGTTATGCATGACGACCAGCATGGGACTGCCATTATTTCGTCAGCTGCTCTGGTTAATGCATTGGAGATTGTGGGTAAAAAGATAGAAGATATTCGTATTGTAGTCAGTGGAGCAGGGGCTGCTGCCATCGCATGTACAGCTATGTATGTGGCTTTAGGGGCACGTAAAGAGAATGTTATTTTGGTTGACAGTAAAGGGGTTGTACGCACCTCGCGTAGCGAGCAAAATCCATATAAGGCCCAATATGCCACCTCTATTGAGGCCGATACTCTTGAGGATGCGTTGAGTGGTGCCGATGTCTTTTTAGGACTGTCAAAGGCTGACATTTTGACTACTCAGATGGTGCAATCCATGGCTAAGGACCCTATTGTTTTTGCTTTAGCGAATCCAGACCCTGAAATTTCGTTCGAACAGGCCATGGCCTCGCGAGCGGATATTATTTTTGCTACTGGTCGCTCCGACTATCCCAATCAGGTTAACAATGTGTTGGGCTTTCCCTATATTTTTCGTGGAGCCTTGGATGTGCGTGCCACCACCATCAACGAGCAGATGAAAATTGCTGCCGTGTATGCCATTGCCGACTTGGCTAAGGAGCCTATCCATCCTGATGTGGTTAAGGCCTATGGAGATAGTGTCCTGAGTTTTTCTCGTAGTGCGCTTATTCCTAAACCTCTTGACCCTCGACTGATTGTCAATGTTTCGATAGCCGTGGCTCGTGCTGCCATGGACTCAGGTGTGGCTCGCCATGCTATTACAGATTGGCAGTCTTACGCCCAAGAACTCTCTATGCGTCGTGGCCAGGTTGTCTGCCTACGGTGTATGTTGGGTTCAGAATATACAGAGGATTAATGCGAATTTTGCAAAATATTATTTAGATATTGCTTAGCAGAGTAGAGTGTCTCTACTCTGCTTTTTGCATTGTTAATCAATCTGTTACATAGCGCACTGTCGCTAAAGATAAGTTCTATCTTGGTTGCTAAATCCTCTACCGATGCGGCCTTGTAGAGCATACCTGCTGCACCAAGGTCCACTATTTCGGGCAGAGAACTAAGATATGGCACCACTACAGGCGAACCGTAAGCCATAGCCTCAAGCACCGTCAGAGGGAAAGCCTCCCAGCAGATAGAGGTGAGGATAGTGCAGCGTGCATTGGTATATAGGTCTGCGAGTTCCTCTTGTCGCAAGTGGCCCAGTAGCTTTATGTTGTTGGGCAACTTTTCCAGAGAGACTCCTTGGGCAGTTGATCCAGCCACACGAAACTCGCGGTGAGGCAATCTTTGTGCAATGGCTATGAGTAGAGAGACCCCCTTTTCTGAACTTAACCTACCCACATAGGCTACGTAATGTTTTTCATACGACGTTGTAGTAGAGGGGGCACTGCCCACTGATACAAAATTTGGGACAATGGCAAATTTCTGGGCTCCGATGCCACATTCTATTAATTTATCTCGTTGAAACTCACTCAGGGCCAAAAATTTGTCAACGTTGCTGAGTATCCTTTTTCGTCCCAATACCCCACGTAGAGCGAAGGCAAAACTGCCTCCTATGGAACCTTGGCAATTTCTAAATAGGCAATTCCACTGCCCTAGTCCACTCGTTCTACACCGCTCACAGATGGCTCCTTGACGGAAAAATAAACCAGTAGGGCAGACAAGCCTGAAATTGTGTAATGTCATCAATACTCGTACTCCATGGCTTTGTAATACAGGCAGTACGGCTGGCGAAATCAGAGGGTAGAGGTTGTGGACAATGGCCACATCCACCTTCTGTTGTCGTATGATTTTTTTTATATCTTTCACCGAGCGACGGTTGTAGATGGCCGAAAAGAGGTTTGAAAGGCGCGGAAAACGCCACCCCTGCATTTGGGCATAGTCGCGTTCATAGAGCCTTACGCTGTGACCAGCACCACGTAAAAGCTCAGTCTGTAGGGCTACGACCTGCTCTTCACCACCCGTTCTGGAGTAGCGGCTATGGATAATCAAAAAGTGCATAGATAGAGCAAATGTAGTCAAAAAATGTTAACTTTGCCATCGATATGGCCAAAATTTGTCTTCTACTGAATATTGCCCCCATCTATCGCCGTTCTATTTTTATGAAAATGGATAGCTTTTTGGGGTGTGATTTTATTTTTGGAGACTCCTCTGTCGAGGGTATAGCCTTGATGAATCCCGCCTCACTTCATGGTTTTCGTTGTTTGGTTCACAATGTTTATCAGGCCGAGAAACTCGTTTGGCAAAAGGGGGCCTTTAGGCAGGCTTTTGCCAAAAATTATGATACCTACATCCTCACTGGTAATCCTGGCATACGGTCCAACTGGTTTATTGCTCTGGTGGCTCGGCTCTTGGGGCGTAGAGTTATACTTTGGTCGCACGGACTTCGTGGAGGCGAGAGTCGGCTGAGTCGCTACAAAAACATGGCCTATTTTGCCTTGGCTTCTCATATTTTGCTCTATGGCGAGCGTGCTAGTAATATCTTGATTGACAGAGGTGTAAAGCCTCAAAAACTGACTGTAATATACAACTCTTTGGATTGGGAAAAGCAACTGGAGTTGCGCGCAAAGTTGGGCGATGGCTCCTTTGCACGCAACTATTTTGGCAGTGATGACCCTTATGTCTGTTTTGTCGGGAGGCTAACTGGAGGTAAACGACTCGATATCTTGCTACATGCGATGAGCCTTGTCAAGGGATATAATCTAATTTTGGTGGGTATTGGTTCTGAGCAGGAGCCGCTCGAAGAGCTCTGCCGTAGTTTGGGGCTTGAGGATAGGGTGTGGTTCTATGGCGAGTGTTATGATGAGCAGATGTTGGGCACCGTTTTTGGTAATGCTGCTCTGTGTGTTAGTCCTGGTAATGTGGGACTTACAGCCATTCACAGCCTGTCTATGGGCACCCCTGTGGTCACTCATAACAACTTTAATGAACAGATGCCCGAGGCGGAGGCCATTACCGATGGTGAAAATGGAGCTTTTTTTCAACAAAATTCGGTTACTGATTTGGCTCAAAAAATTAGCCAATTCACCTCTCTTTCACCACTTAAACGAGCGCAGTTGCGCGAGAAATGTTACTCGATTATTGATACCAAATATAACCCTGACTATCAATGTCAAATTCTTGGTACATTATTTGCACCTAATAATGCGAAATAAAATAATATAAAAATGAAAAACACTGAAAGCCAAATGGTTGATGATGCTTCTATGGAAAACTCAACCCCAGAACCTACCATTGATATGGATACGGTAACTGACGAGAGTTTTGACCCTACTGTCAAATTGGCAGAGCAGGTCGCTTCGTGGCAGGATAAATATACTCGTTTGAGTGCTGAATTTGATAATTATCGTAAACGTACTGTCAAAGAGAAGATGGAGCTTATTGAAAATGGTGGAGGCGACATGCTTAGGGCTGTTTTGCCTACACTTGACGATTTTGAACGTGCGTTGGCCCACATGGCTGATGGTAACGATAAGGAGGGGGTTAGCCTGATTTATCAAACTTTGTTGCATAATCTTAAAGCTAAGGGGGTTCATCAGATGGAGCTTAGGGGGTTGCCTTTTAATGTAGACTTGGCCGAGGCTGTGGCGAAGTTTCCTGTTGAGGAGTCAGAGAAAAAAGGTACAGTGATTGATGTGGCTCAAAATGGTTACATGCTCAAAGATAAAGTATTACGTTTTGCAAAAGTTATAGTCGGAGAATAAAAGTTAGAATTTTGTTATGGCAAAGAGAGATTATTACGAAGTGTTGGGGGTGACTAAAGGTGCCTCAGAGGAGGAGATAAAAAAGGCCTATCGTAAGGCTGCGATTCAGTTTCACCCCGATAAAAATCCGGGCAATAAAGAGGCTGAGGAGAAGTTCAAAGAGGCTGCCGAGGCTTATGATGTGTTGTCGAACCCCGACAAGAAGGCTCGTTACGACCAGTTTGGCCACAGTGCTAACGCCCAGAGTGCCGCAGGTGGTGGTTATGGTGGTGGAGGCTATGATTTTGGTGGTGGTTTTTCAATGAACGATATTTTTGAACGTTTTGGCAATATTTTTGGTGGAGGCTTTGGTGGCGATGAGTACTATGGTCAGGGGGGTAATCGGGGAACGGATATTCGCATCAAGGTTCGTCTCACACTCTCTGAGGTAGTCAATGGCGTTACCAAAAAGCTCAAAATAAAGAAGCTCATTGCTTGCGAAAAATGTTCTGGCACGGGGGCCAAGGATAGTAATTCTTACAAAACTTGTACTCAGTGTAATGGGAGTGGTCGTGTGACCCGTGTTGTCAATACTATGTTTGGCCGTACGCAAACTGCCAGTGTCTGTCCCTCGTGCGAGGGTTCAGGGCGTGTAATTACCGACCCCTGTCCATCGTGTAAAGGTTCGGGTGTCATTCAGGGCGAGGAGCTGGTCGAGATTCGTATTCCAGCTGGCGTTGGTCAGGGGATGCAGCTCTCGGTGGCTGGCAAGGGTAATGCGGCCAAAAATGGTGGCGTGAATGGTGATTTGCTTGTTGTTATTGAAGAGGAACAGAATCACGAGTTGGAGCGTGCTGGTAATGATTTGATTTATAATCTAAATCTTAATCTTGCCGATGCTATTTTGGGTTGTTCGATTGAAATTCCAACGGTGGATGGTCGTGCCAAAATTAAGATAGATGCTGGTACTGAGGCTGGACGCGTATTGCGTCTACGTGGTAAAGGTATTCCTGATGTCAATGGGCGTGGTAGTGGTGATTTACTGGTGGTTGTGGATGTCTATATGCCGCGCACTGTAAACTCATCGGAGAAGGAGATGCTCGAAAAGTTGCGTGGTGCCGATAATTTTAAGCCTGCCAAAGCGCGTAGTAAAATGAATATTTTTGAACGTATGCGTAGCTACTTTAGTTAGGCCGTACATATTTTAAAGAAAAGGTTGTCACGAATTATTATCGTGACAACCTTTTCTTATTATAGGTATTTCTTTATTTTGTCGTACACCATTGGTGCTGTAATGGTAGTTAGACATTCGTAAGTGCCTTTGTGGCACGGTTTATGACCATAGACTGAACACGGGCGACATGGCAAATCTATGCTCACCACGTCATCCACTGATTGCCCCAGCCCAAGAAAGCCAGCATATGGATGCGTTGCTCCCCAAATGGAGACGGCAGGTGTACCCATAAGCGAACTCATATGCATGGCCGAGGAGTCCATCGAGAGCATCACATCAAGGTTGCCTATCAAGTCCAACTCCTGCCTCAAAGTTAGCTTGCCGATAATTGAAAAACTGCTTTTGAACCACGCCTCGATTGATTCGGCCACCATCCTCTCGGCCGATCCTCCACCAAAAATAAAGACGCGTACCCCATGGTTGTTTGCCTCAATTAGTTCTATAACTTTCCGTATGGTACTCAGCGGTAACATCTTGCCTCTGTGTTTTGCAAATGGAGCTACCCCAATCCACTTCTCGTGTTTAGGGCCTATCACCATTGGTATAGGGCGTTCTTGTGGTGTTAATTTTGACTTTACCTCCACACAAAATCCAGCCTCTACAAAAACATCTTGGTAGCGTGCAATGGAGCTTCGTAGCTCCTTCATGATTTTATTTTTTTTGCGGGTGAGCTCTTTTTTGCCTTTGCGTCCCTTGTTGATATGGAGCGAGGTTATACCCGAAAAACGGAAGAAGAGACGTAGCAATCGTGAATAGAGTTTGTCGTTTAGGTCCAATACTAAATCCACCTTGTAGC
>JAVVSB010000002.1:79577-90045 GCA_036654415.1 Mucinivorans sp. | reverse complement strand
ATCATATAACCATCGCTGGATATATAAAATCCTAAATAGTGTTTAGTCCTGACTTGAAAAACTAGTTTTTGATTCTGCCGCGTCATCACGACGTGATGGCAAAATCGGAATTGACAAAAGTATTTATTTGTACTCTTACCTCTTTTCTTAAAATTTATCAATGAACTTTGCGATTATCTCAACCTCTACTAGGCAATATTTTTGCCCCTAACACTCTTTCGACAATCTCCCTTTCTTGTTGTTTGGGAGTGCAAATATATGGGCTTTTTTCTCTGCCACCAAATCTTTTTGCATCTTTTTTGTAATTATTTTCACATTTATTTTGTCGCTCCTATGAATCAGTAGTTTACAGATAACAAAAAAGACACCCAAAAGAGGTGTCTTTGATATTTTACGGCAAAAAGCTGAAAAATGGTCCACAGAGATGGGGCCAAAAAGCTACTCTTTGAAGGAGCCATCGGCTGGACGAGGGCGCATTGTGGTGTAGTCGCAGCTAAAAGGGGTACCCTTGACCAGGGTGATATTGTCGTCGTAGATTTGAATAAGCCCACTTTTGGCGTAGTAGACTATCTTGGCGTTGCGCCAAGCATTGGATGCATATTTGTTCCCATCGAGGCGTGTGCGGTACTCGATGCGGTAAATCTGCTTCTCAGGATTCATCTCTCGCTTGATTATCTCGCAATCACCACTGATTTTGGAAATCTCGGCCCGCAGCACATCCTCGCCCACTGGACGACGTTCAAAGACACGAAATTCACAGGTTTTGAAGATGGCCAAAGCCTGAGCCCGAGCTGCAGCCTCATTGGCCATTAGGTTTTTTTCCCTAGCAGAGGCATCATCCTGCGCCAAGCAGAGACCAATATTCAGAAATAGAGCAATTAGAATCAGTACTATTTTTTTCATTATTTTAAATTTTAGAATGGTTGAATAACTCGCTACAAATATAGCTATTTATTGAGAAAGAGAGCTCACACACGAAAAAAAAATATGCCCACAGAGATAATCTGTGGGCATAAAATTTATTAGTAGGACTTGGCAAACATCACACGTCTAGCCGAAGGAGCTCCAGTGACCATGCAACGGCCTGGAGTCATATCGCCCACAAGCGGAATGCAACGTATGGTGGCCTTGGTCTCGTTCTTGATGAGCTCCTCGGTCTGCGGTGTACCATCCCAGTGAGCCATAATAAAGCCCCCCTTGGTCTGGAGCACCTCTTTGAACTGCTCATAGCTATCCACCGTGGTGGTCATGCTGGAGCGAAACTCCAAAGCCTTGGCGAAGATGTTCTGTTGAATCTCATCTAGAAGCTGCTGCACACAGCTGGCCACCCCAGCACGAGGGACGGTCTGCTTGGTGAGCGTGTCACGACGAGCCAGCTCCACCGTCTGCTGGGCTATGTCGCGTTGCCCCATGGCTAGCCTAACAGGCACCCCCTTGAGCTCCCACTCAGAGAACTTGAAGCCGCTACGCAGGTTATCGCGGTCGTCTACCTTGACCGAGATGTCCAGAGCCTTGAGCTCGGAGGCGATGGCGTCCAACTGCTCCAAAACAGCCCGCATCTGCTCTTCACCCTTATATATAGGTATCAGAACAACCTGGATGGGGGCCAAACGTGGCGGTAAAACCAGCCCATTATTGTCGGAGTGGGCCATAATCAGAGCCCCCATCAGACGAGTGGAGACACCCCACGAGGTGGCCCAAACATACTCCATCTTACCCTCTTTATTAGCAAACTGGACATCGAAAGCCTTGGCGAAATTCTGGGCCAAGAAGTGGGAAGTGCCGCTCTGAAGAGCCTTGCCATCCTGCATCAAAGCCTCGATGGTGAAGGTCTCCTCGGCCCCAGCAAAACGTTCAGTATCACTCTTGCGGCCAATGACCACAGGCAGAGCCATCCAATCTTGGGCAAAGTCAGAGTAGACATGAATCATACGCTGAGCCTCCTCTAGGGCCTCGACCTTGGTGGCGTGAGCCGTGTGGCCCTCTTGCCAAAGGAACTCGGCCGTGCGTAGAAAGAGACGCGTACGCATCTCCCAACGTACCACATTGGCCCACTGATTGATAAGCAACGGCAGGTCGCGGTAGGATTGAATCCAATTTTTGTAGGTATTCCAGATTATGGTCTCCGAAGTGGGGCGAACGATGAGCTCCTCGTCCAACTTAGCATCGGGGTCCACCACCACACCACCATTGGGGTCGGTCTTGAGGCGATAGTGGGTAACCACAGCACACTCCTTGGCGAAACCTTCGACATGAGAGGCCTCTTTACTAAAAAAACTTTTGGGAATAAAGAGAGGGAAATAGGCGTTCTGGTGACCAGTCTCTTTGAACTTTTTGTCCAACACAGCCTGCATCTTCTCCCATATGGCATAGCCATATGGTTTGATGACCATACAACCACGCACGGCCGAACTTTCGGCCAGACCAGCCTTAACCACAAGGTCGTTATACCATTTTGAGTAATCCTCTTCTTGAGAGGTTAACTCCTTCATTTGATTCTCGTTTTGTGCCATTTTATCTAGTTTAGGGTACAAAGATATAAATACTATCCTAAGTAAAAAAAACGTTATATCTTTGCAGTAAACTTTTTGGTTGCAAAAGCATCTAATATATAATAGGGAAGTTCTAAAAATTAGAACTTTAGAATTAGCCTACTGTGGCCCTAAATTTGTTATACTCACCTCAAGGTGAAATCCTATCATGAAAAAACTAACCACCATAGCCCTACTACTCTTGGCAGCCATGAGCGTCAGGGCACAGTACATAGACGACCTCTATGGTACTCCTATAAAACGAGGTAAAGGCGGCAAACAAACAGACCAAAAAACCTCTGAGGCTAACCACTACACAGTGGTGAATCGCCAAGATGAGACATTCCAAGGCTCCGAGACTCAAAACACGGAGCTCGTCACCTCGAAGGGTGAGGCTGCCGCACGCCGCTACGAAGCCCTAAACTCCACCACCGACCACAACGAATCGTACTGGGTGATGATGGAAAATTACTATAACTACTTGGTGAGCAAATACAACCAAGATATTTATAATATTATACAGCTAGGTGACCGTATGTGGGTGGAGCCTCGTACAATAACCGCCCTGCTCGATGGACCAGAGGCACTAAAACCTGTAAAGGAGTCATTACTGGTAACCTCAAAGCCCAAGACCGAAACAACCTACAACGTCTATATCAACGACTACAACCCCTACTCCTTCTGGGGTGGATTTGGTAGTTTTGGACTCAGCTTTGGCTGGGGTCGCCCCTACTACGCTTGGGGTGGCGGAGGCTACTACCCACCTTACTGGGGTGGAGGTTACTACCCGCCTTACTGGGGCGGAGGCTACTACCCACCTTATTGGGGTGGAGGTTACTACCCGCCTTACTGGGGTGGAGGTTGCTACCCAAATTACCCAAACTACAACCACAGCGGTCGTCCAACATATTATGGCAACTCGCATAACGGTTCGTACTACGGCAATGGAGGCGGTGGTGGTCGGCCTATGTCGCCTAATCTGAACCCCAACACCCCAAACAGGGGACAAAATTCGGGAGCCTTTGGCGGCGGCTCGGGCTTTAAAAGGCCCGCAGTAGTCAACAACCGTCCCGCCACGCAACCTATAACAAAGCCTAGTTACACGGATAGTCGCGACTACCGCAACAACACACAACCCACGGTGACACCCCCCGTACAACAACCCTCGATGCCCAGCATGGGTAACCCAGTAGGTGGTGGTTTTGGTGGCGGAGGCGGAGCCCACCGTAGATAAAAAATTGATTGAGATGAATAAGATAGTACTAACGGTCGCCTCTTTGGTGGCCATGTGTGGTCAGGTTATGGCTCAGGGTGGCGAACAATTGCTTCAATTTTCGCGTTACAACTTCGGCATGGCCACCGCACGCTCCGCGGCCATGGGCGGAGCCTACACATCGCTGGGGGCCGATGCCGCCTCGATGAGTATTAACCCAGCAGGGCTGGCCATGTATAACCGTTCGCATATTTCCATCACCCCCATGCTTCGCCTTACGGACAACACCACCACTAGCGCGGGCGAGAACTCCACGGTACGCAACAACACCAAACTAAGTTTTAACTCCCTGGCAGGAGTCTATGCCAACGGCACCTTTGCCGTGGGTATCGGCTATAACCGTCTGGCCGATTTTGCGGGCCACGACCAATCCTACGGCACAGCGCAAGGGGTATCGATGGGGCAACAGTTTGCCGAACAGCTCTATGGCATCAACTACAAGAGCCTAAGTTCGGAAGGTGGTAGCTTTAAACCTTTTTTCAACAATTATCCAGTCGCCTGGGGGGCCATAATGGGCTACCAAGGCTATTTGATTAACAACTACGGCGAGGATAGCTACAACATGGCTGGAGTGTTCCAACCAGAGATGGGCGACAAGGTGACCCCGCAGATGTGGCAAGAGAGGCGTGGAGCCGTGGATGAGTACCTCATTAGCGGAGCCTACAACTACGATGGCATACTGTATGTGGGGGCCTCGATAGCCTTTCAGAATCAGTGGTATTCGCAAAACGACAGCTACTCTGAGGTGGCATCGGTCAAAAACAAGGGCGAACTCAACAACTGGACCTATCGCCAGTCACTACGTCAGTATGGTTTCGGCTTTAACATCAAAGTGGGGGCCATTGTACGCCCCGTGCCGTGGCTACGCATAGGGGTGAGCTACCATTCACCTACGTGGAGCAATATGCGCGAAGAGTCGTGGCAAGATATGACCCTCTATAAGTTCAACACCGAGGGGTGGGGCGAATCGTCGACCCCCTCTCTGGAGAACAACTACCACTACCGCACACCATCGAGGCTGCTGGCTGGCATCTCCTTCACCATTGCCCGCCGCGTTATCATCTCGGCCGACTACGAACGTACATGGTACGGCTCAATGAAGTATAATACAAATATTATGGACTACGGCTTCCGCCCATCGACCACCTCCAACGCCATAGATAAGCTAAGCAACATTGCCGACAATATGAGCCCCACAGGAAGTATCAATCTCAACAACATAATCTCGCAAAGCTACCGCACCACCAACAACTTCCGCGTGGGTGTAGAGGCACAACCTGCGGATGGGATTTTTCTACGCGTAGGTTATGCCTACTTCAGCTCACCCTACAAGGCCAAAGAGTTGCAAAGCTATGGTGCCATTGAGCAGTGGAGCGGCGGTGTGGGCTACCACCACCAACTCTTCAGCCTCGATTTGACCTACACTAACGCCGTTTGTCGCGCCCTACCCTACAAATACTTTGACTTCACCTCCACGGATGGTTACCGTATTGCCTCGGAAGGGGAGGTGCTTGGCAAGGAGGTGGTCAACAATATATTACTAACCGTTGGATTCCGCTTCTGATTTTTTTGTATTGACAGATAATTTATCTACATTTGTGCAATATAAACAAATATCAGTATGGCTAAAATGATGGACCCCATTGTGGGTAAGTTGATGGGGTTACGCTACAAATCGCACCCTTGGCACGGTGTAAATATTGGTGAGGAGGCCCCCAACAAAGTGACCTGCTTTATCGAAATGGTCTCCACCGACACCGTAAAATACGAGGTGGACAAAGAGTCTGGCTACCTGAAGATAGACCGTCCCCAAAAATACTCGACCACCATTCCAGCCCTCTACGGCTTCTTGCCCCAAACCCTATGTGGGGTGAAGTTAGCTCGCATCTGTAACGAGGCACTCCAACGTGATGATATTGTAGGCGATGGAGACCCTCTGGATGTGTGCGTGCTGACCGAAAAAGTTATCACCCATGGCGATATTTTGGTGCGCGCCAAACCTGTGGGAGGCTTGCGTATGTTGGACCACAACCAAGCCGACGACAAAATAATCTGCGTCTTGGCTCACGATGCTGTGTATGGCGGAATAGAAGATATTTCGGAGCTGCCACCGCTGGTGGTCGAGCGTCTACGCCACTACTTCCTAACCTACAAAGACCTGCCAGGGGCCAAGAGTAATGTCGAAATTACACATATCTACGGAACCGACGAGGCTAAGATGGTGATTCGGGCCACGGTGGAGGACTACAACGACCGCTTCAATAATTTTGAGGCCATGTTCCATATATAAAATCAATGTCACTCATTACGCTCCGCGCCATGGAGCCCTCGGATGTGGGGGCCATGTTGCGCTGGGAAAACGACCGCTCGCTTTGGCATTTGGGCTCCACTAGTGAGCCCTTTTCGCGTGAAGCTATCACCCAATTTATACAACAGAGTGGCGAAGATATTTTTTCAAAAAAACAGCTACGACTCATTATCGACCTGCAGGGGGTGGCCATCGGAGCCATCGACCTCTTTGAATTCGACCCCATCAACCGCCATGCGGGGGTGGGAATTCTGGTCTACCAAGAGGCCCTTCGCGGCAAAGGTTACGCCAAGCAGGCTCTTGAGGAGTTGATTATCTACGCCGCAGGAAGGTTGGGTATGCACTCACTATGGGCCCATGTGGCGGTGGATAACCACGCCAGCATGGCACTCTTCGAGGGGTGTCACTTCACCTCCAGCGGCACTCTACGCAGTTGGATAAGGCTTGACAGCGGTGTATATCAAGATGTTATAGTCTATCAACTATGCTTTTAACTCATATACTCCTGGTTAATCCGAAAGACAAAACCTCGACGGAAAATTAGGCTCAGGGCCACCACCACCAAGGCTAAAAAGCCATTGAGCAGAAAGGGAAAACTATTGCTCTCGGTGCCAACCATAGAGCGCACAGCATCCACAATAAATGGGGTCAGAGTAACGGCTAAATAATTGACAGCCAAAATAAAAGAGAGTGCCAAGGTCACCTTACGTGGATAGGTGGCGCACTCGACCGCCTTGTCGTAAATAAGAGGTTGCAACACCCCAAAACCAAAGCCCATCAACACCGAGGCCAACCCCATCGTCCAAACATCAGAGCTCCAAGCCATCACAAAAAGCCCCAAAGCAATCACAGCTATGGAGAGGGAGGTAGAATCCTGCTTAAAGGTGCGCAAAAGAGTTGGAAGAATGAGCCCAGGGACAAAAATAGCCAAGAAAAACAGAGCCGTCACCACCCCCAACTCAGTGGTGCCCATGGAGTGGTGCTGCATAAGAAAGGGCAGATAGTAGCTGATGATGATGGTAAAATAGCATATTGAAAAGTAGAGCGACATGATGCCCAAAAGCCGCCAAAGTATAAAACCTCGCACCACACGTGTCCCCGTCTGGGGCACCTGCTGGGCAAGATTATCAGAGCGCGAAAAATCGCTCTCCTGCTTGACCGTCTCGGTCAACTCGCTCAGAAAATAGGCCAAGGCCAGCGGCACCAGGGGAATCAGATAGACCAAAAAGGCCAAATGCCAAGATATATCGGCCAGCGACCCAACCACCAAAGTGGCAAAGACCACCGAAATATTGGCAATACCCGACTTGATGCCCAGCTGCTGCATACGGTATTTGCCCGTAAATGCATCGGCCAACAACCCCGCCGAAAGCGGAATCAACAACCCACAGGCCAAACCCAGCAGACAACTAATGACAATAAGGTCGACCATGGTGTTGGCAAAAAAATACAAAATGCCACTAAAAAGATAGATGGTAAGGGCCACCACCACAATGCGAACCTTGTCACCCGACTCGGAGAGTTTACCCGAAATTAACACAAAAGGGATGATAATGAGGTTGGGCAAAATGGTCAGCAGCTGAATCTCTAGCTGAGAGGTGTGGGGAAAGATAAGAGTTAAGTTGGCCAAGATGGGACTTATAGCCAGCCCCGGAAGGTTGACTACCAAGGATATAGACCAAATGGCCAGTAGCGTCATCAGAGACATTGTCCCCTTGCCTGTTTCTATTCTCATAACTTCACTTTTTTAGAGACAGACAACGCAAATTTGATGCCACTCTGAGGTTATAGCAAAAAAAGAAGGTCTACCTTTTGGGGATAGACCTTCTTCAACCATGAAAACAAAATGCTATTTTTCAGTAGGTGCTTCGACCTTCTGAGCGGAATAGCTTATCCGCAGAGCACTGGCTCGGCGCAAAGCCTGCTTTAATTCGGTTACCATACCCATCTTGGTGGTGTTGTTCACCTTCAAAACGGTGGTCATATCGGGACGGTCAGCCTCTTTGAGCTTGTCACGCTCGGCAGCTATAAACTCACCTACCTGAGAGACGGTGGCATAGTTGTCGTTGAGTTGCAAACGAGGTGCAGTACCCAATTTTGATTGGAACTGCTTGGCTGGAGGGCCGATGTAGATATAACTGGCTAATGACTTCTTTTCAAGTTTTTGAACCTCAGTGGCTTCGGGGAGTTTCAGGGCAACCTTCATCTCAACCTCACGCATTGTGGTTGTTACCATAAAGAAAAACAAAAGCATGAAGATAATATCAGGTAGCGAAGATGTTGAAATCGCTGGGACACCTTTCTGCCCCTTCTTTTTAATATGCTGTTTCATAATCTTTTACCTTTTAGTTCCTGCCATATTACGAGGCTCAGCCTCTGAAATCTGTACTCTAATAACCTTGTTGACTGCATCACGCTGGTCGTCAGTAATCTCATTGTATTTCTTACCGAAACTACTAACAGATAAGTCGTTACGAGCCTCGCTAAAGGCTCTAGTCAATTCGTTTTGTACATGAAGGTACTTGTCATAAGATGTACCGTTGTCGTTCTGCAACGAGATAACACCCTTGCTGATAAGCACATTAGGGAAGAAGGGGATAGGGTCCTTAGGGGCCACCTTCTCTGGTAGTTCGGGGGAGTTAGCAGGGTTTGTGATAAACTCTTTAGCCAAATCTTTAATTTGGTTAATTTCCACCTTGCGTCCGGCAACTGCCACTTGGTCATTGAGGTTAATATGAACCATCAATATGTTACGTTCCTTTACGTCAATACCCTTGTCCGTATTACTGTCATCAATTGGCGGAAGTATACGCTGTATACCTGAGTCAACATTCATTGTAGTGGTTACAAGGAAAAAGATAAGTAGCAGGAACGCAATATCGGCCATAGAACTAGCATTAATTTCTGGGCGTGTTCTTGCCATTGCTTTTTATTTGAAAAGTTTGTAAATTTCGCCGAAGACGATGCTTATAATCACGCCCACGAACATAATATAGGTTGACCACAAAGCCATATCCGAGAAGATTAGTTCGCCAGGATTTGTTAACATACTACCGTTGGCCAACTTAATAGGAGTAGCTTCGGACAGAGCCCATGAAACAAAGAATACCAATGCAACAAGAGCAATGCCAATTAAGGATTTCATCGCACTCTTTGGATTTTGCGCAATGCCAAACATAGGCATAATGACGGCTAGACCAATGGTGATGAACAGCATAAGATACGACCAGTTGAGCATCATACCCACATTGTCGTCACTGGTTACGCCCAGAACAACAAAGATGGCAGAGACAATCAGCAGGATGTACTTTATAATTGATAGATATTTCAATAAATATTTCATTGCTGGAAATTACTTTTTAAGGAACTTGGTTAAAATGTCGATAAGAGAGATAGAGGCATCTTCCATAGAGATGACGATGCTGTCAATCTTAGATACAAGGTAGTTGTAGAACAACTGAAGCACAACGGCCACGATAAGACCAGCAACTGTTGTCAACAAAGCGATTTTGATACCACCAGCAACCATTGATGGAGCGATATCACCAGCTGCTTCGATTGAGTCGAAGGCCGAAATCATACCTACTACAGTACCCATGAAACCGAGCATAGGAGCCAAAGCGATAAACAAAGAGACCCAAGTCATACCGTTTTCGAGGTTACCTGCCTGAACAGAACCATAAGCTACGACTGATTTTTCAACCACGTCAATACCTTCGGACGAACGGTCAAGACCTTGATAGAAGATAGAGGCAACTGGACCACGGGTGTTGCGGCATACATCCTTTGCTGCTTCGATACCACCTGTCTGAAGAGCTTGTTCAACCTTAGCCAAAAGTTTTTTGGTGCTAACGGTGGCAAGATTCAAATAGATAACACGTTCAATGATGATGGCCAAACCCAGAATCAAACACAAAAGGATTGGAGACATCCACCCCACACCACCTTCCATAAATTTTTGTTTGAGCACCTGGTGCATAGGTTCGCCACCCAGTTGTTCTACTTTTTCAGAAGCCACTGGTGTTACGGCAGGGGCTGCTGCTGGAGCCTCGGCGGCTACCTGCTCTGTTTGAGGAGCTGCTGCTGCTGTTGCATCTTGTGCGTAAGATGCCGTAGTGAAGGTCATTAGACCTACAACGGCCAAAATTGCGAAAACTTTTTTCATTGTTGTTGTAAAATTTGTTGGTTTATATTTTTTTTGGTTAACTAAATTATGCTCAAAATAAAAAACTTTCACCCACGCCACGCGGAGAAGGCGAGATTCGAACTCGCGATACCCTTGTGAGGTATACGCACTTTCCAGGCGCGCTCCTTAAACCGCTCGGACACTTCTCCATTCTTTTTAAACAAAAAGAG
>JAVVSB010000002.1:0-79567 GCA_036654415.1 Mucinivorans sp. | reverse complement strand
AACCCATTTGGCCAAACAACTCACCACCCTCACCTCCGAACTAATGTGGTATTTTGACCCCATAAAGGGCTCTTAATCTCCTAACAACCAAACGTATAAAATACAGTTTGGCCATTACACGCTCTTTTCTGAATGATAAAGGTAAAAAGTTTTTTCCATAAATGCAACTATTAAATAGAAATTTCTCCGCGCAGGGGTCGGTTTAAGTAATTATGTAGTTGTTCGGTAGCCAGGCCTGAGCCCAACAGATACATCAATTTGGCCACAGCGGCCTCTGTAGTCATGTCGTAGCCGCCAACAACCCCAACCTCCAGCATGGCCCGTCCTGTGTCGTAGAGAGTCATGTCAACGCACCCAACGGCACACTGAGTCACATTGACCACCACCACTCCGCGAGCAATGGCACCCTTAATGATATCGATAAACCACTCCTCGGTGGGGCCGTTGCCCGAACCATAGGTCTCCAAGACCACCCCACGCAACCCTTGAATACCCAAAATGGCCTCAAAAACATGGGGGCTGAGCCCTGGGAAAATTCTTACCACGGCTATGTGCTCCTCCAACACGGTGTTAACCCTGAGCGAGGGCATAAAGGCATCCACCTTGCGGATATAGGGCTCGTTATATTTTATGGTTATACCCGCCTCGGCCAGCGGCGGGTAGTTGTAGCTATGGAAGGCATCGAAATGTTCGGCATTCTGTTTGGTGGTGCGATTGCCACGCAGCAACATATTCTGAAAATAGATAGACACCTCTGGTACCCGTCCACTGGCGGCCACCTCGATGGCCGAAATCAGATTATCGCGCCCATCGGTACGCAACACCCCCATGGGTATCTGACTACCAGTGAACACAATAGGCTTGGCAAGATTCTCCAGCATAAAGCTCAGCATCGAGGCCGTGTAGGCCATGGTATCGGTGCCGTGGAGCACCACAAAGCCATCGTAACGGTCGTAGTGGTCGGCTATGGTCTGTGCCATTTTTACCCATTCGCGCGGCCCCACATTCGAACTGTCCAGCAGAGGCTCGTAGGTGATGGTGTCCAGATGGACATCGAACTTGCTCAACTCGGGCACCTCACACTCGATTTGCGAGAAATCGAAAGGGGCCAACGAACCTGTACGCGGATTGGTCTTCATACCAATGGTACCACCAGTATATATTAGTAGTATGCTTTTCACTGTTATCTAAGATTAAATAATCGACGGGCGTTTTGGGTGGTCACATGCTGAACCTGCTCCAGGGTGACCCCCTTTATCTGAGCAATCCGCGCGGCCACTATATTCAGGTGGCAACTCTCGTTACGCTCAGAGCGGTAGGGTTGCGGAGTGAGATAGGGGGCATCGGTCTCGAGCAGAATCCGCTCAAGAGGAATCTGAGGCAAAATTTTGGGCAGAAGCGACTTTTTATAGGTCACCGAGCCACCAATGCCAACATAGAAATTCATCGGTTCAATGCGCCGCCAGCTCTCAGCCTCACCGCTAAAGCTATGAAAAACTCCGCATGCGGTGTCGTAGTTATCCAGAATCTCGAAGGTGGGTTCCCAGGCCTGCCGTGTGTGGAGAATCAGCGGCAACTTGAGCTCCAGGGCCAACTCTATCTGATAGCAAAGCGCGTATTGCTGCTGGGCCAAAAAATCTGAACTCCAATGCAAATCGAGCCCCACCTCGCCAATGGCCACCAAGGGGCAGGGCGAGTTACGGGCAATGGTACGCACTAAGGAGAGCTCCTCTTTGTAGCGTGGATTCTCGTTTATACTTGTGGGGTGGAGCCCAATGGTGGGCCGACAGTTGGGGTAACAACGGGCAACCTCGAACATACGCGCATAGCTCTGAGAGTCAATGGCGGGCATCACCATCAACTCCACACCAGCCTCCACAGCACGAGCTATGACCTGCGCACGGTCGGCATCAAAGGCCTCGTCAAAAATATGAGAATGGGTATCAATCATTAGTACAAATGTAATCAATTTTTTAACAATTATTCAAAAGGAGACCTTACTTTTTGGAGGAAAGTCACCCCTGCTCACTACAACCATTTAAAGCTGCGGCGGTGGTAGGGGGTGGGGCCAAAGAGGGCGATGGCTTGGCGGTGGGCACGGGTGGGATAGCCCATATTTTTGTTCCACCCATATTGCGGAAAACGCTCGTGTAGAGCCAACATATAGTCGTCGCGATAGGTTTTGGCCAACACCGAGGCCGCAGCAATGGAGCTCATCAGACCATCGCCATGGATAATGCAACGGTGGGCCACCGTGGAGCAGTTTTTAAATCGAGGCCCATCGATAATTAGCAGCTCGGGCACCACACTCAAGCGCGCCACAGCCTCATTCATGGCCTCGAAGGTGGCCTGAAGAATATTTATCTCATCAATACGCTCGGCCGAGACCTCGGCCACAGCCCAAGCCAGGGCCTGTTGCTCAATTATGGGGCGCAGGGCATAGCGCGCACGGGCAGTCATCTGCTTGCTATCGCGCAGCAAAGGATGGTAGAAATCCAAGGGTAGGACCACCGCTGCGGCAAACACAGCCCCCACCAAAGGACCACGCCCAGCCTCGTCCACACCCGCCTCCACAAGCCCCAAAAGACTATTTTTTAGCTTATATCCGTTATTATCAACAGTCAAGTGAAAATCTAATTTAGAAATTAGAGGTAAAGTTAGTACATTTGTGGCCAAATAGCAAACCGATACATACATGATTCAAAGACCCAATATCGCACCACGTACCCGTTCACTGCGCCAAAAGCTACGTTCACCGCGCCGCACCCATCGCGCCACGGTTATCTTTTGGTCCATAGTCTGCGCCCCCTTTGCGGTGGTGGGGGTACTGCTGTTGCTAATCTTGGCGGGGGCCTTCGGTGAGCTGCCAACCTTCGAGGAGCTTGAAAATCCGCGCTCTAACATCTCCACCGAGCTCATCTCCTCCGATGGACAGAATCTAGGAAATTACTATATTGAGAACCGCTCGTTTGTGGAGTATAACGAACTTTCTCCCTCGTTGGTGCAGGCCCTAGTGGCCACCGAGGATGCCCGTTTCTACAACCACTCTGGTATTGACTTTATAGGCCTCTCGCGGGTGGCCTTCAAAACCCTGCTGCTGGCCCAGAGTGGCCAGGGTGGCGGCTCCACCATCAGCCAACAGTTGGCCAAGAACCTCTATCCACGTGACACCTCATCCTCGTGGGGGGTGGCCAAGGCCGCAAGGCTAGTGGTGAGCAAACTTAAGGAGTGGATAACGGCCACCATGCTCGAATACAACTACACCAAGAGCGAAATTATAGCCATGTACCTCAACACGGTGGAGTATGGTAGCAACGCCTACGGCATAAAGTCGGCCGCCAGAACCTTTTTTAACAAAACCCCTGGAGAGGTTGATGCCGCTCAGGCAGCTATGTTGGTGGGGGTGGTCAACGCCCCAACGCGTTACAGCCCCGTGCGCAACAAAGATAATGCCCTGCGGCGGCGCAATGTGGTGCTGGGGCGTATGTATTCTGCCGATTTCATCACCAAGGAGCAGTACACCGAGCTCTGCGCCACCCCCATCACCCTGGAGTACCACCCCATCACTCAAAACGATGGTACGGCCACCTATTTTCGTGAGATGGTGCGCCTCTATATGACGGCCTCAGAGCCCGTAAAGGGCTCCTTTCAGAACGACTGGGACTACAACCAAGCAAAGAACCTTTGGCATCGCGACCCTCTGTTTGGCTGGTGCAACAAGAATAAAAAGGCCGACGGTTCGCCATATAACATCTACCGAGATGGGCTCAAGATATACACCACCATTAACTCCAAGATGCAGACCTACGCCGAACAAGCTGTGGCCGAACACATGGGTAAAGAGATTCAGCCATTAATGGATGGGCAGCGCAAGAGATACAAAAATATTTTTTTCGGCACCACCTCCGAAATGTCGGCCTCCATTATGCGTAACTCGATGCTTCACAGCGAGCGCGGACGGTTGATGCGCAAGGCTGGAGCCACAATCTCGGAGATTGAGCGCGCCTTTGCCCAAGCTGAGCCCATGCGTATTTTCACCTACCAGGGCGACCGCGACACCACCATGACCCCACGAGACTCCATGCTCCACTACAAGTCTATTCTGCGCACTGGCTTTGTGGCTATGGAGCCCACTACAGGCTATGTGCTAGCCTATGTTGGTGGGCCCAACTTCCGCCACTTCAAGTACGACATGGCCTCACAGGGTAAACGGCAGGTGGGCTCCACCATAAAGCCCTTTATCTACACCTTTGCCATCGACCACCTAGGTTACAACCCTTGCACTATGGTGCCTAACTTGCCTGTGACCATCGACTTAGGTAACGGCAATGTGTGGTCGCCCAAGGAGGCGGGACGGGTTGAGTATGACGGTGAGCCGCGGCAGCTGCGTTGGGGTTTGGCCAACTCGCGCAACAACTATTCGGCTTGGATTATGAAGCAGTCCTCGCCTACGGCGGTGGCCAATTTCATCCACAAGATGGGTGTGACCAGCTATATCGACCCCGTTTATGCCCTCTGTTTGGGTACGCCAGAGGTGACGGTTATGGAGATGGTGGCGGCTTTTTCTACATTTGCCAATCGTGGGGTGCACACCGACCCATTTTTCGTAACCCGTATTGAGGATAGACAGGGCAATGTGTTGGCCAGCTTCTCGCCATCGACTCAGGATGCCATTTCGGAGCAGACGGCCTACACCATGCTGGGTATGTTGCAGAACAACATAGTGGCAGGTACGGGTGGACGGTTGCGCTACGCCTACAACATAATGGGTGAGGTTGGGGGTAAGACTGGTACCACCAACAACAATGCCGACGCTTGGTTTGTGGGGGTTACACCCCATATTGCGGGTGCGACCTGGGTTGGGGGCGAGGACCGCCCTACCCACTTGGTCAACCGAGGTGAGGGTTCGGTGGCGGCCCTACCTATTTTTGGTATATTTCTCAATAAGGTCTATGCCGACAAGTCTCTGGGGGTGACGCGCGAGGATAAGTTTATGCCCCCGGTTGGGGTAGTGCGTTACGATTGTGACCAAGGGGCTGAGCCTCAGAACAAGGATGTCGAAAGCCTTGAACAGAATTTCTTTGAGTAGTGCCCAAGCCACCAGGAAAAGTACGAGATTGATTTTAAACCAATAAAAACGAATATAAAAATGAAAGTAGCTGTATTTGGAGCCACTGGCCTCGTGGGAGGTGTAATGCTAAAAGTGCTCGAAGAGCGTAACTTCCCCGTAACGGAGCTCATACCCATAGCCTCCGAGCGTTCGGCAGGCAAGAAAGTTAAATTTTTGTCACGCGAGTGGACAGTGGTCACCCCGCAGGTGGGTCTAGATATGGGGCCCGAGTTGGCCATCTTCTCGGCTGGGGGGCAGACATCGCTGGATTGGGCCCCAAAATTTGCCGCCATTGGCTGTTTTGTGGTCGACAATAGTTCGGCCTGGAGGATGGACCCCACCAAAAAATTGGTTATCCCCGAAATCAACGCCTCTGTACTCACGCCCCAAGACAAAATTATTGCCAACCCCAACTGTTCGACCATTCAGATGCTTATGGCTTTGGCTCCGTTGCACCGCGCCCTGACCATCCGCCGCGTGGTGGTTTCGACCTATCAGGCCATCACGGGCACAGGTGTCAAGGCTGTGCGCCAGATGGAAAACGAGCGTAACGGGGTGCTCGACGGCCCCATGGCCTACCCCTACATCATCGACAAGAATTGTCTGCCCCAGTGCGACAGCTTTTTGGAGAACGGTTACACCAAAGAGGAGATGAAGTTGGTGGACGAGACCCACAAGATTCTGGACAAAAATATTGTGGTGAGCCCCACGGCCATCCGTGTGCCTGTGGTTGGGGGTCACTCCGAGAGTATCAATGTGGAGTTTGAAAAAGAGTTCACCATAGAGTCTGTACGACAGCTTTTGGAACACTCCGCAGGTGTGTGTGTGCTGGACAACCCCGCCAAAGGTGAGTACCCCATGGCCCGCTTTGCCCAGGGCAAGGATGAGGTTTTTGTGGGCCGTCTGCGTCGCGACATCTCAAAAGAGCGGGCTCTAAATATGTGGGTCGTGGCCGACAACCTGCGTAAGGGGGCTGCCACCAACGCTGTGCAGATTGCCGCGCACCTGCTAGGCCTGGTTTTTATTGGCAAGCACTAAAAAGCTGTTTTAACGCAGGGGGCGGCACAACTTTTCGTTGGGCCGCCCACTGCTTTTTATTTTGGGGAGGAGGGTTAACGGATGTTGGCAATGGACATAATGTCGGCAAAGACCCCTGCCGCCGTTACACTGGCCCCAGCACCGTACCCCTTAATTTGTAGAGGGTACTCGCGGTAACGCGAAGTGGTGATAAGGATGATGTTGTTGCTGCCCTCGAGATTGTAGAAGGGGCTGTTGCTGCCAGCCTGCTCAAGACCCACACTGCACCGCCCATCACGCATGGTGGCCACAAAACGTAACCGCTTGCCAGAAAGGGCCAACTGCTGACGCTCGGCCTCGAAAGAGGCATCCAACTGGGGAACATTCTTCCAAAACTGCTCGAGAGAACCCTCGAAAAATTCATCGGGAATAAACAGATGCTTCTCGACATCGCTCTGCTCGATGCGGTAACCAGCCTCACGCGAGAGAATCACCAACTTGCGAATGACATCCGTCCCACTCAAATCAATACGCGGGTCGGGCTCGGCATAACCAGCCTGCTGGGCCATGCGAACAGCCTGCGAAAAAGGTACGTCAGCTGAAAGTACATTGAAAATGTAGTTCAACGTGCCCGAAACTACAGCCTCGAGTGCCAAAATCTTGTCACCCGAATTACGCAAGTCATTGATGGTGTTGATGATGGGCAAACCTGCTCCAACATTGGTCTCGAAAAGGAACTTCACCCCACGCGCACGAGCCGTGCTCTTGAGCTGCTCGTAGTGGTCATAAACGCCAGAGGCGTCTATCTTGTTGGCTGTAACCACCGAGACATTGTGGTTAAGCAGACGTTCGTAAATACGAGCCACCTCGGCCGAAGCCGTGCAATCAACAAAAACCGAATTGAACATATTGGTGCGGATGATGTGTTCGGCTATCTGAGAAGGGGTGGTGTCGAAGGCCGAATCAGAGGCCAAAAGCTCTTTGTAGGAGCCAAGGTCAAGCCCCTCGCGATTGAAAATGGTCTTGTGAGAGTTGGAGATGCCCACAATGTTGATTTTGAGAGCGTTCTGCTGCTGGAGAATCTTCTGTTGGCTCTGAATTTGCTCGATGAGGTTGCCACCCACAAAACCAATGCCCGTGAGGAAAATATTGAGAACCTGATACTCCGAAAGGAAAAAACTATCGTGTATCACATTCATCGACTTGCGTAGATGCTCCAACTTGACCACAAAAGAGATGTTGGTCTCGGTGGCTCCCTGAGCCGCACATATAACATTGATACCCGCACGAGCCAAGGCCCCAAAAAGCTTGCCCGCCACACCAGGCATATTCTTCATGTTCTCGCCCACAATGGCCACCGTGGCCAAATTACCCAAAACCATAACCTCGTCTATCTCACCCATGGCTATCTCCTGGGCAAACTCCTCGCTCAAAGTAGTAACTGCCACCTGAGCATCGGCATTACGAATGCCAATGGAGGTGGTGTTCTCACTAGAGGCCTGCGAAACCAAGAAAACAGAGACCCCTGACTTGGCCAAAGCTTTGAAAATACGATAGTTAACCCCAATAACCCCAACCATACCCAAACCACGAATGGTGAGCATACAGGTGTCGTTGATGGACGAAATACCCTTGATGGCACGACGCTTGTCGCCACCCAAAGAGTTCTCACGCGAAATAAAAGTCCCCGGACACTGGTAATTGAAGGTGTTCTTGATGACAATGGGGATATTCTTGTTATAGGCTGGGAAAATCGTGGGCGGATAGATGACCTTGGCCCCAAAATTACAAAGCTCCATGGCCTCGACAAAACTAAGCTGCTCAATGAGGTAGGCATTATCTATAACACGTGGGTCGGCCGTCATAAAACCATCGACATCGGTGCAAATCTCCAAAGCCGAAACCTCCATGGCCGAGGCCACAATGGCGGCCGTGTAGTCAGAACCTCCACGACCAAGATTGGTTATCTCGCCCGTCTTCTTGTCCGAGGCGATGAAGCCTCCCATGACAACCACACGCGACGAACTGGAGTCTAGACGCTCGCGAATAAGCGAGTTGGTGAGCGGAAAATCGACAATGTGACGCGAAAAATAGGGCTCAGTCTTGATAAGGGTTCGCGCATCAATATGCTCTGAACCAAGCAACACACTCTGAACAATGGCCGAACTCATACGCTCGCCATAGCTGACAATGGCGGCCAAAGTCTTGGGCGAAAGGTCCTGGATAAGGCACACACCACGCAAAATGTTACTCAACTCCTCGAGTTTGGCACTCAACATGGTGCGCAGAGGCTCCTGAAGATGCGACTCAACACTTTGAGCCACAATGGTATAGTGCCGCTCGGAAAGCTTGGCCAACTCATCGAGATACTCCCTTTGGGCCCCCGTAGAGGCCAATGTGGCCATGGCTATAAGCTGGTCGGTGACCCCACCCAAAGCCGAAACCACAACCACCACACGTTCAGAACTGTCGGCATTGACAATTTTTACAACATTTTCAAGCCCCTGAACCGAACCAACGGACGAGCCTCCGAATTTAATAACTTTCATATAAAAAACTTTTCGGCCCCTCTACGGTGATGGGCCCATAATATCTTAGTCGCGTCGAGCAAAGCCCAAATAGTAGAGCAAAGTGGTCACTGCCGAAATGGCAGCCACCAAGTAGGTGCGAGCAGCCCATGTCAACGCCTCGCGAGCCTGCCCCTGCTGCTGAGAGGAGAGTATATGCTGGCCTGAAAGCCAAGCCAACGCCCTGTGAGAGGCGTTATACTCCACAGGCAGGGTGATAAGCGAAAAAAGGGCTGAGGCGGCCAACATAGCTATGCCAACCCAAAAAATCCAAGCCATCTGGGGCAGCGAAGAGCTCTGCATGATAAGTATGCCACCAATCAAAAAGAGAAAAGCATACTTGGCACTAAAACTGGTAACAGGCACCAGGGCCGAACGCATCTTGAGTGGCGCATAACCCACAGCATGCTGCACTGCGTGGCCACACTCGTGAGCAGCCACAGCGGCCGCAGCCACCGAATTACTGTTGTAGACCGAGTCCGAAAGGTTGACGGTCTTGGTGGCGGGGTTGTAGTGGTCGGTGAGCTGACCAGCAACATGGGTCACCTGAACATCATAAATACCATTGTCACGCAACATCCTCTCGGCCACATCACGACCCGTAAGACCCCCTGGGAACATCACCTGAGAGTACTTCTTGAAGACACTATTTAACTTAAACTGGACGGCAAAACCGACCACGGCTACTGCTATGAGCAGCAAAAATTCTGGAGACATCATCTTTTTTTTATGTTTTTATAATCTAACGTCAAATTTCGTGCAATTCTTATTTGAGCACAAACGGAGCGTTGGGGTTATCAATGAGCGGAATATTATATTTAACCAACAGTGTATCTATATTTTCGCGTCGCGTGGTGGCCGTGCGCAGCGAGGTGGTGGCCACAGATATGGTGCGCAACTCCTTGATTTGGGCGTTGAGCTTATCAAGGTCCATATGACGCTGCTGCACCCTGAAACCCAACCCTATGTAGACCATGGTAAGCAGGGCCACAAAAATCAATATCGGCAGGCGATGCAAAAACTTTTCGTTGGCCACCGCCCCCCCCGTGAGTATGCCACTCAATATAGAACCCAATCGCGACATGGTCCTAAAGTTTTGCGGCAGCACGCAACTTAGCACTGCGGGCGCGGGGATTTTGCTCAATCTCATGCTCCGAAGGCACTATCACCTTGCGCGAGAGCTCCTTGAAGGGAGAGAGCGAATTACCGAAAAAGTCGGTCTGAGTCTGCCCCTCAAAGTTGCCGCTGCGCATAAAATCCTTAACCAACCTATCCTCCAAAGAGTGGTAGGAGATGACCGAAAGCCGCCCCCCCTGGACAAGTAGGCTTTTGGCTCCGCGAAGCATCATCTCTAGTGAGGCTATCTCACCGTTAACCTCAATACGCAGAGCCTGAAATAGTTTGGCTCGGAATTTAGACTCCCCACCAGCGGGTGTGCAGGGGGCAACAGCCTCCAAAAGTTGGTCGATGGTTTGTAGGGGCGACAGGGCGCGATAACGCTCGATGGCACTGGCCAGGCGGAAAGGTTTGTCTATCTCACCATAGCGGCCAAAGATGGTGGCCAGTGCCTGGGTATCGTAATTGTTCACCACACTGGCGGCCGTGAGGGCGGAACTTTGGTTCATGCGCATATCCAGCTCACCAGCAAAGCGGAACGAAAAGCCTCGTTCGGGGGTGTCGAAGTGGTGGGAGCTCACCCCCAAGTCGGCCAGTACTCCATCCACCTGCTCCACACCCAGGGCCTTTAGACAGCCGTGCACAAAACGGAAGTTGTTCCTTATCAAGGTAAAACGGCCATCACTTGGTGCATTGGCCATGGCATCAGCATCTTGGTCGAAGGCTATGAGTCGCCCTTTTTTGCCTAGACGGGCAAGTATCTCGCGTGAGTGTCCCCCGCCGCCAAAGGTCACGTCAACATAGGTTCCATCGGGTTTTATCCCCAACAGCTCCACACTCTCTTTCAGCAAAACGGGTATATGGTACATAATTTAGGGGACAAAGATAGTAAGAAAATGTTTAATTTCCTTAGCTTGAACAAACTAAACTGATAACAAAAAACTCTTAAAAACTCCGTAGCAAAAAATCAACCACATCCACCCCATCGGGCGCATCACTCAATGCGGGGTGCTGTCCCTGCCCATAGGGGGTAAAACCTGGCCCCACAACGCACTGAAAAGAGGCTATCTGCTCATCAGAGGGCAGACCATTGTGGAGGTAGACCACCCCCAACGCAGGCTCAACATCCAGCAGCGGAGGGCAGAGCAGGAAAAAGCCCCCATCAAGATACCCCTGCCCCTGCATGGCAAACCGTGCGCGCTGATAACGATAGTTGTCGCGGAAAGCTGGCAACGCAAAACGCCCCCCCTGAGCCGCAAGTGCCTCCACCAGTCCAGCCACATCGACCCCACTCTCCACAAACAGATGCGACACACTGCGGCAACCTCGACCCCAATATAAAAACATATCATCGGCCAAAAGAGCCACCTGCTGCCCACTGAGCTCTGTCGAGACGATGGCGGCACTCTCCTTGTGGCCGCGCAAGAGTAGGGGGATGGTGGTAAAATGGCTGCGGAAGTACTCCATGGCCCCATCGCCACCTGTGGCCAAAACCATATCCACATCATAGGGGTCAATCTGGGTAGTGAGCTCCACATCCCAATCCACCACCTGGGCCACATAAGCCATCAAAATGTCGTCCTTACTGGAGCACTTGAGCGAGACGCTGTGGCCCACGGCCACCGCACAGAGCAGGTCGTAAAAACCCACCATCGGCAGGTTGCCCGCAGCTACAATACCCACCCTACCAGCACGCCAAGAGTGCGGACGGTCGTAGGAACTCAGCCACTCACGTAGCTTACGCTCGTCCAAGAGTTCGTGCAAGATGGCCTGCATAGCATAGTCAATCATGGGCTCGGTAAACCAGGGGTTATCCTTGGCGGCCTGGGACTTAATAGCCCCGAAATCGGCACCACGCAAGGTCTGAGCCAGCTGCAAAAGGGGGGCTATATTGAACCTGCTCATCACTCTATTGCCAAAGCAGCAGTGCCATCATAGCCTCAATCTGCGACAGTGCCCCCCCCAAGGAGAGACGCTGCTGCTGCATGGCAAACACATCGCCACGCTCGCGCAAAAAATCGATAGCGTTAATCTGCCCCGCGCGGAAACTTTTATTGAGCAGCTGGTCATAATTTTCTATGTCCATCTTATCTATCTGAGCCAAACTCTGCTGGGCACTTTGATAGGCCTGGTAGAGATTCTCCAAACTCATCTGTATCTGCTGCTCGCGGCTTTGGCGCGCGGCCTGGGAGGCCACCGATAGGGCCTTGGCCTGACGCACATTATTGCGGTTGCCCCACAGTGGCAGGGTGATACCAGCCACTAGGCCGTGGCGCAGGACCCCCTGGTCGCGGTTTAAACGGTAACCCAACACCACCTGCGGAATCCACTCTTGGCGCGCCAAACGGGTACGGTGCACCCCCACCAAGGAGTCCACACGCAGGGCCTCAAGTTCGTTGTTACAGGCCATGGCCACCTGCACAAACTCCTGGGCGGAGCCGCTAAAGGTGAATGTAGGCACCTCAATTCGCGATGAATCAATGGGGTAGCCCAGCTGCCTAAGGGCCTTGTAGGCCTGCGATAGCTCCGAGAGCTGCCCCACAAGGCTAACCTTGCACTCGCGTAGGAGCATCTCGATTTTGGACTGCTCCAGGGCGGTGGTGTTGCCCCCCGAGAGCGACTTAGTCGACAGGGCGAGCATCTGCTCCAACTCATCGGCACGCCCCTGGAGCAGTGCTACCTGCCTTTGGGCCCAAGCCATGGCAATGTAGCGGTCCGAGGCAGTGGTGAGCAGGGCAAAGCGGTCAGCACGAAACTGTGCCTGCGACCGCTCCACCGACAGGCGTGAGAGCTTATTGCGCTGGTGGTAGAGGGTGGGGAAGTCGAAATTCTGCTCCACCTTGAACTCAAAACTCTGCTCCCCATCCATAAAATAGTCCACCGAGAGCGACGGGTCCAATGGGTTGAGCCCACGGCGCAGCCCCAGAGAGTCGGCCGAAAGCGTGGCCCTAAGAGCATGAATCTGAGCACTCTGAGCCACCACACGCCCCATAAATTCGGAATAGTTCTGCCCCCAAACCTGCCCACCAAGGGTGAGCAAAAAAAGAAGGGTTAATATCTGTTTTTTCATTTTTTTGAGGTTAAAGAGTAGACAACTGGAATAACAAAAAGGTTGAGCAGGGTCGAGCTCAGCAGCCCACCTAGCAGAACAATGGCCATGGGGCTCTGAATTTCGTTACCTGGCAATGAGCCACCCAGGGCCAGGGGCACAAGGGCCAACCCCGAGGTCAGAGCTGTCATTACAATGGGGCTAATACGGTCGATTGACCCCTTGAGTACACGCTCGCGCAGAGGCTCAGCTCCCAGATGTTCGTAGTGCGAAATGAGTAGGATACCATTACGCGTGGCGATGCCAAAGAGCGAGATAAAACCAATTATAGAGGGGATACTCACCACCCCAGAGGTCAGAGCAATGGTCAGCACCCCACCAATCAGTGCCAAAGGCAGGTTGAGCATGACCACCCAAGCTAGGCGCCAACTGCGGAATTCACGATACAAAAGCATAAAGACCACCAAAATGGCCAGCAACGATGTCAGCAGCAGCGTGCGCGAGGCTTCGCTCTGGCTCTGGGCCTGTCCACCGTACTCCACATGGTACCCCTGGGGGAGGGTAACTTGCTGAGCCACACGCTCTTCTATCTGTCCCACAACACCCATTAAGTCAGCCCCCTCGACATTACCAGAGACCACTATCTTGCGCGATACATTCTCGCGAGAGATGGCATTAGGACCCGAGCTGGGCACCACCTGGGCCAGCTCGCCTAACGGGATTTTGCCACTTGGGCTATCGACCAACATATCAGCAATCTGGGCGGCTGTGCTGCTACTCAGACTGTCATATTTGACTACCAAATCAAAGTTACGCCCCTGCTCGTAGACCTGCCCCACTACCTTGCCCGAAAGGGCCAGTTCCACCACATTAGCAAGGGCACCAGGCCTGAGGCCCGCGGCGGCCAGCTGCTCGCGCCGCGGGATAATCTGCAACTCAGCACGCGAGACCTGCTGTTCGACATTTATATCCACCAACCCCTCGATGCCAGTGATGGCCCCCTTAATCTGGTTGCCAAGACGGAAAAGCTCTGTGAGCGAGGGGCCAAATAGCTTAATGGCTATGTTGCTACGTGTGCCACTCAGCAGCAGGTCGATACGGTGCGAAATGGGCTGCCCAATCTCCACAGCGATGCCCTTGATAGCCCCCAATCGGCCACGCACATCCTCGAAAAGCTCCTCACGCGAGCGCCCTTTGAGCACAAAGGGGACATCAATCTCCGAGGTACTTGTGCCCAAAGCATGTTCGTCCAACTCGGCTCGACCAGTCTTGCGCGAGACAGTCACAACCTCAGGAATCTGCATCAGTTCGGCCTCGGCCAAGGAGGCTATCTGACGGCTCCCATCGAGCGAGATGCCAGGGGTGGAGGATATAGCAATGGCCATGGACCCTTCGTTAAAGGGTGGTAAAAAGTCGTGGCCCAAGGTGAAAAACAGGCCTAAGGCCCCAACAAAGAGAGCCACCGCCGACCCCACCACCACCTTGCCGTGGCGCAGGGCCACCTCAAGTGCCCTTGAATACCATTTTTTAAGCACTCTGACAGCCCACACATCACCCGCGTGTCGGGCCAACATCTTGGGGCTGGCCAACAGATAACTCCCTAGCACAGGGGTCAGGGTGATGGCCACCACCATGGAGGCAAAGAGCGAAACTATGAAGGCCACCCCCAACGGCTGCAACATACGCCCCTCCATACCACCAAGGAAAAATAGCGGTAGGAAGGTGACCATGATAATGAGCGTGGCCCCCCAGATGGCACTACGAATCTCGGTCGAGGCCTCGTATATAACCTCTAAGGCAGGGCGACGCCCACGGTTCTCGCGTAGGCGGTGGAATACATTTTCAACGTCTATAATAGCATCATCCACCAAGGAGCCTATGGCGATGGCCATACCCCCCAGGCTCATCGTGTTGAGCGACATACCCAACATATTGAGCACTATCATCGAAAAGAGCAAGGAGAGCGGGATGGCCAGCAACGAGATGATGGTGGTGCGCCAGTTACCCAAAAAGAGCATCAAGATAAGCACCACCAACACCCCACCCTCGGCCAAGGCCTTGGTGATGTTATCCAGCGAACTTTGGATAAAGGTCTCCTGGCGGAAAATATCCTCCGAAAGCACCACATCGGGGGGTAAGCTAGCGCGTAGCTCATTGATAACCTTCTCTAAGCGTTGCGTGAGCTCAATGGTACCCGTGGCGGGCTGCTTGGTGATTGAGAGTCGCACGGCGGGGGCCATCTTCACCGAGGCATCGCCCATCTTGGGGGTGTGGCTACCGATGGTTACCTTAGCCACATCGCCCAGCTGCACAGGCTGTCCCATAGAGTCGAGCCCCACAACGGTCAGGGCCAAATCCTCGACCTTGTTGCTACGCACCATGGCCCTGACAATAAATTCACTACCCCACTCGTCCACCACACCCCCCGAACCGTCGGAGCATATCCCATCTAGGGCATCCTCGACCTGTTGCAGGGTAATGTCATAACTCTGCATAAGCAGCGGGTTTAGATTCACCTGGTACTCCTTGATGTCGCCACCCACCACCGTCACCTGGGCCACACCACCCGTTGAGAGCAGCCGCGGACGGAGGGTCCAGTCGGCCAGGGTACGCAACTGCTCCATGGTGGTGGAACCCGTGGAGGTAAGCCCCAAGACCAACACCTCGCCAAGCAGCGAAGATTGGGGGGCTATGATGGGCGCACTAACCCCCGCGGGAAGTTCCGTGGAGAGCGAAGCGAGCTTTTCGGCCACAGTCTGGCGAGCACGGAAAATATCGGTCCCCCAGTCAAACTCCACCGTGACCACAGAGAAACCTGTGGTGGAGTTGCTCCGCACCCGACGCACATCGGTGGCCCCGTTGAGCGAGGTCTCGATAGGAAAGGTCACCAGCCGCTCCACATCTTCGGCTGGCAAGGCCGATGCCTCGGTCATAACCACCACCGTGGGGGCCGTTAAATCGGGAAAGACATCCACCTCCATACGGGCGGCCGTGTAGCTACCCCAAAGTAGCAACACCACCGCCAGAATCATAACCACCACCCTATTGCGCAGGGAGAGCTGTATTATTTTATTGAGCATCTGTTTTTTATTTTTAATTGAACTATGACCCTTCGGCAAATCAGCGAAAAAATAGCAGTAATAAAATTTTGAGAACAAATTAAAACAGCCTCTAAGCCATCAGAGGGTGTCAAAGGTAAAAAAAATCAGCATAACCACAAAAAAAGGGGGCCACCTCTACTTAAAGCAGGTGGCTCCCTTTAGAAAGTTTATACCAATATTATAGAGCGGCAAAAAAGTCGTTACCCTTGTCATCCACAATGATAAAAGCAGGGAAATTCTCGACATAAATTTTACGCACAGCCTCCATGCCCAACTCGGGGAAGTCCACAACCTCGACCGACTTGATACTGTTCTTGGCCAAGACAGCGGCAGGGCCACCAATGGAGCCCAAGTAGAAGCCTCCATGCTTTTGACAAGCATCAGTTACCGCCTTGCTACGGTTACCCTTGGCCACCATAATCATCGAGCCGCCCATAGATTGGAACAGGTCAACATAGGGGTCCATACGGCCAGCCGTAGTAGGGCCAAAGCTACCCGAGGCCATCCCCTTAGGGGTTTTGGCGGGGCCAGCGTAGTAGATGGGGTGGTTCTTGAAATATTCGGGCATCGCACCACCAGCGTCAACCAATTTCTTAATCTCGGCATGGGCAATATCGCGAGCCACAATCAACGTACCACGCACATTAAGGCGTGTCTTGATGGGGTATTTAGATAGTTCGGCACGCACTGCATCCATCCCCTTGTCAAGGTCAATCTCCACAGCTGGAGCCAGATAAGGAGCCACAGCAGGAAGGAAACGGGCTGGGTTTTTCTCTAACTGTTCCAAAAAGATGCCCTCACCTGTGATTTTGGCCTTAATATTACGGTCGGCCGAGCAGCTAACCCCAATGCCAACGGGGCACGAGGCTGCATGGCGAGGCAGGCGTATCACCCGCACATCATGCACCAAATACTTGCCCCCAAATTGAGCTCCAACACCGCTTTGACGACAGATATTGGTGATTTTCTCTTCCCACTCCACATCGCGGAAGGCACGCCCCCCATCATTACCCGAGGTGGGCAGGTTGTCATAATAGTGGGCCGATGCTTTTTTGACAGCAGCCAAATTGGCCTCGGCACTGGTGCCACCAATAACCACCGCTAGGTGGTATGGGGGGCAAGCGGCCGTACCTAGGTCGCTAATCTTGCTCTTAATAAAGTTGGTGAGCCCCTCTTCTGTAAGCAGAGCCTTGGTCTGCTGATAGAGGTAGGTCTTGTTAGCCGAACCTCCACCCTTGGTCATAAAGAGGAACTTATAGCAGCTACCCTCGGTGGCGTAGATGTCAATTTGGGCGGGCAGGTTGTTGCCACTGTTTTTCTCCTGCGTCATGGAGAAGGGGACAACCTGAGAAAAACGGAGATTGCGCTCCTGGTAGGTGTCGTAGACCCCCTTAGAGAGTCGTTCGGCATCGTTGACTCCAGTGTAGACATTCTCGCCCTTGTAGGCCGAGACGATGGCTGTACCTGTATCCTGGCAGGTGGGTAGCTCACCCTGGGCCGAGACCACCTGGTTGAGCAACAAGGTGTAGGCCACAAATTTGTCGTTATCTGAGGCTTCAGGGTCGCTCAGAATAGAGACCAACTTCTCAAGATGCGAAGCCCTAAGGTAGAACGACACATCGCTAAAGGCCTCCTTGGAGAGGAGCTCCAGAGCACGGGGGTCGACCTTCAAAATCTTGCGCCCATCGCACTCCACTTCGCTTACATACTCCTTGGTCAAAAGGCGGTACTCGGTGGTGTCGCCTGAGAGCGGAAATGGCTCTTGATACTTAAATTCTGACATGATAGTTTGTTATTTTTAACGGGTGATGTCTAAAAATCATATTTTCCCAGAGGCTTTTTGGGGGCGAAAAAGAAAAAATAATTTTTTTGGATTCCCTTCTTATTTGATACGTTCGTAGTACTCGCGTGTGCGGCTATCCACGCGAATCTTCTCGCCCACGCCAATGAATAGCGGAACGCGCACGGTGGCTCCAGTTTCGACCTCGGCAGGTTTTAGGCTGTTACTGCTGGCCGTATCCCCCTTGAAACCAGGTTCGGTGTAGACCACCTCCATCTCAATAAGGGGGGGCAGTTCGGCCGAAAGGACTATATCCTTTTCGGTATGGAACATAACCTCGAGCACTTGGCCCTCTTTCATCAGGTCGTTGTTTTCGATAAGGTTGCGGTCGATATGAATCTGTTCAAAGGTTTCAGTGTGCATAAAGTTGCAGCCCAAGTCATCCTCGTAGAGGTATTGGTAGGGGCGTCGTTCAACCCTGACGGGTTCAATGGCCACGCCAGCGGTAAAGGTATTGTCGATGGTTCGTCCGTTTTCGAGGTTACGCAATTTGGTACGCACAAAGGCTGGTCCTTTACCTGGTTTTACGTGCTGAAACTCTACGATGAAATATGTTTTGCCGTTGAACTCAATACACATTCCGTTTTTAATGTCTGCTGTTGTTGCCATTTGTCTGTTTTTACTTTTAGTATTTTGGGGGCAAAGGTAAATAAAATATGTGGAATTGAGAAACTCAAGTGGTGGGGAGCTCTATTGAGCCTTTTTTAGTAGAGCTGTGAAGATACTTCTCGGGGGCAGGTGTGGAGAGAAAAAGTCATCCAAAAACTTTTACCGAGATGCCCCGCTTCGCTTCGCTATGTGGTTTTTCGCAAAAAAAGCGTAACTTCGCACCATGTTTCTCTCTACCATATCACCACAAGAGCTCTCCCTGCTACCCACTCCCCATTTCGATGGTGAGATTTTGGTGGTCGATTCGCCACAAACTATGGCCCAGGCCGAGCAGATTTTACAGGGTGAACCACTCTTGGGCTTCGACACCGAAACCCGCCCCGCCTTTGCCCGCGGAGTGAGCTACAGGATGTCGCTGCTCCAGATTTCAACACCGCGGGTGGCCATACTTTTCCGACTGCTACTATGCCCCCTCTCAGCGGGTGTGGTGAGAGTGCTCTCCGACAAACGAGTTCTAAAGATTGGTGCTGCCATCAACGACGATATAAAAGGGTTGCAAAAACAGGTGCCCTTTGAGCCTGGAGGCTTTGTTGACCTGCAAAAAATAGTGGCCCGCTGGGGCATACAGGACAAAAGCGTCAAAAAGATGGGAGCCATTGTGTTGGAGATTAAAATCAGTAAGGCTCAGCGTCTGAGCAACTGGGAGGCCGCACGACTAACCCCCGCTCAGCAGGAGTATGCAGCCATGGATGCCTGGGTCTGCCAAAAAATATACCAAGTATTGATGGCCACAGCCCCACTGACAAAATGATAAATCTAATAAAAATTATGCTCCTGGGGCCTCTGATGGCCCTTATGGTGGGCTGTGGAGCCACCTCGGACTTTGCTCCATGGAGTGATGGCTCGGTGGCTCTGCTATTTCCGGCCGACGATAATCCACGGTGGTTAAGCGAGCTAAACTCGATAACCCTAGCCTTGGGCGAGCATGATTATGAAGTCTATGTCGATATTTCAAATGATGTTCAGCAACAGGTAGAGGCCATTCAAAGTGTGGTTGACCTAAACTTGAGTTCGATGGTGCTGGTGAGCTTGGACCCCCACTCCAAGGCCATAAACCAGGCCCTGGCCCAAGTACGAGGAGGGGGAACCAAAATAATATGCTACGAACGGCTGCAAGAAGAGACCCCGGATGTGGACCTATTTATCGCCTGCGATGGCCACCAGATAGGGAGGATGGAGGGGAAGGCCGTGGCAGAGCTCCCCAGGGGTGGACGCATTGAGATACTCTCAGGTGGGGCCAACGATTTGTACTCCAAGGAGCTCTTCGAGGGGATGTGGTCGTGTGTGCAACAAAATGTGAGCAGCGGCCTATGGAGCGTGCCCAGCGGCCACACAACCATGGCAGAGAACTCGGTGGGAGGGTGGTCCAAGGAGCAGACAATGGCCTATTTCCAAAATATACTCCATACCTACTACGCAGATGGGTCGCTACCAGATGCCATTTTGACCTCCAGCGACCTTATGGCGCAGGGGGTGGTCGAGGTTATTACAGCACTCGGCGATAGGCCCTACCCTATTATCACAGGACAGGGCAACAGCAAACTCTCGCGCCAACTCATACTCAAATCACAACAGACCATGACCGTGGATAAAAATCCACAGGAGTATATCAAACAAACGATAAGAGCTATTAATCAGTATAGCAGCTCTTTGGATGTTGCAACCTCAGCCACGAAAAATAATGGACTCATAGATGTACCCATGGTAGTGATTCCTGCGGAGGTGGTCTACCAAAGCAATATTTTGTGATTCACCAAAAAAATAGTACATTTGTCGCCTACAAGGCCTTGTAGTTTAATGGATAGAATGATGGTTTCCGGTACCATTGATATGGGTTCGATTCCCGTCGGGGCTACTACAACTAAATTTTCTGAGATGAACAAATCTATTCTTTTGGCCGCTGTGTTGATGATGAGCGTGTTGGGGGGTTGGGCACAGAAGAAGTCGGAGCTCAAAATAGGTGTCAATGCCCATTGGGAGGTCACCTTTAACACCTCAAAGGGGATGTTGCGGGTCAAGCTCTACAACGACACCCCACTCCATCGCGATAATTTTATAAAACTCTGCAAAACAGGGTATTACGACCATCTGCTTTTCCATCGTACCATAAAAGATTTTATGATTCAGACGGGTGACCCCGACTCGCGCGAGGCCTCGACGGTGAGGCTCTATGGCCAAGGGGGCCCCTCTTACACCATCCCAGCCGAAATACGACCAAACTATTTCCACAAGGCTGGAGCATTAGCCGCTGCACGCGAGGATGATGAGATGAACCCTCGACGAGACTCCCACGGTTCGCAATTCTTTATTGTGGCGGGCAAAATACACAGCGACAGCTCACTGCTCAAGGCCGCAGAGCGTATTGCCAAGCGTGGCGGACAGACGCTTACCCCAGAGCGCGAACAGGTATACAAGAGCCTTGGCGGTGCACCCCATCTCGATGGGCAGTACACTGTTTTTGGAGAAGTGGTCGACGGAATGAAAACAGTGGTCGAGATTTCGCAGCAGCCCACCATCAAGGGCGACCGCCCCATTGAGGATATCTATATAAAAAATGTCACGGTGAAGATGGTGGAGGATAAAAACAACCTCTAAAAAATCACCATTTACTCAAAAAAAATAAGGAGCTGTTAAAAAACAGCTCCTTATTTTTATATAGAACCTAGGGGAAAAATGGTTACCACTAGCCCCCTTCGGTTATTGCAACTTCTTGGTGGCCTCGGCAAAGATGGCTAACCCCTTGTCGGTGAGCGGGTGGTTAAGCAGCCCCAAAATGGCCGAGAGCGGGCAGGTGGCCACATGGGCCCCAGCACCCAAACACTGAATAATATGCTGAGTGGAACGGATAGAGGCAGCCAAAACTTCGGTAGACATATTATAGGTGTCAAAGACATCCACTATGTCGTTGACCAGTTGGATTCCGTCTGAGGCTATATCGTCCAACCGCCCCACAAAAGGCGACACATAGCTGGCCCCAGCCTTGGCCGCCAAAAGAGCCTGACCAATGGTAAAAATAAGCGTACAGTTGGTGCGAATGCCCTCATCATCAAAACACTTAATGGCACGGATACCATCTCTGGTGCAGGGAACCTTCACCACAATATTGGGATGCAGGGCTGCCAAGGCCCTACCCTCTACCATCATCTGCTCGAAATCAGTAGAGAGCACCTCGGCCGAAACATCGGCCCCTGGCCCCACCATCTCGCAGATGGTAACGTAATGCTGAGCAATGTCTTGGCTACCTGAGACACCCTCTTTGGCCATAAGCGACGGGTTAGTGGTCACCCCATCAATAACCCCCAGTTCAACCCCCTGACGAATTTGGTCGAGGTTGGCTGTGTCAAGAAAAAATTTCATCTCTTTATTTTATTTTAAGTATTTTAAAATCAGCATCGCCCTCCCCTTTTATCTTCACCTGGAAACATCCACCGTTGTTCATGTCGAAAAACTCGCCACGCACACTATGGAGCCCTTTAGCCAAAGCTTTTTGCACCACCATCACCTTGTCTCCGTGGGGGCCATCGTTGTTAATAAGCTCTGCACCATCGACATAGAGCATCGAGCCATCGTTAGACTTAAGCGAGAAGCTATAAATACCATCCTGTGGAACCTCGAACATACCCTGGTAGATAAGCCCCAACCACCCCTTGAGCCCTGCGGGCAGGGCCACTGAGTCCAGGGCCCACTGCTTAACCTTGGGGGCGGTGGTTATATCGGCACACTTGCGCCCCTTGTACTCATACTGCGTCATGCTGGCCTTGGTGGGCAGAGGCTCGATGGCGGGGGCACAAACCTCCTTGCGGTACTCGGCCGTGTAGACCTCTCCAGAGGTACTGTCGGGACGGAAACCACGGAAGCGGTATTTGGCACTACTGGTGATGGGGAATTTACCCTCATACTTGGTCGAGGTGGTCGTGGGCATTGTACCGTCTGTGGTGTAGCGAATGGTGATATTGGGCAAGATTGACTCCACCTCAACAAACATACTATCCATAAAGACATTTACATCCGAAAAACCTGTCAAATCTGGCAGACGGTAGTTCACATGGTGCATATCGAGGTAGTCTACCTCGGTGATGAATTTCTGTTGGAACTTCTCCCAATTTTTTAGCGTGGGCGCGCTCCAACCTGTCTCGGCAATGGCCAACAGGCGGGGAAAGAGTTGGTGTTGAGCACGGCGCACCGTGGGGATGGTTTCGCACCATAGGTTGCCCTGAACCCCCATGATATTGGCCGCCTGAGCCTCGGAAAGGTTCTTGCCCACAGGCTCGTAGTTGTAGGTCCCCTCTAACGACCCTTTGCTCTCCCAAGCATCGAGATACATCGAAAAGCAGGGCGAGATGATAGCCTTGTTGCCAGCAGCGGTGGCCGTAGGCACAGCCTCGGGTGCCCAATCGCGCCACCACATGATAGTGGCCGTAGGCGATAGACCCCCAGCCAAGATTTCGTCCCAACCGATTAGCTTTTTGCCTAAAGAGTTGAAATGACGCTCCATCTGGTGAACAAACCAAGACTGAAGCTGCTCTACACCCGTGAGTTTTTCGGTGACAATACGCCTCTGACAGTAGGGACAAGCCTTCCACGAGGTCCACTCCACCTCGTCAGCCCCTAGGTGCATATATTCATAAGGAAAGAGCTCAGCAACTTCGGTATAAATATCCTTGGCCATCTGCAATGATACCTCTTTACCCAGACAGAGAGGGTCGGAGAAAGAGGCTCCCCAACGTGCCTGCCCCTTGCACGAGAGTTCGGGATAACCCGTCAGGGCGGCCATCAAGTGACCTGGCATATCCAACTCGGGTAGCACGTCGATGCCACGCTGTGCGGCATAGGCCACCACCTCACGTATCTGCTGCTGGGTGTAGAATCCGCCATAGAGGGTGTCACCATCGGATATCTTCATAAATTCGGCTGGTAGCTCAAAATCGGGGTCATCTAACTCTTTTTGATAGCTCTGACACTGGCGGTCCTGCCAGTTGAGTTGTCGCCAGGCCCCTTTTTCGGTGAGCAGTGGATATTTTTTAATCTCTATACGCCACCCCTGGTCGTCGGTTAGGTGCCAGTGAAATTTATTGAGTTTGTAGCGTGCCATCAAGTCCAGAAAACCCTTAACCTGCTCCGTGGTGTAGAAGTGGCGCGAGACATCAAGGTGCATACCACGATACTCAAAACGTGGCTCATCCTCAATCTGAACGTAGGCCAGCACAGCCGCCTTGGAGCTGTCGTTCTCCAAAAGCTGCTCTAGAGTGGCCACAGCCATAATCACCCCACGCACTGTAGAGCCCTGAATATGGATGCCATCACCATTAATGGTAAGAGTGTAGGCCTCGGGGTTGGGGTTTTCGAGCCCCAAGCTCAGTGTGATAGCACCCTGCTCTCCAGCAGGAGCAACCGTCAAGTCAAGCCCCACCGAAGCTTTTATGGCCTGAACCATATATTCGGCCACTGAATTAAGCTCCTCGGGACAGGCAATCTTATCCTTGGGATTTAGAGTAAAAGACCCCTCACTAACGGTGCAGTGCAGAGGTTCTGGAATTACAGAGACCGCCTTGGGCGATGGTACGCAAGCCACAAAGAGCAGCAAGGCAACGAAAATAGAGATGTTTTTCATCGTTTATCTATTTGATTTATATGATTTAACAAAAGTATACAAAAAAATTAAAATTTCAAAATCAGAGAACAACGAATATTTTACGTACTATTAAAAAAAATGAAAACTTTTTTAGTTTTTTTAGTTTTTTTATTTATCTTTGTCGCCTAATTCATCAACAAACAATGGATATAAGAGCAAAAATAGTTGCTGGTGTCACGGAACTATTTCTTGACCAAGGCATTAAGAGTGTCACCATGGATGAGGTGGCCCAAAATTTGGGTATATCTAAGCGTACCATCTATGAACATTTTGAGAACAAGGTTGCCCTGATACAAGCCTGTACAGATGCTCTCTATCAACGCAATCTCGACTTCGAGAGTACTATTATATCCACCTCGGACAATATTATTCAGGAGCTCTTTAAACTTGTCGAGATACCCAAGTTTATCCGCTCGCGAGAACGCCGCTTTGCCATGGAACTCAAAAAGTTCTACCCCGAGATATTCGACCAACAGTATGTCACCCGTTACAAAGATGCCACCAAGCAGCTCAGCGGCCGACTTAGGCGCGGTATCGAACAGGGTATTATCTTGCCTGATACCAATATAGATGTGGCAGTTTATGTTATCTTCGAGTCGGTTCACAATTTGATGTCCAACTCCAACCGTATACTGAGCACCAACATTAGCGTAGAGTTGGCTTTTGAATATATTTTCGTCTGCTTTTTTCGCGGTATTGCCACCGCCAAGGGGATAGCGTTGATTGACCAAATGAATAAAAAATAGATAACTAAAAAAGAATGAAAAAGCGATTTTTTTTAACACTGCTGTTGTTAGTGGGGGTAGTGGGAGCTAAGGCTCAAAAAGACACTACGGTGCTTGAGTTGGATTTGAAGGGGGCCTTGGAGATTGCCCTTAGCGACAACCCCACAATCAAAGTGGCGGGTATGGAGATTAAACGCCAGGACTATGTACGCCGCGAAACCAGGGGGGGGCTCTACCCTCAGATTTCGGCTTCTGGCTCCTACAACTACAACATTATGAACCCTGTGATGTTTATGCCCGAGGGGCTATTTGGTCCAGGGAGCGGGGGTGCCATGCGTATGGGTTTCTCCAATGGTATTGTGGGCGGGGTGTCGGTTTCGATACCGCTCTATATGCCAACAATCTACAAAATGTTGCAACTCAACGAAAAACAGATGATGCTGGCCGTTGAGGCAGCTCGCTCCACGAAAATTACCCTATCCAACCAGGTAAAAAAGAGCTACTACGCGGTGTTACTGGGTCAAAGTTCGCTTGGGGTCATCAACAAAAACATCGAGACGGCCAAAGTGGTGGTTACTAATGCCCAAAATGCACTTAGCCAAGGAGTAGCCTCGGAGTATGACCTTATTACGGCGCAAGTGCAGCTATCGAACCTCTACCCCGTATTGCTGACTGCCGAAAATGGGCTAAGGGTGTCGCGCCTGATGCTCAACATGTTGCTCAGCGTGGCTCTGGAGACCGAAGTTCGTCCCACCGAAACCCTGGAGACCTATGCCTCCTTTGCTCAGCAGGACTCCATTTACGGAGTTGACCTGACGGGCAACTCGGATTTGACCACACTCGACATACAAAAAGAGATTTTGGGAAAACAGCTCAAAGTACAACAGATGTTACGTGTGCCAACCCTTAGTGCCATGGGACAGTATCAGGTTCAGAGCCAGAACAATACGCTACGCTTGGGCACCTATGACTGGCGAGGTTCCGCCTTGGCTGGTTTGCAACTCTCGATTCCCATCTTCTCGGGCCTGAGCAAACTCAACAAAGAGCGACAGATTAAAAATTCCATCAGTCAGATGGCCATTCAGCGCGACTATCTGGAGCAGAGTGTCTCGGTTGAGGCCCAGGCCGCCATCTCCTCTATGACCTCAGCGCAGGGGCGCATGAAGGCCAACTTAGAGGCCAAAACGCAAGCCGACAAGAGCTATAAGATATCCAAAACCCGCTACGACACAGGCGCAGGAACCATTGTTGAGGTGAACTCGGCTCAGGCGGCTCTACTACAAGCAGAACTCAATTTCACTCAATCTATATTTGACTTTATGAGTGCTCGTGCCGACCTAGACAAAGTGGTGGGCGAATACCAAATTCAGTAAAAAAACAAGAAAATTAGTATATGAAAACAATTAACATCCTTTCAAGCATGGTGGCCCTTGCGTTGTTGGCCAGTGCTTGCGGTTCGGCCGACACGAAAACTCAGACGGCCACAGTCAAAAAGCCGATGGTCAAGGTCATCACCTCCACCGACCAACTCATTGAGCAGGTGGCCACCTACACAGGTACCATTATGCCCTTTGCCAAGAACAATATCAGCCCCTCGCTGGGTCTTCGTATCGAGAAGATTCACGCTGAAGTGGGTGACCATGTAAAAAAAGGGCAACTGCTGGTGGAGATGGACAAACGTCAATACCTTCAAGCGGCCGTGCAGAGCGGCTCCCTGGAGACCGACTACCTACGCCTAAAGAAGCTCTACCAAGAGGGGGGTGTTTCGCTTCAACAGCTTGAGCAGCTTGAAACCCAGCTCACCGTAAGCAAACACGCCACGGCCAACCTGCGCGAAAATTCGGACCTCATCTCGCCCATCTCGGGTGTGGTGACCGACCGTGCCTTCGATGCTGGCGATATATATTCACCCTCCACAGGCCGCATCCTGACGGTGATGCAGATTGACAAGGTCAAGGTGCAAATCAACGTCTCGGAGGAGTACTTCCCACAGGTTAAAGTGGGTATGACTGTGAACATTAAACTCGACATCTATCCCGACCAGGTGTTCCAGGGTCGTGTTTGGCTCATCCACCCCGCACTGGATGCTGCCACGCGAACCTTTGTCACTGAAATCACCATCGTCAACTCGGGTGCTCTGCTGCGCCCAGGTATGTTCTGCCGTGTGACGCTCAATTTGGGTAAGACCACTCATGTGTTGGTTCCCGATATTGCGGTTCAAAAACAGGTGGGCACCGACGAACGTTATGTGTTCACCATCGTGGACAACAAAGCGGTGCGTAATGTGATTACTTTGGGCCAAGTCATAGGCAAGAGCTACGAGGTCCTCTCGGGACTTAAAGTGGGCCAAGAGGTGGTAATAGCTGGTGGTGGTAAACTGCTAGAGGGTACCGAAGTTGAGATAGTAAAATAAGAAGAAGATGAAAATTTACGAAACAGCGGTCCGAAAACCCATTTCAACAATACTGGTATTCGTGGGGGTCATAGTCTTTGGACTCTTCTCCCTGAGTACCCTCTCCATCGACATGTATCCCGAGATGGATGTGCCGACGGTGACCGTAATGACCACCTATGAGGGGGCCAATGCGGCTGATATAGAAACTAATATATCGCGTGTGCTGGAGGACAACCTCAACACGGTGGATAACCTGGACAAAATCACCTCCAAATCATCGGATAACATATCGATGGTAACCATCGAATTTGAGTGGGGAACCGACCTGGATGTGGCCAGTAATGATATTCGAGACGTAATCGGCCGTGTGCAGAAGATGCTGCCGGACGAGGCCGAAACGCCTATGATTTTCAAATTCTCATCCTCGATGATACCCGTTATCATGCTCTACGCCACAGCCGACGAGAGCTACGAGGCACTCTTCAAGGAGTTGGACGACAAGTTGGTCAACACTCTGAACCGTGTCAACGGCGTGGGTGCGGTGAGTATGATGGGCCAGCCAGAACGCGAAATTCAGATTAATGTCGACCCGCGCAAGTTGGATGCCTTTGGTATTTCGGTCGAACAGCTCGGCCAGATTATCCAGGCGGAGAACCTGGATGTGCCAGCTGGTAACATAGACGTGGGGGGGCAGACTATCTCGGTGCGCGCCAAGGGCGAGTTCAGCGATAGCAAACAGTTAGACGACATCGTGGTTGCCAACCGCGATGGCCGTCAGGTCTATCTGCCCGAAGTGGCCACCATTGTGGACACCATCAAAAAGATTACCATGGATGAGCGTATCAACGGTCAACTTGGGGTACGTATCATTGTCCAAAAGCAGTCGGGGGCCAACTCGGTCGCCATTGCCAAAGAGGTGATTGATATGATACCGCAGATTCAAAAACAGCTGCCACCCGATATTAAATTAGGGGTGTTGGTTGATATGTCGCAATCTATCCGCGATAGTATATCGAGTTTGAGCGACACCATCATGTACGCCTTCTTATTTGTGGTTATCGTGGTGCTCTTCTTCCTAGGGCGTTGGCGAGCCACCTTTATCATTGTGCTAACCATTCCAGTGTCGTTGATTGTGGCCTTTATCTACCTTAAGATGGTGGACAGTACACTAAATATCATCTCGCTGAGCTCACTCTCCATAGCCATCGGGATGGTGGTGGACGACGCTATTGTGGTGTTGGAGAACATCACCAAACATATAGAACGAGGGAGTACAGCCAAGAACGCGGCCATATACGCCACCAACGAGGTGTGGTTGGCCGTCATAGCCACCACGCTGGTTATTGTAGCTGTGTTCCTGCCACTGACCATGCTCTCGGGTATGGCTGGTATTATGTTCCGCGAACTAGGGTGGATTGTCACCTTGGTCTCCATTGTCTCAACGGCTGCGGCCATCTCAATGACCCCTATGCTCTCATCGTTACTCCTAAAACTCGACGACAAGAAGCAAAAAGGGATTATGGGTGCCATCTTCAACCCAATCGACCGTATGTTGGACCGTCTGGACAATGGTTATGGTACCATTTTGGCCTGGTCAGTACGCCACCGCACGGTACTACTTCTTATTGCCTTGGCCATCTTTGCCTCCAGTATTCTGCTGTTAAATAAGGTGCCTTCTGAATTCTTCCCCAAGAGCGATAACGGCCGTATCCAGGCCCGCGTGGAGTTGGAGCAGGGTGTTAATATACAGTATACGGTGGGGCTAGCTCGCCATATAGACTCCATCATCGCGGCCAAATACCCCGAGGTGGATGTGCTTTCGACCAGTACTGGTGCCGCCAGCGGTGACAATATCTTTGCCGCCATGCAGAAGACTGGGACCCATATCATCAACTACAACCTTAGTCTGCCACCAAGCGCACAACGAACTAGAAGTATCTTCGAGATAGGCGACTCGCTACGTGTGGACCTGGAACATCTGCCCGAAATTGTGCAGTCCAACATCACCGTTGGCGCGGGTGGACCCTCGACCTCGACCAGCGATGTGATGGTCAAGATTTTCGGTTACGATATGATGGGTGCCGAAATACTGGCCAACCAAATCCGCGACTCTATTGCAGCTGAGGTTCCTGGAGCAAAAGACGTGCAACTATCGCGCGATAAGATGCGTCCCGAATATCGTATCATCTTCGACCGCGACCGTCTGGGCAACTACGGCCTGAACACGGCCACAGCATCAATGTATGTGCGTAACCGTATCAACGGGCTGCTGGCCTCGAAATACCGCGAGGATGGCGACGAGTACGACATCTATGTCCGCTATGACGAGCAGTACCGTACCACCAAAAACGACATTGAAGAGATTACCATCTACAACGCTCAGAACAGGCCCATCAAGCTCAAAGACGTGGCCCAGGTGACCGAAGAGTTTGCCGCCCCAACCATTGAGCGTGAAAACCGCGAACGTATGATTTCTGTCAATATGAACCTTGCGGCGGGGGCAGCCCTGAGTACGGTTGTGGCCGATGTCCAAAAGATTATCAACCGCACCACAATACCCGAAGGGCTCTACACTGAAATCGGGGGTTCCTATGAAGACCAACAAGAGTCCTTTGGCGACCTGATAACCCTGCTGATTCTGATTATCATCCTGGTCTACATCGTTATGGCCACACAGTTTGAATCCTTCAAGATGCCGTTCATTATCCTCTTTTCGCTCCCCTTTGCCTTTACGGGGGTCTTCTTGGCCCTCTACCTCACGGGGACAGCCTTGAGTGTGATTGCCCTTATCGGGGCCATTATGTTGGTGGGTATTGTGGTTAAGAATGGTATTGTGATGGTGGACTTCACCAACCTGCTACGCGAACGTGGCCTCTCGGTCAGTCAGTCGGTGGTGGCAGCTGGTAAGTCGCGTCTACGTCCTGTACTCATGACCACCCTAACCACCATCCTGGGGATGTTTCCTTTGGCCTTGGGGCTGGGCGAGGGTTCCGAAATATGGCAGCCAATGGGTATTGCCGTTATCGGGGGGCTAACCTTCTCTACAATTTTGACCCTGATTGTGGTGCCTATTGTCTACACCGTCTTCAGTGCCTCGAACATTAAACGTAAACGTAAACAAATCCGCAAAGTAGCAAACAAAAAATGAAAACTATATTCTTAAGCTATAATCAATCTATCACCGAACAGGTCGAGACTATCCTAGACCGCAATAACATTCGTGGTTACACCCGCTGGTTGGAGGTCTTTGGCCGCGGTTCGTTCGGTGGCGAACCCCACATGGGCAGCCACACCTGGCCAGCCAAGAACACTGTGATGCTGGCCGTGGTGGAAGATATGCGTGTGACGCCACTGCTCGAGGCCCTGCGGGAACTGGACTCCCGCACCGAGCAACAAGGGCTGCGCGCCTTTGTCTGGAATGTGGAGCAGCAACTATAGGGCTGAAGGCTGTTGAAATTTAGAATTTTATTAAAACAGCTTCTTAAACGGCCTGGAGGCTACTGCAACAAAAAAAGCTGTCTGAACTTAACGTTCAGACAGCTTTTTTGTGACTACCTAGAGATTAGCTCAAGCGGCGTGCACCGTCCGAGATAACCACAGGATAGATTTTGCAGTCGATGCCAAATTTAGCCTTATAGGCCTGGGAGACCTTCTGTACGAAGTTGTCGTAAAGCTCTTTTTTGACAATGTTGATGGTGCAGCCGCCAAAGCCACCGCCCATAACACGCGAGCCTGTAACACCGCACTCCTTGGCCACCTCGTTGACAAAATCTAGCTCGGGGCACGAAACCTCATAGAGCACACTCATGCCGATATGGGTGCCGTACATTTTACGACCAGCCGTTTCGTAGTCGCCCTTCTCCATGGCTGCGCAAGCATCCAGCAGACGGTCGACCTCCTGACGGGCATAGAGGGCACGGATATAATCCTCTTGGCTGATTTGGCCAATCACCTCTTCGAGCCACTCAAGGTCGGCATCACGCATAAACTCCACCTCTGGGTGACGTTTTTGGATGGCCTTAACAGCCCGTTCGCAACTCTCGCGGCGACGGTTGTAGGGCGAATCCACCAACTCGTGTTTCACACAGCTGTCAACCAAGCATACCTTGTAGCCGTGCGACTCAGGGTCGAAAGGTACGTAGGTAAACTCGCCACTCTTGCAGTCCAACCTCATCAGTTGACCCTTGCGACCGTGGATGGAGGCAAACTGGTCCATAATGCCGCAGTTTACACCCACATAGTTGTGCTCGGTGGCCTGACCAATCTTGGCCAGCTCCATCTTCTCGAAACCCAAAGAGAGCATATCGTTCAGGGCAAAGGCGTAGGTGCTCTCCAGCGCAGCCGAAGAGCTCATACCTGCACCCAGAGGGACATCGCCAGCAAAGGCCGAGTCAAAACAGTTAAGCGTGGCACCACGTTTAATCATCTCGCGCACAACCCCAAAGATATATTTGGCCCAATGTTCGCTTGGAGCATCCTGCTCCTGGATGCCAAATTCGCTGTACTCATCCAGGTCAACCGAATAGATACGACACTTGGGGCCATCGTTGAATTTGATTTCGGCCACCATGCCCTTGTCCACAGCACCAGGTAGCACAAAGCCACCATTGTAGTCGGTGTGTTCTCCAATAATATTGATACGGCCTGGCGAGGCGTAAACACGCCCCGCAGCACCGAAATGGTCGGCAAATGCCTTTTTAATCTTTTCTTCCATATTTTTTTACTGTTTTTAAGCTGTCATATCGTCACTCTTGCGCACACGGCTGCCTAGCAGAGCGTAGTACAACAAATAGAGTTCACCAACGATTACTATCACCCATGTGGCTGTCCAATCACCACCCCAGCTGTCGGCCAGGATAGCCTGAAGTAGAGGCATCACACCACCACCAAGAACACCAATCATCAAAGCACCCGAACCAGCCGAGGTGTATTTGCCAAGACCCTTGATGGCCAAAGCAAAAGTGGCAGGCCACATAACTGAGTGGAACAGACCAACGGCAACCAAATACCATAGATTGTCGGTCAACATGGCACCAATAACGAGCAAGGTGGCAATCACCGAAGTGATGATAAGCTGCGTGCGAGCAGGAACCTTACTAATGGCTGAGCCGATAAGACGACCCACCAACATACCACCCCAATAGAGTGAACCCATCTGAGCGGCAAGCTCCAACCAGTTGGCCTCGGCCTTGGCATGCATAACCAAATTGGCACCCACGCAAACCTCAACACCCACATAGATGAAGATGGCCACAACGCCAAAAGTTAGGTGGCGGAAAGACCAGATAGAACGTTCGAGTTTGGTGTCGCCACCAGCTGTGGTGTTGGCAATGTTAGGCAATTTGAGTTTGGTGATGATAAAAGCCACTACCATAATGACAACAATAAAGGCCAAGAATGGAATTATCAGACTGTCCAGGGTAACCACCGTTGCCCCACCAAAGATGATACCACCAACAAAGAAAGGTGCCAAGGTGGTACCTATGGAGTTGGACGAGCCACCAATGTTCTGACGCTGAACGTCCGAGGTCCCCTTAACCGAGCAGGCTACCAAATAGGGGTTGATAACAACCTGCATGATGGTCACACCAGCACCCACAACATAGGCCCCAATCAAAAAGAGGAAGTAGGCGTAAGGAATTGAAGCATCGGCTCCGAAGGACATCGAAGCTCCTGAATACTTCTGAAGCAAAACTGAGGCCTCGAAGATGGCACAACCAGCAGCCACCACAAACAGGGCGCGTACCATAGTACTCTTGTAGCCCAATTTATTAACTAAGCGGGCTCCGATGCCACCAGTGAGTGGGTAGGAGAGGAACCAAGCAAAGGTGACCATAACGGCCAAAGTGTTGCGTAGATTACCTACATTACTGAGCAAAGCCTCCTGAAGCGGGCTCTGGAACTGTTGGTTGACCACGGTGAGGAAACCAACAATAAAAAACAGGAATACCATCGTGAAAAATGGACCTGTGTAGTTAATTGTCTGTTGTTTTTGACTCATAATTTTTTTTTGATTTTTAAGATTATTATTTTAGTCTAGCGAAGATTCAGCTGTAAAGCGATAGATGATATGTTGCTCGTAGAGCTGCCCCTTGTGCAGAGCACAACTCGGGAAATTGGGTTTGTTGGGGCTGTCGGGGAAGGCTTGGCACTCCAGGGCCACCGCGCTACGGTCTTGATACTCGCCATGTTTACCCATAGGAGAGCCCGATAGCCAGTTGCCTGTGTAGACTTGAATACCAGGCTGCGAGGTGACAATGGTCACCTTGCGCCCGCTAGTGGGCTCGTAGAGCTCGGCGGCAGGATGTATCCGGCCCCGCTTGTAACTATCGATGGCCCAGCAGTGGTCGTAACCCTTGCCTATCTTTAGAGCCTCGAACTCGTCATTAATACGGCTACCTAAGGTGTGCCATGAGGTAAAGTCCATGGGGGTTCCCTCCACCGAGGCTATCTCACCTGTGGGTATCTGTGTGGAGTCGGTGGGCAGCCACTCTTTGGCGTGTAACCGCAGGTAGTGGTCCTCGATGGTGCCCTCTCCGTCGCCCTTGAGGTTAAAGTAGACGTGGTTGGTCATATTGACAATGGTGGGGCCATCGGAGCCTGCCATGTAGGTGAGCTCCAGCACCGAATTATCGTCCCAATCGAAACAGACCTCAACACCCAGCTCGGCTGGGTAGCCCTCTTCGCCAGCGGCACTCACATAGCTCATCACCACGCGCGAGCCCCCCTCGACACGACTCTGCCACACACGGTTTTGAAAACCGCTTGGGCCACCGTGTAGATGGTTGGGGCCGTTGTTCACAGCCAGACGATACTCTGTCCCCTCAAGGGTAAAACGTCCACGAGCTATGCGGTTGGCGTAACGCCCCACCGACTTACCAGCTGCGGGACCGTCCGAAACATAGTCCTGCCAACGGGTGTAGCCCAGGGCCACATCCTCTATTTTTCCGTCTTTGTCGGCCACATTGATGGCCACAATGGCTGCCCCAAAGTTGCTAAGCTGCACGCTTTCACCCTTTGTATTGGTCATAGTGTAGAGCACAATGGCCTCACCCTGGGGTGTCATGCCCCATATTTGCTGCGTTATTTCCACTGTTTTATAGAGTTTTAATTACCACAATTTTGCAGGATATACCCCCTTAGCTATAAGCTCGCTAATGCGCTGTACGGTGGCAGCGCGGTCCTCTTTGTAGGTGACCCCAAACCAGTCGCTGGTGGTTTTTAACACCTTGAGTTTGGCCTTGCCCGAATTGATTAGTTCGTTGACCAACAGAGGGATAAAGTATTCGGCTTTGAGGTTCGACTCATTGGCCTGGAGGAAAGTTTTGAAAAACTCTTCGCTGTGGGCAAAGTAGTCGGGTGTGAAGCCAAAGAGATTCATCGATACCAGTGTGTCGGGCTGCAAAGGGAAGGTGCCATCGGGCTCGATATAGACAATTTGGTCGCCCTGGCGTTCGATTTTGGTGCGCTCCACCACACTCTTGAGCAGCGAGCAACGCCCCAAGGTGCAGATGCCACGGCTCACAGTGCCGTTTTCCGAAAGGGTCTTTTTAACCTCGTACCCCACCATGGCATAGGCCCCTTTTTTGCCAGCCACCGAACTTAGGTAGCTCCCCATAACGGCAATGGCATCCTGGCCATAGAAGTCGTCAGCGTTGATAACGGCAAAAGGTTCGTGGATGAGCTCAGCACCCATCATCAGGGCGTGGTTGGTGCCCCAAGGTTTTTCGCGCCCCTGAGGCACCGAAAACCCCTCAGGCAGCTTATCGAGCTCCTGATATACGTATTCAACCTCAATTTGCCCACCGAATTTCTCCTTGTTCATGGAAGCCTTAAATTGGTCGGCAAAGCTATGACGAATCACAAAAACAACCTTGCCAAAGCCTCCACGAATGGCATCATAGACCGAATAATCAATAATGGCTTCGTTGTTGGGACCCACCCCATCAATCTGTTTGAGTGAGCCGTAGCGGGAACCCATACCTGCGGCTAACACTAATAATGTAGGTTTCATAATGTTTTATAAATTTATATTTTATTGAAAATAGCGTCTCTTTTACCACTAAAAGCAAATAATCCAGAGCAATTTATCTTACAAATATAATAAAAAAACTATCTTTGCAAAAGTATTTTCGTCAAATAATTATGAAAAAGAATTCTGTAATGCGTTATCTGACGCAAAAGAACAAGCTAACTTTTCGTAATCTGCGTACAGGGGAGGAGCATTGGCACCTTTTTCTGAGCCGTTGGAATATGGTAGTGGGGCTTGTGGTGGGGATTTTGGTGCTCTTTTTGTCGGCCTTAATGTTGGTGGCCTATACTCCAATTTTGGACCTTGTACCAGGCTATCCAGGCAAGCGTTCGCGCGAGCTACTGCTCTCGAATGTCATGCGGTTGGACTCCTTGGAGCGTAGAGTTTCTCAGTGGAACAACTTCAACCAGAATATCAACGATATTTTGGAGGGTAAGATACCCATATCTATGGTTCAGGACACCGCTTTTGTGGCCTCCATCAAGGGTACTGTGGCCGAGCGGGTGGTGCTGGATTCGCTGCTCAGGCTCCAAATCAAAGGCGACTCTGCAAAACTCACCGCGAGCGGTAGCCGCAGCCACCGCGAGCTCTCCTTTGAGCTTTTGCCCCCAGTGCAGGGGATGTTATCCTCTCGTTTCGACCCACGGATGGGGCTCTTTGGGGTTCAGATAACGGCCGCAGCACGCTCCAGTGTGCTCTCGGTGTTGGACGGTACGATGGTACTGAGCGAGTGGTCGCCCAAGGATGGTTACATGGTGGCCGTGCAGCACGCTGGCAATATGATGTCGGTGTATAGGGGTGTGGGCGAGCCTCTACTCAAGGTGGGGCAAGGGGTCAAGGCTGGCGCAGCGGTGGCTCTGATGGGACAGATGAGCCAAGGACGCAGCCCACACCTGGAGTTTGAATTATGGTATAACGGGTCGGCGGTGGACCCCGAAAATTATATTGCTTTCTAAATTTATGAATATTGCTATACTTGGCTCCACAGGCTCCATAGGTACACAGACGCTGGATGTGGTACGTGGTCACAGGGAGCTCTTCACGGTGGAGTTGCTCACGGCTCACCACAACTGGCAGGCTTTGGCCGCCCAGGCTGTGGAGTTCGATGCCTCGGTTGTGGTTATCACAAATGAGGCCCATTACGACAAGTTAGTCTCTGCGCTGAGCCACACCACCACCAAGGTCTACTCGGGAGCAGCCTCGGTGGAGCAGGCTGTGGCGAGCTCCTCGGTGGAGGTTGTGGTCTCGGCCATTGTAGGCTTTGCGGGGTTGGCCCCAACGGTGGCAGCGGTACGCGCTGGCAAGAAGGTGGCCTTGGCCAACAAAGAGAGCTTGGTGGTGGGAGGTGAACTTTTGGTGCCTCTAAGTGTAAAGTGCAAGGCCCCTTTGGTGCCTGTGGATTCGGAACATTCGGCCATTTTCCAATGTCTGGTGGGCGAAAGTTCGCCCCTAAAGCGAGTTATTATCACTGCCTCAGGCGGTGCTTTGCGCGATATGACTGCCGAGCAGGCCAAGGTAGCCACGGTGGAGCAGGTGTTGCGCCACCCATGTTGGGATATGGGGGCCAAGATTACAGTCAACTCGGCCACGATGCTCAATAAGGGGTTCGAGGTGATGGAGGCTCGATGGCTCTTTGGCCTGCGCGCTGAGCAGATTGAGGTTGTCATCCACCCCGAGTCTATTATCCACAGCTTTGTGGAGTTCGAGGATGGGGCCCTGAAGGCTCAGCTGGGCACCCCCGATATGCGTTTGCCGATACAGTATGCTTTGACTTTCCCCTATCGTATGGAGGTGGTGGGGCACGAGCAATGGAATCCTATGGAGCCCTTGACCTTTAACCAGGTTGACAGGCTCAAATACCCCTGTTTGGGGTTGGCTTATGAGGCCATGGAGCAGGGTGGGTTGATGCCCACGGTGCTTAATGCGGCTTCGGAGGTTGCAGTGGGGGCCTTTTTGGAGCACAGAATAGGTTATGGAGAGATATTTGGGGTGATAGAGCGGGCTATGGAGGGCTTCAATAACGAAAAAATCACTACCTTTGAGCGAATTATAGAGGTGAATGCAGCCATTATGGGTGGCATTAAGTTGTGAGTTGCCCTTAAAAATAGGGATGGTGTAAACTAAAAGTTAGATTTTTTACGATAATAGAAAGTGGGGTAACTCTTTTCTCGATGATTTGCCGAGATAGTAGCTGACTATAGCTCAAAATCAGCAGGAAAAGGGGTGGTAATAAAATGGTGGAAAGAGATTAAAAACAGCTTCTAAAAATTAAAAAAACGAAAATAGATACATATGGACATTGCAATCAAAATCCTACAACTTATTGCGGCACTCTCGCTGCTGGTGGTAGTTCACGAATTCGGACACTTCCTCTTTGCCAAACTTTTTAAATGCCGCGTTGAGAAATTCTACCTCTTCTTCGACTATAAATTCGCCATATTCAAAAAAAAGATAGGTCAAACCGAATTCGGCATCGGCTGGATACCCTTTGGCGGCTACGTCAAAATCTCGGGCATGGTCGACGAGTCCATGGACAAGGAACAACTAGCCCAAAAACCCCAACCTTGGGAATACCGCAGCAAACCAGCTTGGCAACGCTTCTTTATCATCATCGGAGGGGTGATGATGAATCTGGTACTGGCCTGCGTTATTTATATCTGCATCGCCTTTGCATGGGGCGACAGCTACGTGAGTACCAAAGATGTACACCACGGCTTCGCCTTTAGCCAGGTGGCCCAAAATATGGGCTTCCGCAACGGCGACAAAATAGTCTCAATCGACGGGCAAAGCGTCGAAAACTTCGCCAAAATTCCCGCCGAAATCTTGCTGGCCGAAAACCGTACAGTGATTGTGGAACGTGACGGGCAGACCATAACCCTCAAAATCACCGATGCCCAGATAAAACCAATGCTCAAGGACCGTGGCTTTGTGCAGCTACGTTTCCCTTATGTATTGGGCGATGTGGCCCCTGGTATGGGGGCTCAGCAGGCAGGGCTCATGGCGGGCGACTCTTTATTGATGGCCGACAGCATACCAATGGCCTATTTCGACGAATATGCCGCCTACTTTACCCAACACAAGAGCGACACCGTGCAGCTCACCTTTGTGCGTCAAGGTCAGACCATTACCGCGGCCGTACCCCTAAACGAGCAGGGTAAGATGGGGGCCTACCTAGGCGGTAGCGGAGCCATCTACCCCATCAGCACACGCCAATACAATGTAATAGAAGCCGTGCCAGCAGGTGTGCAACGCGGCCTAGACGAGGTGAGCAACTACCTCAAACAGCTCAAGGTGATAGCCTCACCCGAGACAGGAGCCTACAAAGAGGTGGGTGGATTTATTGCCATAGGCAAGATTTTCCCCGCTGCATGGAGCTGGTTCTCGTTCTGGAACATCACAGCCCTGCTCTCTATTATGCTGGCCGTAATTAATATTCTGCCCATACCAGCCCTCGACGGAGGACACCTGGTATTTATCCTCTACGAGATGATAACCCGACGTGCCCCATCCCAAAAATTTATGGAAGCGGCCCAGTATGTAGGCTTTATCTTAATTCTTGGATTGTTGATTTTTGCCAACGGTAACGACATTATAAAATTATTTACAGGAAACTAAAAATCGCTATGAAAAAACTTGGATTTCTATTGCTTGCCGTGACCCTGATGGGCTCATGCGCCAAAAAGGATGTTTTGAGCACCATGCCCACTATTATCCCCGAGCCTGTCTCTATCCGTTTCACTGACCCAGGCAGCTATGTGTCGGTGGCAATGATATCCTACGACCGAAACGATGCCGTAATGGTCTCCTTGGCCAAACGCTTCTCCTATGCCATGTCCTTGCCGCCAGATGGCACAGGGCAAGCCATATCCATCGACCTGGACACCACACTAACCCACGCCGAGGGGTACACCATAACAGCCGATAAGAGCGGGGTGAGCGTCCGAGGTAAAGACTACGCTGGACTCTACTACGGCCTAGTGAGCCTGATGCAACTTTATGAGCAGGGGCGTGTGCCATATGTTCAGGTGGAGGACTACCCACGCTTTGCCTGGCGCGGTGTGATGCTAGATGTGGCGCGCCACTTCCAACCCAAGCAAAAGGTGATGGAGTTTATCGACCTCATTTCGCTTTACAAAATAAATAAGTTCCATTGGCACCTAACCGATGGCATAGGCTGGCGTGTGGCCATTGACCACTACCCCGAACTCACGGCCAAAGGTGGTTGGCGCAAAGAGGGGCGCAAAGAGGCTCCATGGGTGGGGCTCAATGTGAATGCTGAACCAGGTGATAGCCTCTATGGTGGCTTCTACACCAAGTCCGACATCCGTGAGATTGTCTCCTACGCCGCCTCGCACTATATCGAAATTATTCCCGAAATCGAGATGCCAGGCCACTCCGAGGCCGTATCGTTCATCTATCCAGAATATTTTTGCAGTTCAGCCGCCCCAGGTGGCGGGGTCTACTGTGCGGGTAAGGATAGCACATATATCTTCCTGGAAAATATAATCTCGGAGGTGGCCGAACTCTTCCCCTCGAAGTATATCCATATCGGCGGAGACGAGGTGGGCAAGGGGCAGTGGATGGCCTGCAAGGATTGCCAAAAGAGGATGCGCAGCGAAAAGCTCACCTCGGGCGAACAGCTCCAAAGTTACTTTACCCACCGCATTGAAACTCACGTGAATTCGCTGGGTAAGCGGCTTATGGGCTGGGACGAAATTGCCCAAGGCGGTTTGGCCTCGACGGCCACAGTGATGAGCTGGACAGGTTTCCAGAGCGGTATCGATGCGGCCAACGCGGGACACGATGTGGTGATGTGCCCACTAGACTACGTCTATTTTGACCACTACCAAGGTTACCACGACTCAGAACCCCAAGCTTGGGGCGGATACAATGGCCTTAGACGGGTCTACGACTTCCCCGTCATCCCCAAGGGCATAGCCCCCGACAAAGAGCGTTTTGTGCTGGGCGGGCAAGCCAACCTTTGGACCGAAAACATAAGCTCCTATGACCACATAACCTATATGCTACTGCCACGCTTAGCAGCCTTGAGCGAGGTTCTGTGGAGCCCCAACAATGTGCGTAATTGGGACCACTTTGCCGCCAAGATGGCTCGTGAATTTGACTTTTACGACCGCCAGGGGCTCACCTATTCGGGCAGCTCGCTCACCCCGCAGCTCACCATGCACGGTGGCACCCTCTCGCTGAGCAGCGAACTGGGTATCTTCCCCATCTACTACTCTTTGGACGGCACTGAGCCCACCACAATGTATAAGGAGCCTCTGATTCTGAACAAAGATGTGACCCTACGAGCGCGCACCATGCGCACCAATGCCGCGGGACAAGAGGTGCAGATAGGCTACGAAGTACGCCAGGAGCACCTAAACAACAAGGCCACAGGCTCGAAGGTCATCTACGGCAGCCCATACAGCCAACAATATAGTGGTGGTGGCCCAACTGCGCTGGTGGATAACCGCCTGGCCATTAAGCGAGGTGATGACCCCTTGTGGCAGGGTTTCGAAAATTGCAACATTCTGCTGACTGTGGACCTAAAAAATGATGAACTGATTTCCAAGGTTGTACTACGCTTTTTTGAACATATAGGCTCCACTTCGGTGATGCAACCTACGGCTCTGGAGGTCGATATTTCGCCCGATGGACACACCTTCACAAATGTGTTTAAGGCCGAATACCCCGTTGCTATGGAGAACTTCAACGCCTTCACCCGCGAGTACCCCATCGAGTTTGAAGCCACTCATGCGCGCTATGTGCGCATTAAGGCGCGCAATATGGGTCCTCTACCTCAGGGCCATCCACGCGCAGGTAGCCCCTCGTGGCTCTTTATGGATGAGGTGGTTATATTATAAGGGAGCGATTTTTTTAGAAATTAGATTTTTTAAGGTAACCAAGGTCGCAAAACCAATGTTTACTTAGAAGCTGTTTTAAGATAGATATCCAACGAAGAGAAGACAATTTTTAACAATCACTCAAGTTTTTTACATTTTTAGCATTACCTTTGTACTATGCAGAGGGTTGATATACCAAAGATACTACAACAAAGGGCACCGCGCGTCAATCGGTGGATACCCCGTTTTGCGGTGCGTGCCCTCGAAAGGTTGCTCTGTGTGAGGCGCATCAACTCCATTTTGGATAGCTTCTCGCATCTGCCACCAGTAGATTTTATTGCAGCGGCACTCCAAGACATCGGGGTCAGCTATACGCTCCACGGCAGGGATAACCTCCCCCGCACGGGGCGTTTTTTCTTTGCCTCCAACCACCCCCTTGGTGGGCTCGATGGCTTGGTACTGGCCCACGCGCTGTCGACACAGTATGATGATACAAAGCTAATAGTCAATGATTTACTCATGAATATAGAGCCTCTGGCACCTATATTTGTGCCAGTGAACAAAAATGGGGCACAGAGCACCAAATATTATCACACCCTTGAGCAGCTCTACCATGGCCACTCTCAAATCATCACCTTTCCCGCTGGTTTTTGTTCGCGCCTCATCAATGGGAAGATTGAGGATACCCCTTGGCGCATAAGTTTTGTTATCAAGGCTCAGGAGTCTAACCGTCAGGTGGTACCCATCTACGTGGATGGCCAAAATTCTAAGTGGTTTTACCGTATCGAACGTCTGCGCCGCTTTTTGGGTGTTCGCTTCAATGTGGGTATGTTGCTCCTGCCGCGCGAGATGTTCACTCAAAAGAGACAACATTTGGATATATATATCGGCCAGCCCATTACTATTGATTCGAGCCTCACCCCACAGCAATGGAGCCAAAAGATACGTGAAATATGTTATTCATTAAAAGACAGATAACAGTATGCAATCCATTATTTTACCCATCGAGCGTAAGCTCATAGAATCGGAATTGCGCCCCAAATACCTATGGCGGCAAACCAACAAGGCCAACAACTTAGTCTATGTGATTAGGGCCTCGGAGGCCCCACATGTGATGCAGGAGATAGGGCGACTTCGCGAGGTGGCCTTCCGTATGGCAGGTGGCGGCACAGGCAAGAGCGTGGACATTGACGAGCTGGATATGGCCGACGATGGTTACCAGCAGCTTATTGTCTGGGACCCACGCGAGCGCGAAATATTGGGTGGCTATCGCTTTATAATCCCCCGCACAGAGGGTGTGGAGCTGAGCACAGAACACTATTTTGAGTTTTCAGACCGTTTTCGTAGCCACTACCTACCCTACCTTATTGAACTGGGGCGTAGCTTTGTACAGCCTCAATATCAGGCTGGTGGCAAGGCACTATTTGCCCTGGACAACCTTTGGGACGGGCTGGGAGCCTTGGTGCTGCGCAACCCCGAAATCAAATACCTCTTCGGCAAGGTAACTATGTATGGCGAATACAACACCAATGCCCGCAATATGTTAATCTACTTCCTGCGCAAATATTTCCCCGACCGCGAACACCTATTGTGCACCCGCTATCCCGTGGATATTCACATTAATGACACGCAGATGGAGCGGCTCTTTGTGGGCAGCAACTACACCGAAGACTACCGCATACTGACCAAGAGTATCCGCGACTTCGAGGAGACAATTCCGCCCCTAATTAACGCCTATATGAACCTCTCGCCAACGATGAAGGTCTTCGACACGGCACTCAACCCCGATTTTGGCAATGTGGAGGAGACGGGCATACTCATCACCATTGGTGATGTGTATAAGGCCAAGATGGAACGCCACTTCGAGGGTTGCGAATAGGTGAAGATAGACCCTTTTATACTCCTGCTTTTAGCACTGGTGGCCATGGCCTGGGCAGCCCCTGAGGTGGGGGTGGCAGGCAGCAGGGTCAACCCATCGGAGGTGGCCTCGTGGGGCGTGGTGGGGGTCTTTTTTTTCTATGGCCTAAAACTAAGCCCACAACAGTGGCGTGCAGGGCTCTCCAATTTTAGGCTCCACGCCTTAGTGCAGCTCTCCACCTTTCTCCTTTTTCCACTCTTGATTCTGCTAGTCATGCCACACCACTCTCCTAGTATGGTGTGGGTGGGGGTCTTTTTTGTGGCTGCCCTACCCTCGACGGTCTCCTCGAGTGTGGTGATGGTCTCCATGGCGCGAGGCAACGTGGCCGCGGCCATCTTCAATGCTTCGCTCTCGAGCCTGCTGGGGGTGGTGCTCACCCCGCTGTGGATGTCGCTCTTTATTAGTGCCGACATGGGTGGCGCACCCATAGGCAGCGTGGTGGTAAAGCTCTGCCTTCAGGTGCTGCTACCAGTGGCCGCGGGTATGTTCTGCAACCGTTATTGGGGACTCTGGGCCCAAGGTCACGGCCATGCACTACGGATTTTTGACCAGGCGGTAATCCTCTCCATTGTCTACACCTCGTTTTGCGAGGGGTTCTTCTCGGGAGTTTTCGGCTCAGTCTCCTGGACCACACTACTGCTGTTGGGGGCGGGTATGGTGGCCCTCTTTTTCACCGTCTATCTCATCATCGGATGGCTCTGCCGCTGGCTGCACCTAAGTCAAAAAGAGACCACCACAGCTCTGTTTTGCGGCTCTAAAAAATCGTTGGTTCACGGCACTGTGATGAGCAAAATCATTGTCCAGGATGCCGCCACGGTGAGCCTGCTGTTGCTGCCAATTATGATTTATCATGCTCTACAACTGTTGATTGTAAGTTTTTTGGCCACTCGACGAGCAAAAAACAGTACAATTGCGTGACAGTAAAGCATACTATTTTGGCCAATCAATACGTTTAATATAAAGTGTGGAACACCGCATCTAAATTCTTTTTTGTATTATTCGTTGTTTAGGTTTGTTTTGCTCAACAAAAAGCAATACCTTTGTACATTGAAAATCAATAGCTTGAAGATATGGAAAACAATATACTTCCAATTGTTGCCGCTGATGAGTGGCTCCGTCCCGTTGCGGGCGAAATAGAGTATCGTCACCATCTCTACCTGGACCGCCTGCACCTGATACAGAGTGCTAGTGGTTCACTTCGTGATTATGCCAATGCGCACCTCTATTACGGCGTCCATCGTGACCCCTATGCTGGTGGCTGGTGGGTTCGCGATTGGTTGCCTAAGGCTCAGCAGGTCTATGTATTCGGTGATTGGAACGACTGGGAGCGGTTTCAGTTTCCCATGGAGCGTGACCAGTGGGGCGGATGGTCGGTATTTATCCCCGATGAACGCGTCGCGGGCCGCCTAAAGCACGAGAGCCTACTCAAACTACATGTCCACGGAGCTGATGATAGCTACCTGGACCGAATTCCAGCCTATATCCGCCGCGTAGTGCAGAACGACAAGACCAAAGATTTCTGTGGTCAAATTTGGGCCCCCGAACATAAATTCGACTGGAAGGGCGACGATTTCGATATCTCCTCAATCGATAACCTACTCATCTACGAAGTTCATGTGGGCATGGCTCAGGAAAAAGAGGGTGTGGGCAGTTACGATGAGTTCACAAAAAATGTTTTACCGCGCGTTAAGCGACTGGGTTACAACACCATACAAATGATGGCCGTGGCCGAACATCCATACTATGGCTCCTTTGGGTACCATGTATCGAGCCTTTTTGCCCCCTCTTCGCGCTTCGGCACGCCCGAACAGCTCAAGAACCTAATCAAGAAGGCCCACTCCATGGGTATCGGGGTGATTATGGATATTGTCCACAGCCACTATGTTAAAAATATAAACGAAGGTATCAACCGTTTGGACGGTTCGGACGATATGTACTCCATTGCGGGCCCTGGCGGTGACCACCCCTATTGGGATAGCAAACTCTTTGACTACGCCAAGTTCGAGGTGCAGCACCTACTGCTGAGCAATGTGAAATATTGGCTCGACGAGTTCCACTTCGACGGCTACCGCTTCGATGGGGTAAGCTCCATGCTCTACTACCACCACGGCTATGCCGATTTTGGCAGCTACCACTCCTATTTTGGCGACCAGGTCAACCGTGCTGCACTAACCTACCTCTCGCTGGCCAATAAGTTGGTCAAAGAGGTGAAGCCTTCGGCCATCACCATAGCCGAGGATGTGAGCGGAATGCCAGGGCTGGCCGTTTCACTTTCGGACGGCGGCACAGGTTTCGACTACCGCCTGGCCATGGCCATCCCCGACTTTTGGATTAAATACCTCAAGGATACCCCCGACGAACAGTGGGACCTGTGGCAGATGTGGGACATGATGACCAACCGCCTACCCAACGCCAAGACCATAGCCTACGCCGAATCGCACGACCAAGCCTTGGTGGGCGACAAGACCATAGCCTTCCGCCTGATGGACAAAGAGATGTACTTCTCGATGGACAAAAAGAGCAAAAATATAGTTGTGGACCGTGGTATAGCCCTACACAAGATGATTCGCCTGATGACCATCACCCTGGGTGGCGATGGATACCTAAACTTTATGGGTAACGAATTTGGCCACCCTGAGTGGATTGACTTCCCACGCGAGGGCAACGCCTGGAGCTATGCTCATGCTCGTCGTCAGTGGTCACTGGCCGAGAATAAACTGCTACGCTACGGTGACCTAGAACGTTTCGACAAGGCCATGATTAGCCTAACCAAGGCGCGCCATGTGCTCAACTCGGGCTACGGCTACAACCTGCTCAACGACCAAGACAACAAAACCATGGTCTTTGAACAAGCTGGCTTGGTCTACGTGATGAATTGGCACCCCTCGGCCTCGATAATGAACTACCGTATGCCTGTGCCCATGGAGGGCGAGTATCGCATAATACTCAACAGCGACGACACAATATATGGTGGCTTTGGCCGCGTAGAGGACAAAACCAAGTTCTTTACCACCACCGAGGATGGCCGTCACTATATCAGCATCTACAACGTATCGCGCACAGCTTTGGTATTTGAACACGTTGAGTAAGAGGCCATTTTTTAGCTACTATCTCGACAAATCATCGAAGAAAGAGTCTCAAAAATAGCAGTAATAAAATTTTTAAAACAAATTAAAACAACCTCTAACTCCACTAACTTAGCGCGTAAAATAGGCGGGTCGCAACTTTTTTAAGAAGTTGCGACCCGCCTGCTTTTTTTAAGATGTTAGGGTATCAGAAGAGACCCACCACAAATTAGTTTTCGCGAATAGAGCCCTTGTATATCAGCTCTTCGGCCTTGTTGGACTTGATGCGCATCTGAGCGAAACCAGTCTTGGAGTTCACCGAAATTGAGATGGTATTGGTTGAGCCCCCTGCCTCTACCTTAACAGTAAAGATATAACCAGTTTTTGTGGCTTCATTGGTAACAAGTTCGTACTTAGGCACATCAATGCTTGGAGCCTGGCTCATGCGAACAATGAAGCTATCGGGACGCACGCGGGTGTACTCATATTTGTTGATATTAACCGAGCCACCTGTTTTGGTCTGAACTTCAGTAGGCACAAATTGGAAGTTTTTGCTCTGGAATAGATTTTTCATTAGAGCGCTGGTTTCGGCCTCTTTTTGAGCTTTGGCTGCTGCTTTTTCCTCTTTTGAAAGTTTCTGAGCCTGAGCTGACATGGAGATTGCAAACACTGCAACCATCATAAGAATAAGATGTTTCATTTTGTTTTTTGTTTTTTAAGTTAGTAAATAGTATATTTTGGGTACGAAGTTACAAAAAAAATCCAAACTAAAATAAAGTTTGTTGCTGTAAATTACACTCTACCCCCAAATGGGTGTAGGCCAGCGGTGTGGCCTCACGGCCTCGAGGTGTGCGTTTGAGGAATCCCTCTTGGATAAGGAAAGGCTCATAGACCTCCTCGATGGTGCCTGCATCCTCGCTAACGGCTGTGGCAATGGTGGTTAGCCCCACGGGACCACCGCCAAACTTGTGGATTATGGCCCCCAATATGCGATTATCCATCTCGTCGAGTCCCTTAGTGTCGATATCCAGGGCTTGGAGGGCCATCTGCGTTATGGGCAGCGTTATCACACCCGAACCCTTGACCATGGCAAAGTCACGCACCCGCCTGAGCAGCGCATTGGCTATACGAGGGGTGCCACGGCTACGACCCGCTATCTCGGCCGAAGCTTCAGTCTCAATTTCGATGCCAAGAATATTGGCCGAACGACATACAATGGAACGAAGGGTCGAAGCATCGTAATATTGCAGATGGCACTGAATCCCAAAACGAGCTCGCAAAGGGCTAGTTAGCAGTCCGCTACGCGTGGTGGCTCCGATAAGGGTGAAGGGGTTGAGCTTAATTTGCACCGAACGGGCCGAAGCCCCCTTATCGAGCATAATATCAATCTTGTAATCCTCCATGGCCGAATAGAGATACTCCTCGACAATGGGGCTCAAGCGGTGAATCTCGTCAATAAATAGCACATCACCCTCGGCCAAAGAGGTCAGCAACCCCGCCAAATCACCAGGCTTATCGAGCACAGGGCCCGAGGTGACCTTGAGCGAAACCCCCAGTTCGTTGGTGATGATGCCCGCCAGGGTGGTCTTACCCAGCCCTGGAGGGCCATGGAGTAGCACGTGGTCCAGGGGCTCATCGCGCATAAGGGCAGCACGAATAAAGACGTGGAGGTTGTCCACAATCTTATTCTGCCCAGCAAAACCCGCGAGCTGCTGCGGACGGATTAGCTCGTCGAGCTCAGGGTCCCGTTCTATATCTCTTATCTCACTCATTATCCGAAAAGTAGGTCGCCGCCAGCGGACGGCAGTTGTAGTGCGAACTCATGATGCTACCATAGGCCCCCGTGGAGCGGATGGTCAGCAGGTCCCCCCGATGGGAGAGTGGAAACTCGATGTCATGGGCAAAGATGTCGCTCGACTCGCAGATGGGGCCCCCAATATAGTAACGCTCCATGGTACGCCCCTGGCCCGAAAGGTTCTCGATGTGGTGGTGGGCGGCGTAGAGAGCGGGGCGGATGAGTTCGGTAAGCCCAGCATCAACAATAATAAAACGGTCGCCACTGACGGTGTTTTTGGTATAGAGCACGCGCGTTAACAGCTCGCCACACTGGGCCACCAACGAGCGACCAAGCTCGAAATGGATGGTCTTGTCCTGGGGTAGGTGGCGCGCAAAGCAGGCCATATAGCCCTCGAAGTCGGGTACAAGCTCACTGTCGGGATTTTGGTAGTTAATGCCCAAGCCACCTCCCATATTGAGGTGCTCGATGGGGAGCCCACGTTGCTCGAACCAGCGGCAGAGTGAAGCGGCCTTTTGGGCCAACTGCTCAAAATATTCAAGTTTAACAATCTGAGAACCAATGTGAAAATGCAACCCCACCACTTTGATATTGGTAAAGTGAGAGCGGGCAGCCATAAACTTCTCGACCTCGTTGTAGGCGATGCCGAACTTGCTAGCTCCGTGGCCTGTCGAGATATATTTGTGGGTCTGGGGCTCCACATCGGGGTTGATGCGCAGGGCCACGCGCGCCACCACACCATGCTTGGCGGCCAAACAGGAGAGCACCTGAAGCTCCTCGAGCGATTCGCAATTGAAGCAAAATATCTCCTTTTCCAGGGCATAGACCATCTCACTATCGCTCTTACCCACCCCCGCAAAGACAATTTTACTTGCTGGGAAGCCCCCCTTAAGGGCGGCCTCGACCTCCCAACCGCTAACGCAGTCGGCCCCCATTCCATGGCGGGCTATGCTCTTCAATATTCGGGGCTCCACATTGGCCTTCATGGCGTAGTGCAGACGGTAGCCATAACGCTCAGAGGCAGCCTGCGCTCGGCCAAGGGTCTGCTCCAGCAGCTCCATGTCGTAGTAATAAAAGGGTGTGGGGGGTATATGGTCGTTTAAAGCGTATTTCATAAACAGAAAAATGTTTGCAAGGCCAAAGGTATTAAAATTATGAATAAAAAACAAAACCCTTTACCTGAGGGAAGGAGGGGACAAAAAGTTAAAAAATATCTGTAAGGATATTAGAATCACCATTTAGTTATTAACTTTGCAGGTAAATAAAAAATATTGCGGTATGTTTATCTTAATGGTTACAATTTTTCTGCTGGGCATCTTGATGGTGGCCCTGGAGGATAAAATAGGCATTAACAAGGCTGCTTCGGCACTCTTAATGGCTGTGGTTTTATGGGTTGCTGCTTCGGTGGGGGCCGACATGGATATTTCGAGCCTCTTTGTGGAGCAGTTGGGCGAGACCTCGGAAACCCTTTTCTTTGTGATGGGGGCCCTGGTTATCATTGAGTTGGTGGATACTCACGGGGGGTTCCGTGTCATCACCTCGGTCATCTCGACCACCAATAAACGTAAGTTGCTGTGGATAGTGGCCTTTTTAACCTTCTTTCTTTCGGCCATTCTCAATAACATTGCCACGGGGGTGGTGATGATAGCTCTGCTGCGCAAGTTGGTGCCCACCAAACACGACCGTTTGATATTTGCCTCAATGATTATTTTGGCGGCCAATGCGGGGGGCTCTTTCTCGCCTATTGGTGATGTGACCACTATTTTGCTTTGGACGGGTGGTAACCTCACCCCTGAGCATCAAATTTCGATGCTATTGTTGCCTTCGCTTATCAATATGGTGGTGCCTTTGGTGATAATGACTTTTTGGTTCAAGGCCAAATCCTCTTTTGGTAAACAGCTGCCAATACAGGTCGAGAACGCCACCATGCCCGAAGTAGGTCGCAAGTCGCGTTATATAATCTTGATTTTGGGCGTGAGCACAATGGTGTTGGTCCCTTTTTTCAACAGCTGGAGTGGTGTTCCCCCATTTATGAGGGTGATGATGGGTATGGCCGTATTGTGGATATACACCGACTTGATGTATGGTAAGATGAAGCAGATAGACGAGAAGTCGCGTCTTAGTGTGGGTCGGGTGCTCTCGCGTATAGATATGAGTACAATAATTTTCTTTTTGGGGATATTGATGAGTGTGGGGGCGTTGAATGTTTCGGGACAGTTGGGTATTATGGGTGATTTTATGAGCAGCCACATTAGTAATCCGCTCACCATCAGTTTTGTCATCGGTATTATGAGCTCTTTTGTAGATAATGTGGCTTTGGTGGCCGCCACCATGGGGATGTATCCTTTGGCCGAGGTGGGGGCTTATGCGATGAACAGTGAGTTCTGGACTTTTTTGGCATACTGTGCGGTCACGGGTGGCTCTTTGTTGATAATCGGTTCGGCCACAGGGGTTACCATTATGGGTATGGAGAAGATAACATTCATGTATTATTTCCGACGGATATCTTTGTTGGCAGTGGCGGGTTACGTTTCTGGTGCTGCTTGTTTTGTTTTGTTGAATTTGTTATAACGAGGGGGAGATATACCAAGCATCTCTCCAATTTGTAGATAAAATTTTGGGGTAAACCCAACACCAAAAAAAATGAAAAATAGAGACAATAATATGAAACATTTGATAATCCTTTTGACCGTGCTGCTGAGCTGCTCAACAAGCTGGGCCCAACGCGAAATTATCAACATTAACCGCTCTTGGCAATATGTGCCTGGCTGGCAAGTGCAAAAAGATGTTTCAACCACTGTAAACCTCCCACACACCTTCAACCTCGATGCCCTGAGCGGCAAATGGGACTACTACCGTGGTCTGGCCAACTACGTCAAAACCATAGAGACCCCCACCGCCTGGAAAGGCAAAAAAGTCTTTATCCGCTTCAAAGGAGCCAACCAAACAGCCGACCTCTATGTCAACTCCAAACACGTGGGACAACACCAAGGTGGCTACACCGCCTTCACTTGGGATATAACCCCCTACCTAACCATCGGTTCGCGTAACACGCTGTGGGTCAGGCTCACAAACGCTATAAATCTGGACATTATGCCCCTGCTGGGTGACTTTAATATGTATGGAGGCATCTATCGTGACGTGGAGCTCATAGTGGTGCCCACAACCCACTTCTGCCTCGAAGATTTTTCGAGCTCTGGGGTCTACGTCAAACAGACCAAGGTTAGCGATGTGCGGGCCGACGTACAGATACGCGCCCTTATCGACGGCCCCGCTGGCGGTAGAGCCACCAGGGTGAACTTCGCCCTGCTCTCGGCCGCAGGCGACACGGTGGGCATGGACAGCAAATTGGTGGAGCTCGACGCCATAGGCAGCACTGAGGTCGATGCCTCATTCACCCTCATCAACCCCCACCTGTGGCACTCGGTGGAAGACCCCTACCTCTACCATGCCACCGTCACCCTCGCGCAAGAGGCGGGACGCAAAACCATAACCCTCGACAGCCTGACCACCAGCGTGGGGCTACGCTACTTTAAGGTCGATGAGAAAAATCAATTCTACCTCAACGGCAAACCCTTCCGCATACAAGGCGTGGGACGACACCAGGATTGGGCCCTGCTGGGCAACGCCCTCTTCCCCGAAAACCACCAACGAGATGTGGAGCTTATGTTGGGCATGGGGGTCAATGCCGTGCGGCTGACCCACTACCCTCAGGACCCCTATTTTATCGACCTGTGCGACCGCGCAGGCATTATAGTGTGGAGCGAGATACCCTTTGTGGGGCCAGGAGGCTATCGCGACAAGGGATTCAACGACTCCGAGGCCTTTATGGAGAATGGGCGCACCCAACTACAGGAGATGATACGCCAACTCTACAACCACCCCTCCATACTCTTTTGGGGGCTCTTCAACGAACTCACCCAGCGTGGCGATGACCCGCTGCACTATGTGCGCAGCCTGAACACCCTGGCCAAGGAGGAGGACTCCACACGGCTCACCGTGGCCGCCAGCAACCAAGATGGCGATTTGAACTTTGTGACCGACCTCATAGGCTTTAACCAATATGTGGGGTGGTACGGTGGTGAACCCAAGGATTTTAACACCTGGGGCGAACGGCTACGACGCGAATGGCCCAAACTTAAGGCGGGGGTTAGCGAGTATGGAGCAGGGGGCAGCATCTACCAACATAGCGACACCCTGCAAAAGGTGGTGCCAGAGAGCTATTGGCACCCCGAGCAGTGGCAGACCTTCTACCACGAGACCTACTGGCGTACCATAGCCTCCAAGAACTACTTCTGGGGCACCTTCCTCTGGGTGATGTTCGACTTCGGAGCAGCCCATCGCACCGAGGGGTTGCGCCCAGGCATCAACGACAAGGGGATGGTCACCTTCGACAGGCAGATGCCCAAAGATGCCTACTACTTCTATAAGGCCAACTGGAACTCTAAAGATAAATTTGTCTACATAGCCGAGCGACGTTGGCAAAACCGCCCCTACGGCAAGCAGACCATCAAGGTCTTCTCCAACTGCCAAAGTGCGGAGCTCTTTATCAACGGCAAGGCGGTGTTGACCGAGGCCAGCAACGACGGCTACGGAACCTTTGTCTGGAAAAATATAGGGATGCCCCACGGAGAGAACCTGCTCACCGTGCGTAGCGGCCACTTAGCCGATAGCTGCTCAATATCAATCTTATAAGCAGGAGTAACACCACAAAACAAAACTCAGGGGCAATACTTTAAAATAGTATTGCCCCTGAGTTTTTATATGGTGGTGAACCCTAGAGGATACTCACCACCATTTTGCCTATTATTTTATTTACGAATTGCAGCTACCCCTGGCAACTCCTTACCCTCCATATATTCGAGCAGTGCACCACCACCTGTGCTCACATAGCTCACCTGCGAGGCCATACCGAACTGGTTGATACAGGCCACCGAGTCACCACCACCGATAAGCGAGAAGGCTCCGTTCTTGGTAGCCTCGACAATGGCCTCAGCCACAGCGCGTGAACCCACAGCAAAAGAGGGCATCTCGAAGACCCCAACAGGGCCATTCCAAAGGATGGTCTTGGAGTTGCCAATAATCTTGGCAAAATCGGCCATGGCCTTGGGGCCGATGTCCATCCCCTCCCAACCATCAGGAATATTGTCCGATGGGCAGGTCTGTTTTTGACAGTCGTCCTTAAAGTCGTTACCACAAAGGGCATCTTCGGCCAAAACAAGGTTTACACCCAACTTCTTGGCCTTCTCTAGGATGGCAAGAGCTGTCTCGAACTGGTCTTTTTCGCAGATTGACCCCCCAATCTTGCCACCCATGGCAGCCATAAAGGTGTAGGTCATACCACCACCCAAAATCAAGTTGTCTACCTTTTCCAGCAGGCTCTCGATGATAGTGATTTTGGTCGAAACCTTAGAACCACCCAAGATGGCCGTAAAAGGTTTCTTATTATCCTTGAGTACCAAGTCAATAGCCTTGAGTTCGCCCTCCATAATGTAGCCAAACATCTTGTCTGAAGGGAAATATTCGGCAATCAGAGCCGTTGAAGCGTGGGCACGGTGGGCCGTACCAAAGGCATCGTTGACATAGCAGTCGGCATAGGAGGCCAGCTGTTTGACAAATTCCTTCTGTGAGGCCTTAACCACCTTTTTGGCAGCAGCCTTCTGCTCGTCGGTGGCATCTTCGGCCAAGCCGCGGGCCTTGCCCTCTTCTTCGGCATAGAAACGAAGATTCTCCAGCAACAACACCTCGCCAGGCTTAAGAACAGCAGCCTGAGCGTCAGCCTTTTGGCAATCAGGTGCAAAAATAACCTTTACACCCAAAAGCTTTTCGATGGTGGGGATGATATGTTTCAACGAGAATTTGTCGGTGACACCTTTTGGACGGCCAAGGTGAGACATCAAAATCACTGAACCACCACCAGAAAGTACCTTCTTAATTGTGGGTATGGCCGAACGAATACGGGTATCGTCAGTTACGTTAAATTCCGCGTCCAAAGGAACATTAAAGTCCACACGCATAATGGCCTTTTTGCCATGGAAATTGTAGGTGTCGATTGATTGTTGCATTTTTTTTATAATTTTAGTTGATTATTTCTGCTCAATTAGTGTTACAAAGGTATATATTTTTTAACTTTGTATGAAATAAAAGACCATTAACCTGTCTAAAAAAACTATAGTGATGAAAAAATTATTATTACTCCTCTCTTTTATGGTGGCCCTGCCCTGCTTGGCACAACCACGTGTGGTGAACCTATGGTCGGGTGCCCACCAACCACGCCATGTCAATGGAGTCACGGGCCCCGAGAGTAGCGACCAATGGGGTCACCTCAGCGCGGTAACCACACCCACCATCTCTGTCTACCTACCCCAAGGGGCCACCAAACCAACCCAAGCTGTGCTAATTGTACCAGGCGGGGGCTATGAGATAGTCTCCTCGAGAAGCGAGGGGCAGTGGGCGGCCGAATTTCTGGCCAAGAACGGGGTGGCTGGCATTGTGCTTAAATACCGCCTGCCCAACGGAGTCAATAAAGTGCCACTGGAGGATGCCTTGCGAGCTATGAAAATCGTGCGCGACAGTGCGCGGGTGTGGAATATCAACCGCCACGAGGTGGGTGTGATGGGTTTCTCGGCTGGAGGGCACCTGGCCTCGACCTTGGCCACCAAGGGTACAGGAGCTCTGCGCCCCGCCTTTTCGGTGCTCTACTACCCCGTTATCACCATGTGTAACGACAAGCTGACACACGGTGGCAGTCGATATAGCCTAACCCATGGAGATAGCACCCTCTACAAAGAGTATAGCTCGGAGCTCAATGTCAAGAGCTCCACAGGGCGGACCTTAATATTCCACTGCTTGGACGACGATTGCGTACCCATAGGTGGGTCGGAGCTCTATGTGGAGGCTCTCAAAAAACATGGCGTGGACAACGCCTTTGTCAAATACCCCACGGGTAGCCACGGCTGGGGCTTCAAACCCGAATTTGTACAGGCCGAACCCATGCGCGCTACCCTACTGGACTTTTTAAATAAGGGCTATTTAGAACGTGCAAAAGAGTTTGTAAAATAGTCGGGGGAGAGTTCCGAAAAGATTAGATTTTCTCGGCTCTTACAACTGGTATTTTACTTGAAATAGATGAGAATTTTAAGACACTGTTTTGTTCATTGAATTTGTTATGAATCATTTTTGCCTATAAAACCAGAATTTACCAGGGTAGATGAGGATTTACAGGTGAAAAATAGGGGCCGTAATAAAACTTTTGAATAAATTTTAAACAGCTTCTAAGACCGAAGTACAACACGAAAAGAAAAACATTTTAGAAGTCACATAAACATCATGACAAACCGTACCTTTACCATCATCAAGCCCAACGCCGTTGGCGATGGCAACATTGGCAACATCTGCGCTATGATTGAGCTCGCTGGGTTCCGTATCATAGCCATGCGAATGACCTATCTAAGCCGCTCGGATGCCGAAAAATTCTACTACGTCCACCGTGAGAGGAGTTTTTTCAGGAATCTCTACCTCTTTATGACCGCGGGTCCTATTGTGGTGATGGTGCTTGAGAAAGAGAATGCGGTGGAGGATTTCCGTCGTCTAATAGGTTCGACCGACCCCACCAAGGCCGCTGAGGGTACAATCCGCAAAAAGTATGCCGCCAGCAAGACGCGCAACGCTATCCACGCCTCGGATTCGGATGAGAATGCAGCATGGGAGGCCTCGTTTTTCTTCACCGACCGTGAGATTATCGACAGCCGTTATAGCCTGCCGCTGAGCCCTGAAGAGATAGACTCCTAGAATTCAAACTATTAAGAAGCTCTTTTTTAACTTCTTTCCATAAGAATAGGCGACTTACCACACACGGCAGCTCGCCTATTTTTTTTAGAAACAAGAGGAGAGCTGTACGGCATCTCTCCCCTTGTTTTCTCTTCCATCACCCTTGGCAAATTATTGTCCGACACCATTTTTTACCTATTTTAGAGGCTGTTTAAAATTTTGAAAACAAATTAAAACAGCTTCTTAGGAGAATTTTTGTACTTTTGTGGCGGTGTTGAGCTCGCCGACACCGTGACTCCACCGAAAAAATCAGCCAAAAACTTTGGCCGAGATGGTTGAGAGTAATCTCTCCACTTGTGTAGCTCCTGAAAAAAAACAGACGGCTCTGATGGAGACACCACACAAAATTAGTAACCAAAACCGTACCACCATGAGATACCGCGCTAAATTGACTCCCGAAACTGCCGAGTCGGCCATCAAAGAGATAAAAGAGCTATTCCAGCGGGCGCTGAGTTCGCGTTTGGGGCTGCGTCGCGTGACCGCACCCCTTTTTGTGCTCGAGGGCAGCGGCATCAACGACGACCTAGGTGGCGGATGCCCCCCTGTGAGCTTTGAGGTTGACGACCTGGGGGGGCAGCGTGCCGAGGTAGTGCAGTCGCTAGCCAAGTGGAAAAGGCTGAAGTTGGCCGACTACAACATCGCCCCTGGCTATGGTCTATACACCGATATGAACGCCATACGCCCCCACGAGACACTCGATGCGCTCCACTCGCTCTATGTCGACCAGTGGGACTGGGAGAAGAGCATCCTGCCCGAACAGCGCACGGTGGACTACCTTAAGCAGACTGTGAACCAGATATATGAGGCCCTTTTGGAGGTCGAGGCGCAACTCTACGCCATTCATAACCATATCACCCCCGCGCTGCCACCTCAGATATATTTTATCCATGCCGAACACCTTTTGCAACGCTATCCAACCATGAGCCCCAAAGAGCGCGAGGCGGCCATCGCCAAGGAGTATGGTGCCGTCTTTATTATCGGCATTGGGGCCCCTTTAAGCAATGGTGAACCTCATGATAGACGGGCGGTGGACTACGACGACTACACGAGTGTTGGACAGGATGGACTCTATGGACTCAATGGAGACCTCATCTTGTGGAATTCTGTTTTGGAGTCCCCTTTTGAGCTTTCATCTATGGGTGTGCGGGTTGATGCCAAGGCTTTGCGGCTTCAACTTAGTGCTGCTGGCCTGGAGCAAAAGGCTCAGTTGCCCTACCATAAGGCTCTCTTGGGTGGCACTTTGCCAGAGAGTATAGGTGGTGGTATCGGTCAGTCGCGCCTATGTATGTTCCTTTTGCGCACGGCACATATCGGAGAGGTTCAGGCTAGTTTGTGGAGTGAACAGATGCGCTCCTCTCTGGGTGCAGAGGGCATATTTTTGAAATAGAGAAAAGCGAGCCACTAAAATTCAGGCTTGCAAAAGATAAAAACAGCCTCGCCCTGACGATTGAAAAATCCCGTGGCCGTCTCACCCACACCCACACTAACAACCCCATAAGCCAAGCCAGAGAAGAAGTTACAAAGCTTGCTATTGATGCCGGCATTGTTGATTATGGTGCGTCCTATGGTGTCAACCAGATACTTATGCTCCGAGTTATAAGGCGTGCCATTGCCTACAGCTGCCAAAGAGTAGTCACAGAAGACCACATCATTGTATTTTCCCTTTAAAGAGGTGGGAAAAGAGAACTTATCGGTGGTGTGAACCACTACAAACTCCTTATTGAGAGCCTGAACCACCTCTTTATCATCAAGCGGCCGCACAAAAGCCTGGTTACCGTGGAAAGGGGTGGCACGATAGTACTCGCCACTTTTAACTGCCCCCGTCTGGTCTATGTAGCAGTAGTTGTCGTTGGATTTGACGACCACCGCATAGCCTGAGGCAAAATCTGAAGGGCGGTTACTGAACTTGGCAGGGATAACAAATTGCCCCTTGGGGTCTATAAAGCCCCATTTTTTGGCCCCATCTACATCCACAAGCACAGCGGCCAATGATTGGCTAAAATCACCAGCCTCGAAGAACTTAGACTCGATGACCACCTCGCCCTTGCGGTTATGATAGCCCCACTTGTCGTTGCTCACGTCAAAGAAACGGGCCAACCCATCGACAAAAGGTGAGGGCACATCGGGGTCGGCCAAGGCGAACTTAGAGCGACGAACCAAATCTGGATAGATTATCTTACCCGTGGAATCGATAAAACCACTCACAACCTTATCCCCCACCATATATTGTGCTGTAGCGCGCCCCTGACAGAAGTTACTAACCTCTATCATGGTTTCGGGCAGAGCTGTCTGCTTGCCCTGCTTGTCGATAATAAAAAATTTGCGCTTACCCTCTTTTTCAATAACCACAGGACAGACCCCACTATTGAACTGGGGAGCTCCATACCCAGCAGCGCATTTATAGAGAAAACCTATCTTAAGATTGCCCTCTATGTCTAAAAAGCCAAAGGTACCATCTGTGTTGCGCTCCATGGTGAGCATACTGTCGCTAAAATATAGGGTTGGGTTACATTCGGGCTCCATCTCCACCCGTTTGGTGTTGGGGGTAATGTGGATAACCAGCGGAACATTTATCACTGGCAAAGCCTGCTGGGCCACAGCCGCCACTCTGGCTTCCGTAGCGGGTGCTTTGGCCAGCTCCTCTTGTTGGGCTTTGGCCCCATTTTTACCGCCACCAAACCCTTTTATGAGCCCGCCTAAATCCTGAGCAGAGGCACTGCCCAAGGTTGATAAAACAAAAAAGAGGAGTGTGGGGAGTAAAATCTTTTTCATCTCATAAATTTTTAGAGTTAATAATTTAAGTATGATGTATCTACGTGTCACAAATTTAAAAACATATTTTTAAAACCCCAAACAAAAGGTCTCTTTTTTGTTGTAACTGACAAAAAAGAGACCCTGAAATATTATTAACGTGGAGTCGCCTTAGAAGCTCTTTATCGAGTTGGCAATGGCTTGGCTGCACGAGAGAAACTCGCCAAAGAGGATGTTGGCTGTGGGCTCGTCGGCACGATATACCATTAAGTCGCTAATGGTTAGACGTGCTATATGTTGCTCAATTAGCGAAGATTGAGCCTCGAAATCGGCACTCTCAAAGGTGGTAGTGTAGATACCATCGCGCAGGCGCACAAAGAGTTCGGAGATGGCCTGCCTTTGTGGCTCATCAAAGACTATCAGCCCCCGCTCCAAAACAGAGGCCATCGTAGTTATGGCCAAGGCTATCTGCTTTTGCTCTTGCACACGCACTATCACCTTGCGCATCTTGGGGCGCGACCCCTCCTTGAGGTGGTTCGAGGCCAGGGAGCAGACAAAATCTATTATCTCGGTCTGGACATTGTCCGTGATGCTCTTGTACTTCTCAATACGCTCCACAATCAGCTTGCGCTGAGCCCTGTCGGGGGTTTGGCCCACCTGTTCAAGCAGATTGAACATCTTGAGCAGGCGGTTGCTATGGAGCGATATCTCGGTCTGCGCCTGGCTCAGCAGCAACCATGTGGGGCTGTCGGAAGAGTGGACCCTCAGGTGGCTGCCCGAGGTGCCCTGCTGCTGAGGTATAATAGAGAGCACCATACGCACCAGCATATCACCCAACTGCCAAAAGAGCAGTAGATTGGCCACATGAAACAGTGAATAGAGCGCGACCACAACCAGAGCCACAGGCAGTTGGGTAAACCATGGTTGACAAAATAAGATGACCATAGGTAGGAAAACGCCAAACCACAGTGCCCCCCACAGGGCCATAATAGTCTGCGATAGGGCCACCCTAGCCGAGTTGCTACCCGCCCCCAGGGCGGCATAATGGGCCGAGGCTGTGGCCCCAATGTTGCCACCCAGCATCAACCCCAGGGCCGACTCCACCGAAAGCCACCCCACCGAGGCCAAAATAATAGCCACCACAAAGAGTAGAGTGGCTCCACGAACCACCGCCCCCACAAAAGCCCCCACCAAAACCATCAATATAAGCGAGAGGTAACCCTGAGAGAGAAACCCCTGCATGAGCGTGTAATCCACATTACGCACCATCAGCTCCCCCAATGAGCTACTCGTGAGGGTCATCCCCAAAGCCAGCAAACCAATGGAAATAAGCAACTTGGCAACCTCGTCCATTCGGCACAGACGCGCCACAAAGGCCATCCCCAACAGCGGCATGGCCCACAGTGTGAGGTTGGGTACCATAAAAATCAAGGCCACAACCCACAGTATGAGCAGGCTGCCCACGGTGGTGCCCATCATCATCCATATGCCTTGGCGCAGGTTGACCATGGCCGAATTGCAATACTCCACCACCACCGACATGGCCCCACGCGAACCAGACTCCATGGCCACCAGCATCCCCGCACGCAGAGAGCCAGCAGGCGTGCTACCCAAATTAGCCGAGACCTTCGCCGTGAGGCGTTCACCCCAAAAACGTTGCGAAAAGCCCACAAAATTACGGAGCCCTAACCCCACGAGAGAGAGACCACCCAGAAGGGTTAATAGGTTGAATATCATTGCACTCATAATTATTTATATAGAAGCACCCTACGCCAAAACCACCCACTTCCCATCGAGGGCAGCAGGAGGTGTTCAGCAACTATATGGAAAAAGTCCTAAAGAGAGAGGGGTGTCACTTGACGTATGGTACAGCAAAGTTATGGGTGGCCATAAGGCTTTTATTGTATTGCCCCTTGAGAATCTTGTATTCAAAGGAGACTGTGGCAGGAGCCCCATCTTCGCCCTTGAGTACTTCAGACAGGTCGGTAGCCTGAAGAGCCTTGAGTTTGACATTGAAGTGGTCCAGAGCCTTCTTGTCGTTGACCTTTTCGTCCGCTCCCTCAATTATCAGACCTTGATTCACATAGCCATGGCTAATGAGATAGGCGGCCATCTTTTCGCAAGCCTTATCCTTCTCTGGGTCAATCATACCTGGCAAATTAGAGTTGCTAAACTGGTTGGCACCAAAACTATACATCGTATAGAAGACCTCATCCTGGCAACGTGTGAACAGCAAGAGAGAGGCTACAGTCATTAGTAAGATAATTTTCTTCATATAGTTATTTTATTAGTTTAATTTTTCTTCCTCAAAGTCAACATATTGCCCAATCTCTTTATTTACGGTGTGGTCTTGTTCTGGTTTTTGTTCGACACGCACCTCACCCTGCTCGCGTTTTGAGGCAGAGGCTCCACCCCAAGCAGAGCCCCCACGGGACCCCGAGGCGAAATTACCACCCATATGGCCCGAAAACTCACGCTGTTTGCGCAGCAACCACACCTTAAGCAAGAACTTGAGTAGCTGACCAAAGAGCCAACTGCCCACAAATATAATAAGTAGTACTGTAAAAAAAGTTTCCATTTATCATTTAAACAATGTTTCGCAAAGATAACGTTTTTTCTTTACACTTATTATGAAAGGCCTCTAAGAATTAGGTTTTTTTGGAGGCTCTGGGTTATCTAGAAAAGCTCTCTTCTAAGCGTAAATAAGGATTTTTGAGATGCCCAAGACTCAAGAGAAAAGCTATCTACTCCAGAAAGGAGCGCAGTCGCTCCAACCCCACCCGCTTTAGGGGGGTAGTACCAAAGCGTGCCTCGAAGAGTTCGGGACTTAGCTCGCGCCACTGCTTCAAAGTCATGGCCACGAGCTCTTGGTTAACCTCCAGCAGCTCACCCCGTGGAGCCGCGCGGTTGTAGGGGCACAAGCTTTGACACCTATCGCACCCATAAAAGGCCTGGCCGTGGTAAGGCTCCCTACTCTCGATGGTCAGGTAGGCCAGACACTGCCGCGCATCAAGGCCGCCACTGGGCAAAATAGCCCCAGTGGGGCACCCCTCAAGACAACGCCTACACGTGCCGCAGCTCACCTTCAGAGGCTCCTTGGGGCTAAAAATAGTCTCTAACTGCTCGTACTCCAAGTCGGTGAGCAGCATACCGATGTGGGTGAAGCTACCAAGTGTTGGGCTCACCAGTAGCGAGTTACGTCCAATAAAACCAAGGTTAGCGCGGGCGGCCCACGCCTTTTCTAGGGCGGGGGCGGTGTCGACAATGGCTCGCCCGTGCCCCTGGGGGTAGCGGAGCTGTATCTGAGCGAGCAGCTGGTGGAGCCGCCCCCGAATAATGGGGTGGTAGTCAGCACCCCAAGCGTAGCGTGCTATGGGTGGCGCACCTGGGGGTTGGCTCTGCTGACCACGGTTGTAACTGGTCAGGGTCACCACCGCCGAGCGCACCGTGGGCATGACCACACGCAAATCGCTCCTCTCACGCTCCATGTAGTGCATGGTCCCATGCCGCCCCTCTTGGAGCCAAAGTTTCATATATTGACCCTGCTCGTGCAGAATTTCGGCACGAATTATGGATATATCATCAAATAATTTCATATCTTTGTCAAAGTAGACCTCTGTAAAAGTATGAAAAAAAACCCGAACCCGAACAACACGTGGTGGAAAATTGCAGTTCCCATTCTCATCGGGCTTGGTGTGGTGGGGTGGATGTTCTGGAGCGAGGCCAGCGCGGAGGTATTCTCCAACTTCGCCTTCGACTTTACAACCGCCCTTTTTATCCTACTTGCCTTTGCCTTTATGGCGGGGCGCGACCTGGGCTATATCATCCGCATAAGGCTCTTCGCGCGGGGCGATTTGAGCTGGCGCCAGGCCTTTAGGGTCATCATGTTGTGGGAATTTACCTCGGCCATCACCCCCTCGACCATTGGCGGCACCTCCGTGGCGGTGGTCTTTGTCCACAAAGAGGGGCTCTCGGTGGGTAAGTCGGCCACCATGGTGATGCTGACCGCCTTTTTCGACGAACTATTTTTTGCCATCTGTTTTCCGCTGGTCATCTTTTTGGTGGGCTTTGGGCGGCTATTCGCCTTCGAGGGTGCCACGGGGCTCATGTGGGTCATCATGGCGGGATACGCCATCAAATTGCTGCTCACAATGGTTTTAGCCTATGGCCTATTTATCAACCCCCGTGGATTACGCTGGGTGATAATCAAGCTCTTTTCACTGCCCCTGCTGCGCCGTTGGAAGGAGGGGGCTCGCCGCTCGGGCAACGACATTGTGGTGAGCTCGCGCCAGATTAAACACTATCGATGGGACTTTTGGTTCAAGGCCTTTGGGGCCACAGCCCTCTCTTGGAGTTCTAGATTTATGGTGGCCAACGCCCTGTTTTTGGCCTTCTTCTCGGTGAGCGACCATCTGTTGGTCTTTGCGCGGCAGCTCTGTATGTGGGTGCCGATGATTATCTCGCCCACACCTGGGGGCAGCGGCTTTGCTGAGTATATTTTTCAGAATTTCCTGGGTGACGTGATTGCAGTCTCGCCCGAAACTATGGCTGGCACGGTGGCCATGATAGCTCTGCTTTGGCGCGGGGTGACCTACTACCCCTATCTCTTTATCGGAGCCCTGATTATTCCGACCTGGCTCTCCACGAGTTTTCGCAAAACAAAAAGTCCAACACCGATAATCCCCCCACAAAGGGGATAACAGGGCTAAAGACCTGGTAGTAGGGCTCCACCTGGAACCCTTCGCTGGGTGTGATGCCCATAAAATCGTCGGTCAGGGAGAAGGGGGCCGAAATTTTTAGTAACCTAGCCATCTGCTGGGCGTAGCTTAGGTTTAGGTCGAAGAGGAAGTCGTGCCGCTGCCCGAAGAGCGGTTCAATCTCGGCCCAAAAGTGGCTAAAGTAGGGGGCAGAGGCGTAGGCGGCCACTAGCGTGCGGCAGTGGGTACGTTGCCAAGGAAGGGTGTAGTCCACCCGTATATCGCGCACGGCAGTGGGGCGGTGGGGCTGGACGATGGGCACCGAAAGCTTGGCCACCCCCTGGGCTGTCATTATGCGACAGTGGTTGCGAGGGGTCTGCTTTTGGTAGTTTTCGTGCGCCTCGATAAGGGCCCCGTTTTGCAGACGGTAGAACCACTCCAGGTCAGGGAAATAGGATGTTGAGATAACCATTTAAGAAGTTGTGATATTATCAATTGACAAAATAATTTAGAAACTGTTTTTCACTGCTCTTTTCATCGATGATTTGCCGAGATAGCAGTGGACTACAGCTCAAAAATCAGCGGAAAAAGAGTACAAAAAGGGTGGTAATAAAATGGTGGAAAGAGATTAAAAGAGCTTATAATAGTTACAAAAATATGAAAAAATTACTGATTCTACTGCTTTTGACCCCTTTTACGGCTTGGGGGCAAAGTGTGATGTGTTTTAACATTCGCTACGACAACCCCCAGGATGGGGTCAACATCTGGGCCCATCGTCGTGGGGCAGTGGTGGAGATGTTGCGCGAGCAACAGTGCGACATTATTGGCCTGCAAGAGGTGCTATCCACGCAACTGGACTACCTCTCGGACAGCCTAACCCGCTACGACTGGGTGGGTGTGGGGCGCGATGATGGAGCGCGAGGGGGTGAGTACGCCCCTATTTTTTACCGCACCGACCGCTTCAAACTTCTCTTTGCGGGCAACCATTGGCTCTCGGCCACACCCGCCCTCCCCTCTTTGGGGTGGGATGCGGCCTGCATCAGGGTGGCCACCTGGGCCGTGCTCGAAGGTGAGCAGGGCGAGCAACTGGTGGTTATCAACACCCATTTCGACCATGTGGGGCAGGTGGCAAGGGCCCAAAGTGCCCACATCATTGTGGCCCTGGCCGACTCTCTGCAAAAGGCCAACCGCGGGGCTCAGGTCATCTTTATGGGCGACCTAAACTCCACCCTCCAAGACAAGGCTTTGCGCCCTATACTGCGCTCTTTTGCCAACACGCGCCCCCGCGGCACCATGGCCACCCCCTACACCTTCATAGGTTTCGACAATCGCGAGAGCGACCGTTGCCTTATCGACCATATCTTTGTGCGGGGGCTTAAGGTTAAGAGCTACCAGGTGGTGGCCAACAGCTCCTCGGTGGGTTTTCTTTCAGACCATCTGCCAGTGAAGGTGGTGGTGGAGCCTTGTGCTCTTTAAATGGATAGTTATATTGTTCTGGAACAGAGAAGGAGCGACTTTTTTGCAAAGTAAAGAGGAGTCATTAATCCTTAGTTGCTAGCTCATTATCGGACTTTAGCTCGCTCTTTTACGCTGTTTTTGAGGATGGAGAGTCAGGAGTGCTGGAGTGCTGGCACTGGACTTGATACTCCTTGGGAGTGATGCCTTTGCTGCGCAAGAAGGCGCGGGCAAAGACCGAGGGGGAGCTAAAGCCACACTTAAAGGCCACCGAGGCAATAGGCTCCTGAAGATGGTCGCGCAGCAATATACAACTCTGCTCAAGGCGGTAGCGCATCACAAAACTCAAAAAAGTTTCACCATACATCTCATTGAACACACGCGAGAGGTAGCTGCGATTTAAGGGCAGCACCTCCATCACGTCAAGTAGTTTGAAATCCTTGTTTAGATAGGGCTTTTCACTCTCCATCCACCGCTCCAAGGTGGCCTTGTAGGTGGGCATCATATCGGTAAAACCACATCTGTGCTGGGCGTTTTTATCTAACAAATCGCCCTGCTCCATGGTGCCGCAATTCACGCTGCTGGTTTGCATAATGTTAGCAGGGGCTGCCTGGCGCAGAACGTGGTAGAGGCTAAAGCTAAAGAAGCTGAAAAAACAGATAAGGTGCATGAGCATACTCTGCGGATTGTGGCCCAGCATAACCACCAGATAGGAGACAAGAAGCAATATGTAGCCAAAAATATAGTACTTGAGCCACTCTGTCTCAATGTATCCACTCTCGGAGTAGTTCTGTTGGCACCACTGTTGATAACAGGCCTTATACTGCAATATCTTAATTAGCATCCATAGCGGGTAGATGAGAAAGGCCAAGCGGAACCAAATATCTACCCGCCAAATATCGGCAAAAAACTCCTGCCAACTATCTATTGGCTCTAGGGATAGGCCAAAGATGGCTACCATGGCGTAGTAGATGACTCCCAAGAGCAACGCTGGTAGTAGGTAGGTGATATATTGCCAGATGGTGGTCTTGCCTATGCGCAACAGCGAGATGGGGTAGAGCAGAAACAGGTAGACGTAGATGTTGCCGTAGGTCATCACAATGGGCGAGAGTAGCTGCACCTGAGAGGTGGCATTATCGGCAATGTAGGTGTCGTTGGATAGATTCACTATCAAGGTCACCACGCTAGCCAGCCCATAGAGCCCCAAGACAAGGGCAAAAATCCTACGCGAGGGTATGCCCTGGACACGCATAAGCAACAAGGCCATCCCAAAAATACAGAGCGAAGCCAAGGCGGTACGCACAATCAGAATAATGAGCGGAAAATTGGGCAGAGCGTAGTGCCACAAAATATAGTGCCCAACAATAACAAATAACCCCAAAAGGGTCATTATCATTATCGATTTACTACGTGGCGTGATGCGGGACATGAAAAATTAACAAGGTTTGTTTACAAAGGTATCTATTTTTTTAATATTATCAACAATTCAGTTGTTTTCCAGTGAGTTTAGTCTATAATTTTATCTTGTATTATTCTATTTTTTACCTGGTGCATATTTTGTTTTTTACCCGGTGCAAACTCTTTTTTACCTGATGCAAACTCTTTTTTACTCAGTGCAAACAGAGGCAAACCAAGCAATGGAAGTTTGATTTAACTTTGTACACAACAAAAAAGAGAGGGCCGAAAAAAAACCAAATTCGTCAACTATTAACCTTTTTAACAACAAACAAAAATGAAAAAAACTTTCACCGTCATCCTCATCTCATTACTATCTGTAGTGGGGGTTAATGCTCAGGGTTTGGGGCTTCCTAACCTCATTGACATCAACAAAAAAGTGTTGGAGCACTCCTCCTATGAGCTTTTCCAACAGGCTGGTAGCAACTATATGTTGCTGGAGACCGATTGGATTGATGTACTCAAATTACCCTCGGTAGCCACTTTGGGTGGACTAAGCATCATGAACGAAAAGTGCACCGACATGGTTAGCAAAAAGGTGGCTAAGGCCATCCGGTTCCGTGCCAACTCTTCAACTGGCGTGGGTAAAATCCTTAGCAGTGCCGTTGGCGTTGGTATGCCAGCTTCGCCAGACCTCTATGTAGACATGGACGAGGTGCCTGCACTGTTGGCCAAACTCAAAGAGTTCCAGGCCTTAACCCAAAAAGAGACCGCCTTCACCTGCTCCTATAACTATATCTGCAAGGGTGGTTTCACCGTGTCGGTAGGCTTCCGCAAGGCCGACTCCGAAAAGAAAGAGTCAGTATGGATGGGCTCTATTGGCCAGACAGGCGACATGGTTATCAAAGATATTTTGGATTCACTTATCCAAATTGTTGAAAAGGCAAACTCCTTACTATCAAAAATGTAGGTACTTAAGACCCAAGGCCAATTAAAAACAGCTTCAACGAAAAACAGCTGGATAAGAGTAGACTTCTTATTCAGCTGTTTTTTTTATCCCATAGCCGTGGCTATGGCTTAATAACGTTAGATTTAATGTAGCGAAAAAGGTTCATTTTTTGGTAGCTCTGGCCGCGTACTACAAGCGAGTCAGCATAGATGGCACCAATGAAAGTGCCCTGCCCCATCTGGCTCTCAAAGATGAACATAGAGGCCGAATCATGGCGATAGGTGCCCCCATCAACGGTCAAGATAGAGTGCTTACCACCATACAGATGGTCCATATTCACCCAATAACAGTGGTTGTTAAAAGAGTAAACATACTGAACCTGGGCAGTGCTTTGACACCACGAAGTACCAGTGAGCGCAAGCTGAGCAGTGTTGCTAGAACAACTAAGCAACAGCGCGGAAATAGCGATGACAAAAAACTTTGACATATATTTAGCCTTTCTTCCCTCTCGTCCCAGAGGGGGGATTATACTACAGCCCCCAAAAAAGCGTGGGACTATACCTTTTATCTGCCTTATCTGAGGTCTTAGACTACCTTGTGTACAACAAATATAGAGTAAAGCCCACGCACTCGTGGGCATCATCTTTACTCTTGTTGTACCTCGTTTGAAAGTGTCTAAGTTTCAGATAGGCAAGAATTAAAGTTAACGCTTTTTCGGCCCACCGCAACACCAGAGAGGCATCGAGGCGGAAATATATCTTTTTTTGTCATTTTTGAGATGGAGTACTCCACCTCAAAAACCGTGCAATTTTACTCATAAAAAATGAGATTTCCAAACTTTGTTACACTACTCACAAAAATAGAGAATATGTATCGTTTATCTCCACTTTTTCCGACTTATTTCTGCACACTTTGGTCAAGTGTTCAGAAATAGTTGTTCCCCTTAGTGTTGTTTGGCATAAAGTTTGCAAATATATTTCCATATATGGAAAACAAGAGATATATTTGCAGCGTTAATAAGATGAATTGATGGAGCTAAAACCAAAATTTAGGGTTGTCCTGTACAAAGATGCAAAAGATTTCTTGAGTCGAGTTGAGCCGAAGACAAGACAAAAGATACTTGACAATATGGATATTGCTCGCAGCACGTTAGACCCTAAGTTACTTAAAAAGCTAACTGGAGATGTTTGGGAGTTCAGGACGTTGTACAACAGCAAGCAGTACCGAATGTTAGCCTTTTGGGACAAGCGTAATAATACCGATACTTTGGTCATCGCTACTCATGGATTCATAAAAAAGGTTAGTCAAGTACCCAAAAAGGAGATTGACAAAACCGAGCAGATAATGAAAATATATTTTAACCGATAAACCCGCAAAGCAATGAAAGAGCAAAAAGATTTTTATGCCTTTGAAGAGGTATTGGACGAGCTTGTTGGTGTCAATGGCACATCTGAGCGAGAAGCCCACAATATGCGTGTAGAATTGGCTTTGATTGGCTATAAGGTCAAGGAGTTGAGAGAAGCAAAGAACTACACTCAAAAACAATTAGGCGAATTGATAGGTGTACAGGCAGCTCAAATATGTAAGATTGAAAAGGGACAGAACCTGTCTATTGCCAATGTAAGCAGGGTATTCAAAGCTTTGGGCGTTGAAGTTCAACTAATCTTGGGGGAAAACCTAAGCATAGAGTCACAGGTAGTACACTCCTAACATCAATTATTTACCTTCCGCTCGTTCCACTTTGTCTGTATGGCCATCTTCTCGGCATCTGTTTTGGTGCGTTTTGGATTAAGCGTACAGTAGTTATCTCGCACCCAATAGTGTGCTCTACCTCTAAAGGTAATTTAATTTTGTTAACTCATTAATTATTCATACATTTGGCCATTCTTTAGACAGACTTTTAATCATTTAACACGTTTTTTATGGCAAAGAACTTTACACAAAAAGCAGATTACATCTTTGAGTGCAGTTGGGAGGTATGTAATAAAATCGGTGGCATCCACACCGTCATCGCCACCAAGGCTACCACTGTGGTTAAACAATGGGGCGACCACTACATCCTTATCGGTCCCGATTTGGCGCGCGATAAGAGTAACTCGGAATTTATCGAAGACAACACCCTGATGAGTTCATGGCGCAACGCGGCCTACACCGAGGGGTTACGTATACGTGTTGGACGTTGGGATATTCCTGGCTCTCCTATTGTGGTATTGGTGGATATGAGTTCATTTATATCACATAAAGATGCTATTTTGGGCCAACTTTGGGCCGATTATCAGGTCGATTCGCTCAGCGGCGGTTGGGACTATGTGGAGCCTGTGCTCTTTGGCTATGCCGCTGGCAAGACCATCGAAAGCTTTGTGGCTCTGATGACCAAGCCCACCGACATGGTGGTGTGCCATTTCCACGAGTGGATGACAGCCAGCGGGGGGCTCTACCTCAAGAAACACCTGCCCTCGGTGGCCACCGTCTTCACCACCCACGCCACCGTCATGGGGCGTTGCATAGCTGGTAACGGGCTGCCACTCTACGGCCACATGGAGAGCTACAATGCCGACGCCATGGCCCACCAGTGGGGCGTGCAGGCCAAACACTCCATAGAAAAGGCGGCTGCCAACAACTTCGATGCCTTCACCACCGTGAGTGACATCACAGCCGACGAGTGCCAAGCCATGTTGGGTAAGGCCGTCAGCTGCACCACCCCGAACGGTTTTGAAAACAGCTTTGTGCCCAAGGGCAAAAAATATGATACTCAGCGCAGCCAAGCCCGTGAGCTTTTAATCCACACGGCCGAGGTGACCCTGGGTTATAAATTCGAGAAGGAGCCACTAATAATCTCGACCAGTGGCCGTTATGAATTCAAAAACAAGGGTCTCGACGAATTTATCGACTCCCTAGGCATGCTCAACCAATCCGATAAGTTGGAGCGCGACATCCTAGCCTACATCATGGTTCCATGCTGGAACCACGGCCCTCGTCGCGATTTGCAGGCTGCCCTCAAGGGCGACTTTTCGCTACCCAAGGAGTGCGCCTCGGTGCCCCTTACCACCCACTACCTGGGCGACCAGGACAACGACCCCGTGGTGGGGCGTTTGCGCTACCGCGGCCTGCTCTACAACGAGGGTAAGGTGAAGGTGGTTTTTGTGCCTTGCTACCTCAACGGCGACGACGGCATCTTCAACAAAGCCTACTACGACCTACTTATAGGCATGGACGTAACTGTATTCCCATCATACTATGAACCATGGGGTTACACCCCGTTGGAATCCATCGCCTTTGGCGTTCCCACCATCACCACCACCCTGGCTGGCTTTGGCCTGTGGGTGATGAAGTACACCGAGGGACACCACGACGGAGTGACGGTTATCCCACGTGACGACACCAACAGCCAGGAGCTTACCAACGCCATTTGCGAGAGCCTGCTCGCCTATGCGGCCATGAGTCCCGACCAGCTGGCTCAGGTTGACCACAACGCCCAGAAGTTGGCCGAGATAGCCCTCTGGAGCAACCTTTTCCAAAACTACCTTAAGGCCTATGACGTGGCCCTATCGGCCAAGTCCTCGCGCGATATAGCGCAACGCTATGACGGTGGAGCACAACACGAACAGGTCAATTTTGTACGCCAACAGCTACTCTCAAGTAACCGCCCCAACTGGAGCCGCCTGATTGTGGAGCGCACCATGCCCGATAGGATTAAGCCTCTGGACGAGATGACCAAGAACCTATGGTGGTCGTGGACCGATGCGGCGCGTCAGCTCTTTGAGTCCATCGCTCCCGAGACCTGGCCCAAGGTGGAACGCAACCCCATTGCGCTGCTGGATACCCTTTCGAGCCATCGACTCAAGGAGTTGGCCTCGGACGAGGAGTTCCTCTCGCGTATGGATATGGTCTATGCCCGTTTCAAAAAATATATGTCGCTCAAGGGCAAGGGCAAAGGGCCCAAGGTGGCCTACTTCTCCATGGAGTATGGCCTGCACTCCTCGCTCAAGATTTACTCTGGCGGTCTGGGCATCTTGGCTGGTGACTACCTCAAGGAGAGCTCCGACAAGAATGTGCCGCTAACGGCCGTGGGGCTGCTCTATCGTTATGGCTACTTCACCCAGCGTCTTTCGAGCGATGGGGGTCAGGAGGCCAGCTACGAGGCTCAGAATTTCGACAAACTGGCCATCACACCCGTGCGTGACGAAAATGGACAGTGGAAAACCATATCTGTTTCGTTCCCTGGACGTACTGTCACAGCGCGTATATGGCGTTGCGATGTGGGGCGCACCGAGCTCTACCTGCTGGATACAGACCACGATTTGAACCTTGAGGAGGACCGTTCAATAACCCACCACCTCTACGGAGGCGACTGGGACAACCGTCTAAAACAGGAGTTCTTGCTTGGTATTGGTGGTATTCGTACCCTGGAGACCCTTGGCGTGGAGTCTGATGTCTACCACTGCAACGAGGGGCACGCTGCCTTTATCGGGTTGGAGCGTATCCGCAACTTCGAGTCCCAAAACAACCTTAGCTTCTCGGAGGCTCTGGAGGCGGTGCGTAGCTCGTCGCTCTTCACCACCCACACCCCTGTGCCAGCGGGCCACGATGCCTTCGACGAGGGGATGATTCGCCAATATATGTGGCACTATCCCGAGAGGCTCAAAATCACCTGGGAGCAGTTTATTAACCTTGGTAAGACCAACCCCAACGACCCCAACCAAAAATTCTCGATGAGTGTTTTGGCGGCCAACCTCTCGCAAGAGGTCAACGGCGTGAGCTGGTTGCACGGCCAAGTGAGCAAAGATATTCTGGGCAGTATGTGGCCAGGCTATATGCCCTCGGAGCTCCATATTGGCTATGTGACCAACGGTGTGCACTTCCCAACATGGACTGCCACTCGTCTCAAGGATTTATATTACAAACATTTTGGCGAAGATTTCAAGAACGGCGACTACTCCAAAAAGAATTGGGATAAGATTCACACCCTGCCCGACGAACAGTTGTGGGATGTGAGACTCTATCTTAAAAATCGTCTTATCAAACTTATCCGCCGCCGTGTGGCCGACCCCACCCAATTTAAGTTCGACTCTCCGCGTCAGATGCTCCAGATTCAGGAGCAGTTGCGAGGTGATGTGCTGACCATCGGTTTTGCACGTCGTTTTGCCACCTACAAGCGCGCCCACCTGCTCTTTACCAATATGGAGCGTCTGGCCGCCATAGTTAACAACCCCGAACGTCCTGTGCAGTTTGTCTTTGCGGGCAAGGCCCACCCAGCCGATAAGGCGGGGCAAGACCTCATCAAGCGCATTGTGGAGGTGAGCAAGATGCCACAGTTTGTGGGTAAGGTTATCTTCCTTCAGAATTACGACATTGAGTTGGCACGCCGTATGGTGCAGGGTGTGGATATCTGGATGAACACCCCAACTCGTCCGTTGGAGGCCTCAGGCACCTCGGGCGAAAAGGCAGTCATGAATGGCGTCATGCACTTCTCGGTTCTGGACGGCTGGTGGGTCGAAGGTTACAAGAAGGGGGCTGGCTGGATGCTGCCCATGGAGCGTACCTTTGATGACCAACACTACCAAGACGAGTTGGATGCCGAGATGATATACAACACCATTGAGGAGCAGATAGCTCCACTTTACTACGACCGTGAGGTGGGTAAAACCTACTCCCAGGGGTGGATGGAGACTGTCAAGAACTGTATCTCGGAGGTGGCCTCACAGTTTACCACCAACCGTATGATGCAGGACTATGAAGATAGATACTACTCCAAACTCTACGAGCGCAACAGCCGCATATGTGCCAACAATTTTGAGTTGGTTCGCCAAATTGCCTCTTGGAAACGTCGTGTGTCGCTCAGCTGGGACAAGGTCCATGTTGTGGAGCTACGCCAGTATGACATCAACACCCAGGCCATCTTTATGGGTGGCACCTATAACCTAGAGTGCAAGGTCGATATAGATGGCCTTAAGCCCGAAGATATAGGCGTTGAGTTGGTGGTGGCCTCGCAAATCACCACTGGAGGCAAGGTCAATATACTTAAGACTCACCCCTATCAGCTCTCCAAAATCGAGGGTAGCATAGCCACCTTTATTTTGGAAAGTGTGCCTGACACAACGGGCTCTTATGACGTGGCCACACGTGTGTATGCCAAGAATGAGATGCTAGCCCACCGTATGGACTTTGCGCTGGTCAAATGGGCGTAAACAACGGTTAGGGCCCCCCTTTGGGGGAGGCACCACTAGTTTTGCAAAAAAGGTCTATCCTAAAGCAGGATAGACCTTTTTTTGTTAGAAACTGTTTAATTTTTGTTCATTGAATTTGTTATGAGTCATTTTGGTCATATTCTTAGAGGCCGTTTTAATTTGTTTTCAAAATTTTATTACTGCTATTTTTTGAAGCTATTTTCCCGCTGATTTTTGGAGAGTTTTTGTACCTTTGTAACCATTACCTTTGTGACCATGGTGACCTCACCCCAAAAGTCACCCAAAACCTTCTGCCAAGATACCCCCCTGGGCATCTATCCTTTATAAAAATGGCCACCTGATAGACCCTGGCAAAGCCCATAAATGCAACAACTACATGACCGTAACGACTTTACACTCCAGATAACCAGATGACAGAACTAAGCGATAATGAACTCCTGGATATGTATGACCACGAGCAGCAGCGCGAACAGGCCTTCTCGCTCATTGTCGAGAAATACTCCAAACGCATCTACTGGTGCGTGCGTAAAATCGTGGTGAGCCATTGCGACACCGACGACATAGTGCAGGATGTGTTCCTTAAACTATGGAGCGCGCTACCCTCTTTCCGTCGGCAAAGTGGCCTCTACACCTGGATTTATCGTATCGCCGTCAACGAGGCCCTCACAGCACTGCGTGCCCGCACCCGAAGGTCCTTCTTCTTCTCGGGCGATGTCTCGGAGCTCGAAAAGGTGCGCCTTGCCGAGGGGCTCTTCGACGCCTCACAGGCCGAACGCGAACTCAACTTGGCCATCGACTCTCTGCCACCTAAGCAGCGTGTAGTCTTCACGCTTAGGTATTACGACCAGATGCCGTATGAAAAAATGGCCGAGGTGCTCTCCACCTCCGAGGGGGCTTTGAAGGCCTCATACCACCATGCGGTACAAAAAGTAGAACAACATATTAAACTTTCGATTCTTTGATTAGTCAAAAGGGTATAAAATTATAAAAAAATGGAACAGGAGAAAGATATACGTGGCGGTTATCGTGTGCCACAGGGTTACTTTGCTGACCTTGAGAGCCGTATCAAGGAGAAGGCCACCGAGATTCAGGTCGATAATTCGTGGTGGGGGGCCCTGCGGGGGGTTGCCGGTTTTGCTGGTGGTTTTGTGGTGATGGTGCTCTTGGGGGCTACTTTTTACTATTTTGCGGGAGGCAATGAGGCTCAGCAGAGCAAGCAGATGGCCACCATCGACCAATTTATTGTGGTTGACGGGGTTAGCCAGGAAGATATTATGGCCACCCTGGAGCCTACCCAGGCTGAGGATTCACTCTCGAGCGAGCTTTTTGCTCAGGCCGCCATGGAGTATGTGGAGCTTACGGGGGTGAGCCTTTCGGATTTTGAGGTGGGGAGTGAAAAATAGTGGGCAGGCAGGAGTCTTTGGGCCGAAATGCTGCGCATCTCTCCACTTTAAGCATAACACATATAAAATCAACATATTAACCACGGCCACCCGAAAACTGACCAAGATAAAAATAACATAGCAAATGAAAAAATTACTTCTACTTAGCTTTCTTTTTGCCCTTTTGAGCTCCTCGTCGTTTGGACAACCCACACCTATGGGCCACGAAAAAGTCTACGCCATGAAGGTTGCCTTTATGACCCAAGCCATAGATTTAACCCCGCAAGAAAGCGAGAAATTTTGGCCCCTCTACAATGAATATTGGTCCAAAATGCGCCAAGGAGCACACGCCAAACGCGACATAATGAAACAGATAGAGCAAGGGTCGGCCACCGCAGCACAGCTCAGCAGCTACTTCGACTGCACAGACCGCGAAACAGCCCTCATGCGCAATTATGCCGCACGTTTTGAGCAGATTATGCCCATCACAAAGGTGGCTAAAGCCTTTGTGGCCGAGGCCAACTTCAAAAACTATTTGATGCGCGAGGCCTTCAAAAGCGTCAAGTAACCCGCCACACCTGAGGTGAAACCAAAAGGTTTGGCAAGGTGATTTAAAACCAACGGTAGCAAAACAATATTTTGGTACTACTCCGAATTTTGTATACCTTTGTCTGTCAATATATATAAAAAACAGACAATGAAAAGAATCACAACACTTTGCCTGGTCCTGGTGCTAGGCGTTACAACGGCCTTGGCCCAAGATTTTTACTTCGCCCCCAAGGCGGGTCTTAACTTTAGCTCCATCACAAAGACATCCTACTCCCGAGCACGTGTTATGGGTTTTGTTGGTGTTGTAGCTGGTTATCAAATCAATGATATTGTGGGTGTTGCGGCCGAAGCCCAATACTCTTGGCAGGGTTATAAGCTCAAGAATGAGACCGACGCCAGAGTGGCCCTCGACTACATTAAGATACCCCTAACCGTCAAGCTCTTTATTGTCAAGGGGCTCAATGTCGAGGCTGGTGTGTCGTTCAACTTTTTGACCTCGGCCAAGGCCAAGTACAATACTGTAATAGCGGGTGGCGATGGGGCTGGACGCGAAGTAAAAACCAACTTGATGGACGAGTGCAAGAAGTTCGACTTCACCATTCCTGTGGGTATTAACTACCTATTTTTCAAGAAATTGGAAGTAGGTCTGCGCTACGAAATTTCGACCGTCCGTATACCGCAAAATACGGTGGATAAGGCCAAAAATAGCAACTGGCAAGTATCACTCTCCTACAGATTCTAATCCCCAATAAACATGAAAAAACTATACCTCCTTCTGCCGCTTTTAGTGGTGTTTTCTTGTACCAACAACCTTAAAGCACCTCAATGGCAAGAGGTATGGTGTGATAACTTTGATGGCCCCACCCTCAACGACAGTGTGTGGAGCCGTATTCCGCGTGGGCAGTCCGATTGGCAACGCCACATGAGCGACCTGGATTCGCTCTATGCCATGCGCGGGGGCTCTTTGGTGCTGCGTGGTATCCAGAATACAACACTAGAGAGCGACACGGCCGCCTTTTTGACGGGCGGAGTCTGGACCAAGGAGAAGAAATTTTTTGACAACGGGCTGCTCGAAATCCGTGCCCGACTGGGGTCGGCCAAGGGGGCTTGGCCCGCCTTTTGGATGTTGGGACGCGATGGAGCCTACCCCACCAATGGCGAGGTGGACATCATGGAGCACCTCAACTACGACTCAATGGTCTACCAGACCATCCACTCAGTCTATACCCTGCAACACAAAATTAAGGAGCGTCCACGTAGCGGCTGCACCGCCCCCATCGACAGCAAGGGGTGGAACACCTATGGCGTTGAGTTGGGGCCCGATAGCCTAAGCTTCTATGTCAACTCAAAAAAGACCATGACCTATCCACGCATCGACACCACCCTTAGTGGGCAGTACCCCTTTGGCAATCCGATGTATCTATTACTCGATATGCAGCTTGGCGGAAGCTGGGTTGGGGCTGTTGACCCTAGTGAACTTCCCGTTGAGATGGAGATTGATTACGTTAAATTTTTTCAAAAGAAATAATGGAATTTACAGCAGAAATTATCGCTGGCTTTCTTGACGGCACTATTGAGGGCGACCCTCAGGTCAAGGTAAACACCATAACCAAAATAGAGGAGGGAGAGCCAGGGGCGTTGGCTTTTCTGTCGAATCCCAAGTACGAGGAGTATATCTACCACAGTAAGGCCTCGATAGTCATTGTCAACCGAGACTTTGTGGCCAAGGGTCCCATCGAGGCCACCCTGTTGCGGGTGGACAATGCCTACAAAGCCTTTGCCAGCCTGTTGGAGCTCTATGTGGCCAACAAGCCACGCAAAGAGGGTATCAGCCCCAAGAGCTCCATTGCTCCAACAGCCACTCTGGGCCAGGGGGTCTATGTGGGCGAGTTTGCGGTGCTGGACGAGGGTTGTTCGGTGGGCCAGGGGAGTCAGATTTTCCCGCAGGTCTATGTGGGTGACCGTGTGCGCATTGGGAGCAACTGCAAGATTTGCGCTGGGGTTAAAATATACGAGGATTGTGTACTGGGTGACAACATCACCATCCACAGCGGCACGGTCATCGGCGGCGACGGCTTCGGCTTTGCCCCCACCGAGGATGGTTCGTTCCAAAAGATTCCTCAGATAGGCAATGTGGTCATTGAGGACGATGTGGAGATAGGGGCCAACACCTGTATCGACCGCGCCACCATGGGTTCGACCATTATCCGCCGCGGGGTCAAGCTCGACAACCTGATTCAGATAGCCCACAACGTGGTAGTGGGCAGCAACACGGTGATGGCTGCTCAGGTGGGCGTTGCCGGCTCGGCCAAGATAGGCCAAAATGTGATGATGGGCGGACAAGTGGGCGTGGTGGGCCATATCACCATTGCCGATGGAGTCAAGATAGGTTCGCAATCGGGCATCGGAGCCTCGGTTGACAAACCAGGGGTGGTGATGTTCGGTTCGCCAGCCATGCCAGGGCTTCAAAACCACCGTGTGCATGCCATACTTAAGGAGCTACCAGAGCTACGTGCCAAACTACTCAAGGTGGTGCGCGAGATGGAAACCCTAAAAAACAATGGCAATTCATAGAGTCCCTTTTGCCGCGCGCGATAAATCTTCTTTAGAGGGGCCCTCAGTGGGGGCCACCATGGAGGGGCGAGTGGTCATAGGTATCGACCCAGGCACCAACTTCATGGGCTATGCTGTGGTGCGCTTTAGCGCGGGGCAGGCCGAATGTCTGGTTATGGGCACCATCAATCTTTCACGTTTTAAGGACCGCTACCGTAAACTGCACCATATTTTTGAACGTGTAAGCTCCTTGGTGGCTCAATACAGTCCAAACGAGATGGCTCTGGAGGCTCCTTTTTATGGAGTCAATGTGCAGAGTATGTTGAAGCTAGGCCGAGCCCAGGGGGTAGCCATGGCTGCGGCCTTGGCCCGTGATGTGGATGTGTTTGAATATGAGCCCACCCGCGTCAAGCAGGCCATTGCGGGGTCGGGTCGCGCCAGCAAAGAGCAGGTGGCGGGTATACTGCACAGCACCCTGGGGGTGGAGCTTGGTAGCGGCGAGAAGCTCGATGCCACGGATGCCCTTTCGGTGGCCATGTGTCACATATACACCCAAAATTCGCCCGTGGCCACGCGCGAAAAGAGTGGCACCTCGTCTGAGTGGGCCACCTTTCTGAGCCAAAATCCCGACCGCAAAGCATGAGAAAACGATATTGGATATTGATTATTAGTGGCTTGTTGCTCTTTTTGAGTGACCTGTTGTTGGGGTCGATGAGTCTCGATTTTAAGGAGTTACTCACCCCCGACACCTTGGCACGCACCATTGTTTTGGACTTTCGTCTGCCCAAGGCCATCACGGCTCTACTGGTGGGGGCGGCCCTGGCACTGAGTGGGTTGCTGATGCAGACTGTTTTTAGAAACCCCTTGGCGGGCCCCTATGTGCTGGGGGTTAGCTCAGGCTCGTCGCTGGCCGTTGCCCTCTTTATGCTCGGCTCCCCAATCGTGGGCATGGGCATCGGTGGGCAGATAGGGCTGGTGGCCTCGGCCTGGGTGGGGTCGGTGGCAGTGCTCATGGTGGTGATGGCTGCCGCTAGCCGGCTCAAGGATATAATGGCGGTGTTGATTCTGGGTATGATGGTGGGTAGTGTCTGTTCGGCGTTGGTCGAGCTTTTGCAATTTTTCAGCTCCGAGGCTGCCCTCAAAGGGTTTGTGCTCTGGACTATGGGCTCCTTGGGTGGGCTCACCTCGTCCCAACTAGGGGTGCTTTTTGTCACCGTGGTGGTGGGCACGGGGCTCTCTATCTCGAGCATCAAGGGGCTCGACCTGCTGCTGCTGGGCGAAAATTACGCCCGCACCATGGGACTCAACGTAGCCCGAAGTAGAGTGTTGATTTTTGGTGCCACCTCGCTCTTGGCGGGTGGGGTGACGGCCTTTTGCGGCCCCATCGCCTTTATCGGCATCGCGGCCCCCCACGTGGCGCGGCTGATTTTTCGCCGCGCCGACCATCGGGTTATGCTCCCCGCCTCGGTGTTGGTGGGGGTCAATATGATGCTGCTCTGCGATGTGATTGCGGGGCTCCCCTTCTCTGAAATGGTGCTGCCAATCAACACTGTGGCCTCACTTATGGGTATCCCAATCGTTATAATGGTGGTTCTGAATGGCGGAAAAACAAAAATAATGTGATGGAGGTATCTAAAAATTGTTTTTCGCCCCCCTTCCTGGCTCATCTCACTTAGAATAAATTCATGAAAGATAAATTTTTGAAGTGGTGGCACGCCACCACCCTCAACGAAAAGTTGATGTATAGCCTGGTCTTGATGCTCTTAATTGGCATTGCCACCCGCTGGCGTTACGTGCTGCGCGAGGTGGGTGATGCCTTTGCCGCCCTAGTGGGGCTTTAGGGGGTAGACCCCTGCTAGAGGTCACCTTAATAAAAACAGGCATAAAAACTGGGGTGTCGAAAAACCGCAGTTTACTAACAGTAAATGAGGATTTTGAGACGAC
>JAVVSB010000001.1:30113-102780 GCA_036654415.1 Mucinivorans sp. | reverse complement strand
CAAAATGATGGTAAATATTTGGTGCAGATTAAGGCCAAGGCCACCGTCGATTATGAACTAACCCCCATCGACTACAATATCTCTATCGAGGTGTTCGACAACGGCACGGCAGTGGTCAATATTAATTCATCAAAATATAGTAATATGATGTTTTTTGGCCATATTGTCCCTTTTTCCGATGAAATTTAATATCTTTGCTCTTTCTAATAAACGTAAACCATAAACAATGAATAAATTAGTAGAGACAATTGTCAAGGCCATCGACCAGAAAAAAGGTGAAAAGATTGTGGTTCTTGACCTTAGTAAGATAGATGGTGCGGTGTGTGACTATTTTGTGGTATGTAGTGCCGAATCCACCGTTCAGGTGGGGGCCATAGCCGCAGGGGTGGAGGAGCAAACCAGAGAAAAGCTGGGCGAAAAGGTGTGGCGTACACACGGCCTGGAAAACTCGCTCTGGGTGGCCATGGACTATGGCAATGTGATGGTGCACGTCTTCCAAAGCCAGATGCGCGAGTTCTATAAACTCGAAGAGCTATGGGCCGATGCTCCCATGACCCAAATCGAATCAACTTTCTAAAAAAGTCAGCACAAGGGCTCACGCACAGTGGGCCCCTGTCAGACTTTTCATACTTAATTTTAATAAATGGCTACTCAAATAAATGCTGGCAAACCCCGCTTCAATATGTTTTGGTTGTGGGGAATTTTCATAGTGGGAATCGTAATTTTCGGATACCTCAACGGCAACGCTATTCAAGGCGAAATCACAAAACAGAATTTCATAGACACCATGTTACGTAGCGGCGACCTAGAGAGGGTGGCCGTGGTGGGCGATGAACAGACCCCACGCGTGGAGGTCTTCCTTAAGGCCTCAAAGGTCGAAAAATACAAGAAAGACCCTCGCTGGAACCATATTCCCGATGATGGGCCTCAATTCTACTTTGGCATCTCGGGCTCGCCCGAGTTCGAGGCTGAGTTTCGCGACTCGCTGGCCTCGTCCAAGTACCCCATTCGGGTCCCAATCACCTTTATGCCCAAACAGAGCAACTGGATGGATATGTTGGGTGGATTTATCTTCCCCATGCTACTACTGGTGGTCTTTTGGGTCTTTATTATGCGACGCATGAATGGCGGTGCAGGCGGTGGTCCACAGGGGGGAATCTTCAGCGTGGGCAAGAGCAAGGCACGCCTTTTTGACAAAGAGAACGACACCAAAACTACCTTCAAAGATGTGGCTGGACTGGAGGAGGCCAAAGTCGAGGTCATGGAGGTGGTGGACTTCCTCAAGAACCCTCAAAAATACAAAGACCTGGGTGGTAAAATTCCCAAGGGAGCCCTTTTGGTAGGCCCTCCAGGTACTGGGAAAACATTGCTGGCCAAGGCTGTAGCTGGTGAGGCCAATGTACCATTTTTCTCCATCAGCGGTTCGGACTTTGTTGAGATGTTCGTTGGTGTGGGGGCCTCGCGTGTGCGTGACCTGTTCCGCCAAGCCAAAGAGAAGGCACCCTGCATTGTCTTTATCGACGAGATTGACGCTATCGGTCGTGCTCGTTCCAAAAACAACGGCTACTCAAGCAATGATGAGCGTGAGAATACACTCAACCAATTACTTACCGAAATGGACGGTTTCGGCACCAATGCTGGGGTTATAATCCTGGCCGCCACCAACCGCGCCGACATACTGGACAAGGCACTGCTACGTGCGGGACGTTTTGACCGTCAGATTCATGTCGACCTGCCAGAGCTCAAGGAGCGCGAGGCAATCTTTGGTGTCCACCTTCAGAAGTTAAAGCTCGACCCAACTTTGGAGCGCGAATTTTTGGCACGTCAGACCCCTGGTTTTTCGGGTGCCGACATAGCCAACGTCTGTAACGAGGCGGCCCTGATTGCCGCCCGCGGTGGCAAGTCGATGGTCGAAAAACAGGACTTCCTGGATGCCATCGACCGTATTGTGGGTGGATTGGAGCGTAAGAGCAAGGTTATCAAACCCCAAGAGAAGCGTACTATAGCCTTCCACGAGGCGGGGCACGCCACTGTAAGCTGGTGGCTGCGCTGGGCCAATCCGCTGCTTAAGGTGACCATCATTCCGCGTGGGCGAGCCCTTGGTGCGGCATGGTATGTGCCAGATGAAAGGCAGATTACAACCCGCGAACAGATGGTTCACGAGATGGCCTCGCTACTGGGAGGACGCGCCTCGGAGGAGCTGATTTTCGGACAGGTAAGTAGCGGCGCGCTCAACGACTTGGAGCGAACCACCAAACAGGCCTATGCCATGGTGGCATACTACGGTATGAGCGAAAAGATGGGTAATGTGAGCTATTTCGACTCCACGGGGGGTGAAATGGTCTTCTCGAAACCCTACTCCGAACTCACCGCCCAAGAGATAGACCATGAGGTCAAGCATCTAATTGATGAGTGCTACCTGCTGGCCAAGAACACATTAAAAGACCATATTGACGGGCTGAAGGCTTTGGCCGAACAGCTCTTAGAGACCGAGGTTATCTTTACTGAAGACCTGGAGAAGATTTTTGGGAAACGACAGAACTCAATTATCGAAAATGAGGCCGAAACCGAACGTCACAACAAAAAAATAACTACTCTGCCCGATGCCATTTCGGAACAGACACAAACTCCTCGAGACGATGAACAACATTTGGAAGAGAACGCTTAGCGGTGTCCTATTGGCCGTAGTTGTGCTTTGGGCTACAGACCGTAGTCCCCTTACATTTTCGGTGCTTTGGATTGTTATTTTTGGGGGCTGCTTGTGGGAGTACCTCTATCTGGTGCGTCGCTTTGGCTCGGTCTTTGGGCGTGGCAAAATGATGAGTCAGATTATTGGCACACTTTATATCGCCCTGCCAACGGTACTCATACTCACCTTCAACGGGTCGGAATACCTACGCATGACCATCATCACCTTCCTCACTTTGGTCTGGGCCAACGATGTGGGGGGCTATCTGGTGGGGTCGAACTTCGGCCGCCACAAGATGATACCCTCCATTTCGCCCAAGAAGACATGGGAGGGATTTTTTGGAGGAATTATTTTTGCCATTGCCGTGGGGCTACTCTGGAACCTCTTTTTCTGGGAAAAGGTCGATTTAATAGGCTTTACCACCATCAACACTTGGATATATTTTGGCGGTATGGGACTGGTTGCAGCTCTGGGAGCGGTGGCTGGCGACTTGGTGGAGAGCAAGTTCAAACGAGTCTTGGGCATCAAAGATAGTGGCTCAGTGATACCTGGACATGGGGGTATGCTCGACCGATTCGACGCCATGATGATTGCCACTCCAGCCATGTGGCTCTATATGTATCTCTATTTTCAATAGGAGATAAGTTTTGCTTGTTTAAAATTTTGTACTACCTTTACATAAGAAAACGATGCGGGGGGGTATGTTCCCGTGTCAAAAAATTTAGAATAGGCCTTACATCGAATGAGGATTCATAAAGAAGGGTATCGAATAATAACTATAACTGCTGCTGTGGCTACACTGATTTCCATAGCGGCATTGTGTTATGCGCCATGGCTATGGCTGGGGTATTCGGTGACACTTTTCATGTTGCTGTGGGTACTCTTTGTTATGCGCTTTTTCCGCCTACCATCACGCACCTTGCCCTCCACCACCGATGAGAGGTTGGTCTATGCCCCAGCCGACGGTGAAGTTGTGGCGGTGGAGCAGACCTATGAGGATGAATGTTTTGAGGACGAGCGTATTCAGGTCTCCATCTTTATGTCGATATGGAATGTACACGCCAACTGGTATTGCGTTGGGGGGACGGTTCAATATTTTGAACACCACCACGGCAAATTCTTAGTGGCCTGGCACCCCAAATCCTCCACCGACAACGAACGCACCACCACCTTAGTACAGGTTGGCTCCCAACAAGTTATGTTTCGCCAGATTGCGGGCTTTGTGGCGCGCCGTATAGTGAGCTATGCCCGCGTGGGTTCGCACGTCCATACAGGTGAGGCAGTGGGATTCATCAAATTCGGTTCACGGGTCGATATTTTTCTGCCACTAGGCACTCATGTTAACGTTAAATTGGGCGATGAGACCGTTGGTCGCCAGACCATTATAGCCAAACTTCCACCATGCAAATAGCTGCTCGTTATCGTTGGATTGCGGCAGCGGCAGGGTTGTTGTTGGTCGGCTTTTTGGTGTGGTATTTCAGCACCATTGTGCTTTACATCTTGGCCTCGGTGGTCTTTGCCATAATCGGCAAGCCCATTGTACGCCTGGTCAATAAGCTGCACATCGGCTCGTGGTACGCCCCAATGTGGCTCTCGGCCTTGGTGGCCCTACTCTGCCTGATGGTGATTGTGACCCTGCTTGTGAGCTCTTTGCTGCCTGTGGTGGTTGATAAGTTGCACTATATCCGCGACTTCGACCCCGACAAGATAAATCAGGTGCTCGGTGGGCCTATGTCCTCTTTGGAGAAGATAATCAACGACAACTTCCCCTCGGTGGAGTTCTCCTTCCGCGAGGCTTTTGCCTCACGCATGGAGCCTCTTTTGCACTCTGAATTTATACAGAGCACCTTGAGCTCGATAACCAATTTGATAGTTGAGATTTCAATGGCCATCTTTTCGATATGTTTTATCACCTTCTTTTTCCTAAAGGACGATAAACTTTTTGTGGAGAGTGTGACGGTGCTTTTCCCCTCAAAATACGAGCAGAACATTACCCGCGCCATTAGCTCCACCACCAACCTACTTATACGCTATTTTGTGGGTATATGTATCGAGTCGCTCATCAAGATAGTCTTTATCACTGTGCCACTCTACTTTATAGGCTTTGATTTGAGCACAGCCCTTATCATAGGCCTTATCAGTGCGGTGCTCAATGTGATACCCTATGTGGGGCCCATCTTGGGGGCCATCTTCGGCTTTGCCATTGCGGCCCTGGCCCCCGTGACAGAGGTGACCCTGGGGGAGATGTTTATAGAGATGGGTATCGTATTTGCCGTATTCCAACTATTTGACAACATGATACTTCAGCCCTATATATATGCCAGTTCGGTAAAGGCTCATCCACTGGAGATTTTTATTGTGATTTTGATGGCTGGCTACATAGCTGGCATAACGGGGATGTTGCTGGCCATACCAGCCTATACGGTGCTGAGGGTCTTTGCTAAGGAGTTTTTCAGTAATATGCGCCTGGTGCAAAAGCTCACAGATAGTATATAAAAAACGACAATATAATTTACTAACTAAATATGAAGAATCTAGAAAAGTTGGAACTTATGGCCATGCAGGTCCGCCGCGACATTATCCGTCAGGTGGCCGCCGTAAACTCGGGGCATCCAGGTGGCTCGATGAGTGCCGCCGACATTATGACAGCACTGTTTTTTGAGGTGATGAACATCGACCCCGCCTCTTTCACCACCGAAGGTAACGGGGAGGATATGTTTTTCCTGTCCAACGGCCACATTTCGCCCGTACTTTACAGCGTTATGGCCCGCCGTGGCTACTTTCCAGTGAATGATTTAGCCACTTTTCGCCACTTCGGTTCACAACTTCAAGGTCACCCAACCCCCGCACACGGGCTAAACGGAATCCGCATCGCCAGTGGCTCGCTGGGGCAGGGGCTCTCGGTGGGGTGCGGTGTGGCACTGGCCAAAAAGTTAAACAAAGACGATAAAACGGTATTTGTAATGATGGGTGACGGCGAACTGCAAGAGGGGCAGGTGTGGGAGGCGGCAGCGTTTGCCACAGCCCGCGCTGTGGACAACCTAGTGGCCGTGGTCGACATGAACAACCAACAGATTGACGGCACCTGCGAGCAGGTGCTCTCGCAGGGTAGCGGCTCGATAGGGGCCAAATTCGAGGCCTTTGGCTGGCGCGTATTTGAGGCCGACGGCCACAACATGGAGCAGGTGGTCAGCACCCTGCACTACGCCAAAGATATGGCCTCAGGCAAGGGCCGTCCAGTGGTTATCCTCTTTAAAACCATTATGGGTCGCGGGGTGGACTTTATGGAAAACACCAATAAATACCACGGCCAAGCCACTAATGCCGAGCAGACGGTTTTGGCCCTGTCTCAACTGAAGGAGACCCTAGGTGATTACTAATTTTTTCAAGAATCATTAAGATGAAAGCATATACAATTCAAGGTAAGAAAGATACACGTAGTGGTTTTGGCGATGCCCTGGCCCAAATTGGGCAGCAGGACGAGCGTGTGGTGGCTCTGTGCGCCGACTTGACGGGGTCGGTGAAGTTCGATAAATTTGCCAAGGCCAACCCCGACCGCTATTTCCAGGCTGGCATAGCCGAGGCCAACATGATTGACGTGGCCGCGGGGTTGGCCTTGGCGGGCAAGGTTCCCTTTGTGGGCACCTTTGCCGCATTTGCCACAGGCCGAGTCTATGACCAAATCCGCCAGGGGGTGGCATACAGCAACACCAATGTCAAAATTTGCGCCTCGCACGCAGGCATCACCTTGGGCGAAGACGGCGCCACCCACCAAATCATGGAGGATATAGGGCTAATGAAGATGCTGCCCAATATGACCGTTATTAACCCCTGTGACTACAACCAAACCAAGGCGGCAACCATCGCCCTTTTGGACCACGTGGGACCAGCCTACCTCCGTTTTGGCCGCCCTGTGGAGCCCATCTACACCGATGGTGACGAGAAATTTGTAATCGGCAAGGCGGTGCAGTGGGCTGTGGGCCACGATGTGACCATTATAGCCACGGGACACCTTATGTGGCGTGCCATCCAGGCCACGGAGCTCTTAGAGGCCCGCGGAATTAGCGTCGACTTGATTAACATACACACCATCAAGCCTTTGGATAAAGAGGCTGTCTTAGCTTCCGTTAGCCGCACAGGGTGTGTGGTGGTGGCCGAGGAGCACCTTTGCAATGGTGGGTTGGGTGATTCGGTGGCTCAACTTCTATCGCGCACTATGCCCTCACCAGTGGAGTATGTAGCTGTAGATGACAAGTTTGGCCAAAGCGGCACCCCAGCAGAGTTGCTGGTTAAGTACAACCTCGATACACCAGATGTAGTTTCAGCAGTAGTTCGCGCCATGGCTCGAAAAAAATAATCTTCGTAAGAAGCTGTTCTGAAAATTCTCCTTGAGGTACCTAAAAATACAGAAAACTGCCTAAAAAAAGTTGTTTATCTGGATATTTTGATTACCTTTGCGCCCACATTACTAATTCTTATACAAAGAAACAATGATTTACATGAACGCTGAAAAAAAGCAAGAGCTTTTTGAAACTTACGGACAGTCTAAGCAGGACACTGGTTCAGCCGAGAGCCAAATTGCCCTATTTTCTTACCGTATCAGCAACCTGACTGACCACCTTAAAAACAACAAACATGACTTCGCTACACAGCGTTCACTCATGCGTATGGTAGGTCACCGTCGTAGCCTTCTGGACTACCTCAAAAGGACTGATATTGAACGTTACCGTGCGATTGTCAAATCGCTTGGTCTTAGAAAATAAGCCTGCTAAACATCAAAAAAAGAGCTCCAGCCGAAACGGTTTTGGAGCTCTTTTTTTGCGATTCTCGCCAATTATAATTAACATTGTGCTCTAAAATTTATTAAAAACTTCTCGAAATTAGATTTTACCCGTGGCGCACTAGCTCTTAGAAGCTGTTTTAATTTATTTCCAGCATTTTACTACTACTATCTCGTCAAATAGCCTCAGTAATAAAAATTTGAAAACAAATTAAAACAGCTTCTTAAAGCCAAAGTCCAACGAAGAATAGAGCAATTTTTAGAAGTCACTTTATCTTATGTCACAACTGCTCGATAATGCCGTCACGGAGCTCAGCAAGCTCCCAGGGGTGGGGCGGCGCACAGCCCTAAGGCTAGCCCTGCACCTGCTCAGGCGCGATGTACAAGAGGTGGACCTGCTCAGCGGTGCGCTCTATGAGTTTCGCCGCTCGGTACGCTATTGTAGCCGCTGCCGCAACCTATCGGATAGCGACCTGTGTCCCATATGTTCCGACACAAGGCGCAACCAGACGGTGGTGTGTGTGGTGGAGAATGTGGGTGATTTGATTTCCATCGAAAGCACGGGGCAGTACGAGGGGCTCTACCATGTCTTGGGAGGTATAATCTCGCCCATCGAGGGGATAACCCCCTCTGAGCTGGGCATCGACCTGCTGGAGCAGAACATTAGACGCGGTGTGGTGCAAGAGGTGATTTTGGCCCTGCCCACCACCACCGAGGGCGAAACTACAGCCTACTACATCACCCGCCGCCTACAAGGGCTAAACATAAAGATAAGCGCCATCTCGCGCGGCATAGGCTTTGGCGACCAGATAGAGTACGCCGACACCATGACCATAACCCACGCCCTAAGAAACCGCTCGCAGGTGCTATAATTTTTAGAAAGGGGTGATGCACCTGTCCAAAAAATAGCTATCTTTGCCTACCATATGGAACTCCAGAACATAAAAAACCGCTACGGCATAATCGGCAACTCACCCGCGCTCAACCGAGCTCTGGAGGTCTCTTTACGCGTAGCACCCACCGATTTGAGTGTGCTTATCACGGGTGAAAGTGGTGTGGGTAAGGAGTTTTTTCCGCAGATTATCCACCACAACTCCTCGCGCAAACATAACAACTATATAGCCGTCAACTGCGGTGCCATTCCCCAGGGGACCATTGACTCGGAGCTCTTTGGCCACGAAAAAGGCTCCTTTACTGGTGCTTCTGAGGCCCGTAAAGGTTATTTCGAGGAGGCCGATGGGGGCACTATATTCTTGGACGAGGTGGCCGAATTGCCGCTGACCACCCAGGTGCGCCTGCTCAGGGTCTTGCAGAGTGGCGAATTTATCCGTGTGGGCTCTTCGCGCGCCCAGAAGACCGATGTGAGGGTGGTGGCGGCCACCAATATCAACCTTTTTCAGGCCATCGAGAACGGCCGATTTCGCGAGGATTTATACTACCGACTAAACACTGTGCCCATCACCGTGCCGCCACTGCGCGAACGCAGGGCCGACATATATATGCTATTCAAGAAGTTCGCCACCGACATAGCCTCGGAATACCGACTCTCGCCCATCAACCTAAGCGACGGAGCGCGGTTGATGCTTGAGGGGTACTCCTGGCCAGGCAATGTGCGGCAACTCAAAAACGTAGCCGAACAGGTCTCGGCTATCGAGCAGGGGCAAGATATTAAGCCCGACGTGCTGGAGAAATACCTACCCGACTACAACCCCAAAGCCCTGCCCATGCTCTCGCCATCTAGCTGCTCGGCCAACAATGAAAACCAGGAGCGTGATATACTTTATAAGCTGCTTTTCGACCTGCGGGGTGAGGTGTCGGAGCTCAAGGTGATGATGAGCCAGATGACACAAAGCTCACGCACCACAACCATCGAAAGCCCAGTTCACGAGAATGTGGAGTACGTAGATGCTGTGGAGGAGAGCCCTGAACAGAGTTCTGTTGTCTTGACCACCACACCTCAAAGCAAAGAACAGGCTCAACGTGAGCAGGTTATTGCCGCCCTGAAACGTAACCGTGGCAACCGTCGCGAGGCCGCCTCGGAACTTTTTATGTCCGAAAGGACCCTCTATCGCAAAATCAAAGACTTGGGTATAGAATAGCCTTTTGGGAAAAACAATTATAACGACTACATGAAAAAAATCCTGTTCGCGGGGCTCGGAGCTCTCACAGCCTTATTTTGCTGCTGCAACAAGCCAGCACCTACTCCTCCTGAGCCCACATTGGAGTTAAGCACCACCCAAGTCAACTGCCCAGCCACACTGTACAGCCAAATGGTGGAGGTGACAACCAATGTCTCGGATTGGTCGGCCACCTTTAAGCAGACCGCACCCACGGGGTGGAGCCTGGCCAAAAAAGGGAGCCAACTGACCATATCAGTGTCCGCGAATACAGAGTTGAAACCCATCACCGCCACGGTGGTGGTCAAGGCCTCTGAAGGGATTTCAAAAGAGATAACAGTCAACCAATTAGGCCAAGCACCTGCCATCTTACTAAGCCAAAAAACAGCCATACTAGACAACGGATACCCCAGAGAGCTCGCCGTGGAGATAACTACCAATATCGAACCACAGGTAAAAATCGAAGGCAATTGGTTAACCCTAAAAGAGCCCAAAGCATCCAAGGCCATGGTAGCCAAGAGCTACCGTTTTGCAGTGGCCCAAAACGGACAAGAACCACGTACTGGTAAGATTATTTTCGTTAAGGCGGGGGGGGAGACCCCCAGCGACACCATGCTGGTCTTCCAACCAGCTTTTGCCGATACACTGCTGCTATACAAGGCCACAGAGATGAATATCTCCTACGGTGTGGGTGGTAAATCTTTTAATAGCAAGCAGACAGACCTACTCTCGAAAATGGAGCAAGGCACCATTATAGTGCAGCAACTCAGCTCAATAGCCGACAAACAGACCCTGGTGGGTCTGGCTGACGACCGCCAAGGGACAGCCTATTTTACACTCTACATCGATGGCAAAAATATAGGCTTCGAGACTCACGGGGTAACCCACATCCGCGGTGAGGCCGCAACCACCCGCCCAGTGGCCAAATTACAAACTATAGCACTAAAGGCCACCAAGGGGCAGGGTTATAAACTCTTTGCCAACGGCCGTCTGCTACTTTCGCTCCCACTTACGGGTAGCAACTATCAGTTCCTTAGTAATATAGAGGGCCTCAACAGCGCGGCTGTGGGTAAACTACCACGCGCCTCAGGTAACGATATTTTTCCATACAGTGGCCAGATGAAAATGGTAGAGATTTACGACTCTCTGCTCTCGGACGAGAGGTTGCTGGAGATTACTAACCAGACCCCAGCCCCCAAAGAGTTTGCCCCCGTGGCCCGCTTTGATATGTTCTACAAGGGCGATGCCACGCGCTGCAACCAATTCCGTATCCCATCGCTGCTGAGCCTTAGCGACGGCACAGTGTTGGCCTCGATGGATGCCCGCTTTGGTGGCACCTTCGACTCGCCCAACAACCTGGACAACGCCCTGCGCCGCTCGACGGATGGCGGGCATAGCTTTGGCGAGGCTACCCTACCCCTTAATTTCACCGACTTCCCCAACACCTCAGGCTACCGCACCTGGAGTGCCTCGTTTATCGACCCAGTGATGATGGAGGACAAAATCAACCGCAGGGTCTACATGATGGTGGATGCCTTCCCTTGGGGGGGCGGCATAGCCACCGCAGGGCGTTGCCTACCAGGGTCAGGCTTCAAAACCATTGGAACAGAGAAATATCTGGCTCTGACCTCTGACCCCGTACCAGAGGACAAACAGACGGCCGACCAAGATATGGCCAACTTTAATTTCACTATCCGCCAGGGCGGTATAATATGGGACGACAGAAGTAACCAACCCACCGAGTATAGCGTCAATAACCATTTCGAGCTGCTACACAAGGGCATTCCACTCACCGTTAAACAACAGCTATACGAGAGTGTCGATGCCCCGATGAGCATCTATTTCGAACGGTCGTTGTTCCGTGTCTTCCGCACCTCGTACCTATGGATTATCCACAGCGATGACTCGGGAGCCACATGGTCGGCCCCCATAAATGTGAACTACCTAAAGCAGCAGAGCGAACAATACTTCATTGCTGGCCCTGGCAACTCCATTCAGATTCAACAGGGTACCCACCGAGGTCGCTTGTTGCTGCCCGTCTACTTCCCCGTTAATGGGCGCGAGAGCTGCGCTGTGATTTACAGCGACGACCAGGGTGCCACATGGCAACGCGGAGAGACCCCCGCCTTGGGTAGCGGAGTGAGCAAGATGTCAGAGGCTCAAGTGGTGGAGCTCCCTGGTGGAGCTATCGCCATCTTTGCGCGCAACGCTTGGAAAGGCAAGATAAGTTACGCCATCTCTAATGATGGTGGGACCACCTTTGGCACTGCCGTGGCCACAGAGCTACAAAACGCAGGTAATAATGGGTGTCAGATTTCAGTTATCAACCTCTCGCAACCAATTGAGGGTAAGGCAGCTGTAGCCATCTCGTTCTCGGACTTTGCCGATGCGCGCAAAAACGGGACCATAGCCCTGGGGTTGATTAACCAGAGCAATGGTCAATTCACCTTTGATTGGAAATATAAGAAGCTAGTTAGCCCTGGCCCTTACGGCTACTCGTGCCTTACGGAGCTACCAGGGGGTAACCTAGGGTTGCTCTTCGAGGGGAGCGATGAGCAGAAGATAGAATTTATGGAGATAGAGATTCCCTCATTAATGGAATAAAAAACAGATGGACGAAAAGACAGAAAAATTAGCAGAGTGTTACTCCAAAGTCTTGGAGCTGCTCGAGGAGGATACCACGCGCGAGGGGTTGATAAAGACCCCCGAACGGGTAGCTCGCTCAATACAGTTTATGACCAGTGGCTACACTCAGGACCCCATTGCCATACTCAACTCGGCACGCTTTCGCGAGGAGTATAAACAGATGGTAGTGGTCAAGGATATAGAGCTCTACTCCTTGTGCGAGCACCATATGTTGCCCTTTTATGGCAAGGCCCACATAGCTTATATCCCCAATGGTTATATCACAGGGCTATCGAAGATACCGCGCGTGGTGGACTGTTTTGCGCGACGCCTACAGGTGCAGGAGAGACTTACGGTTCAGATTCGAGACTGCATACAGCAGGCCCTGGAGCCTATGGGTGTGGCGGTGGTCATCGAGGCGGCCCATATGTGTATGCAGATGCGGGGGGTACAGAAGCAAAATTCGGTGACCACCACTTCGGCCTTTACGGGTGTCTTCCTCAAGGAGCAGAAGACGCGTGAGGAGTTTTTACAGATAATCTCTAATAAGTTACGCTAAGGAGCGGTTTTAATCTCTTTCCACCATTTTATTACCACCCCTTTTTGTACCCTTTTTCCGCTGATTTTTGAGCTGTAGCCCACTACTATCTCGGCAAATCATCGATGAAAATAGCCTCAAAAATAGCAGTAATAAAATTTTGAAAACAAATTAAAACAGCCTCTAAGAAATTTAAACAATTTCTCTCAAAAAACTGTAACTTTGTAATATATCAAGTCTCTGAAAACAAATGAATATAAAATTAGGCCCCCTTATCTACATTACTTTGTTCTCGGGATTGGGGCTCTTTTCCTATGTGTTGTTGGTCAACTACACCAATATGACCAATCAGATGATGGAATCGCTCTCTTCGGTTGGAGCCGTTGTATTCTTTGTAGTAGCCTTCAACGTTCTTGGTTATGCACTCATACGATTAAGCTCTTGGATTAACAACCAATACCACTACGCCTATTGGTGTGTGCCAAGTTACTTGTGGGGGCTCAATCACCCTTTACCTTCCCCAATGTAGGGGTACGTATTTTGGTCGTAGTGTGGTTGGTGGAACTGGTGATTGTTGGGTTATTGATTGCCTATAAATCAATGAAAAATACATTGCAACTACAGCATCAGGCCGCTGAGTTGCAGCAAGAAAACAACCGAGCCAACTACAACGCCCTGCAAGCTCAACTCAACCCTCATTTCCTATTCAACAGTCTCAATACCCTAATTGCCGAAATTGAGTATGAGCCACAGAGTGCTATTGTCTTTACCCGTAACCTTTCCGAGGTCTACCGCTATGTGCTTCAATGCCAAGACAAGCCACTGGTAAGCCTGGCCCAAGAGGTAGATTTTACACGTGCCTATCTCTTTCTGCATCAAGTGCGCCTGGGTGATTGTATCCATTGTGATTTAGATATCCCAACCGACTATAACGAGAGCCTACTACCCCCGCTAACACTACAACTCCTTGTGGAAAATGTTATTAAACACAACGCCATATCGGTAAACCACAAAATGGATATCCATATATCAGCCAATAAAGAGTATTTGGTGGTGAGTAACTCTGTTAATCCCAAAAAGGTACAAGATTCGCCAGGCATAGGACTCAAAAATCTATCTAAGAGATGCAAATTAATCCTCAGTCGCGATATCGTGGTTCTCGGTGGCAAAGAGATGTTTACTGTTAAAATACCACTATGTTATGAATAAGTTAAGAGTTGTAATCATCGAAGACGAGATACCCTCGGCCCGCTTGTTGACAACTATGGTCGGCAGGCTGCGTCCCCAATGGGATATTACCCTCTTGGAGGGCAATGTCGAACAGGCTGTGCAATGGTTCGCTGTGAATCGCCATCCCGATATAATATTTTTGGATATCCAACTCTCCGATGGCAACTCATTTGATTTTTTGAACCAAGCACATCCAAGTTCAACCATTATCTTTACCACTGCCTACGATGAGTATGCCATTCGTGCCTTTAGCGTCAATAGTATTGACTACATCCTTAAACCAGTTGATAGCGAGCGACTTCTGGAGGCCATCGTCAAATATGAAACCTTAACGGCCAATATAGAGCGTCCAGATTACCTGGATACAGTTCTAGAGAGCCTGCAAAGTCGCGATAAACGCTTCCGCACCCGTTTCCTTATTGCTGGCACAGAGCAGTTTCAAACGTTGCAAGTGGCCGACATAGCCTATTTTTACAGCCAAAACAGGGTCACCTTCGCCGTAACACACCTTGGGCGCGAACATATCATTGACCTTTCGCTCGATAAACTCACCGAACAATTGGACCCAGACCAATTTTTTAGAGCCAACCGTCAGATAATCATCTGTATAAGCTCCATCACCAGGATAGAACCCTATTTTAATGGGAAAATAATGATTCACCTTAAACCTGCCATCAAGGATAATGTGGTAGTAAGCAAAGAGAAAATCACTTCGCTTAAGAGCTGGCTAAACTTCTAAAAATTAATGCCCAGAGCAACAAAAAGGCCTTACAACAAATGCTGCAAGACCTTTTTTATTGAGTGGGCCCAGCAGGGCATGATCCTGCGACCCCCTGATTATGAGTCAGGTGCTACTAACCAACTGAGCTATGGGCCCCTCTTTTAGGAGTACAAAGGTAATGATTTTTTATGAAATAAAAAATCTGAAGCAATATTTTTACCTGTCAAAATGGCAAACGGGCAGTTTATACTACCCCCTCGCGTAATAAATCGTGGATATGTATGATACCCACATAACCTTCTGTACTCATTACCAGCAGCTGTGTTATTTTGTTGCGTTCCATCAGCTCAAAGGCATTGATAGCCAGTTCGTCTTCGGATATACTTTTGGGATTTGGGGTCATAATGTCGCTAGCATGTACTTTTACTAAATCCTTGCGGCCAAGTAACATCCGTCGTAGGTCGCCATCTGTTATCACGCCAACAATTTCCCCCTCTTGTTGTACCGCGGTGGCCCCGAGTCTTTTTCCCGAAATTTCTATGATAATGGTGTCCAAGTGTGCCGAGGCCTCCACTATTGGTGGTTCCTCTTGGCTCATAATGTCTCGCACGCGGGTATAGAGTTTTTTACCCAGTGCGCCTCCTGGATGGAAGCGTGCAAAGTCGGTGGTGGTGAAGCCCCGCATCTCCAACAGAGCCATGGCTACAGCATCGCCCATGACCAGCTGTGCGGTGGTGGAGCTGGTGGGTGCTAAGTTATTAGGGCAGGCCTCTTGTTCGACGGTGGTGTTGAGAACTAGGTCCGACTGTTTTGCCAAAAAAGAGTCCATGTTACCAACCATACCTACCACTTTGTTCCCCATGTTTTTGATAAATGGAATTAGGACCTTTATTTCGGGAGAGTTCCCGCTTTTTGAGATACACATCACTATATCTTGAGGTTGCACAATGCCTAGGTCACCATGTATGGCGTCAGCTGCGTGTAGGAAGATGGCGGGGGTGCCTGTGGAGTTAAGAGTGGCCACAATCTTATTGGCAATGAGTGCGCTTTTGCCTATACCTGTGATAATTAGACGGCCTTTGCTCTTGTATATAACCGAAACCACGGCGGCGAAATGGTCGTCAATACAACCCTCTAAGGCCGCCACCGAGGCACATTCGGTGCGCACTACGCCACGTCCAAAGTCTATTATTTGTTTATCTGTCATATTTCTATCTTTATTTCCACAAATTTAATGTAAATTTTATAATTAACCGCAAAAAAACAAAAACTTCGTATCTTTGTATTTATGAATGTTTATAAACGTGTACTTACAATTGCTGGCTCCGACAGCGGTGGTGGGGCTGGTATTCAGGCTGATATAAAGACTATCTCGGCTTGTGGCTGTTATGCGGCTTCGGCCATTACGGCCATTACGGCTCAGAATACCATTGGGGTTCAGGTCATTGAGCCTATGTCTGGGAGCTTAGTGGAGCAGCAGATTTGTAGTGTGCTGGATGATATCGGAGCCAATGCCATCAAAATAGGCATGTTGGGCTCGACCGATGTGGCGCGTGCTGTGGCTCGTACATTATTGCGTTACTCGGTGCAGAATGTTGTGCTCGACCCAGTGTTGGTGGCCACTTCGGGCGATGAACTCTCTGTTAAGGGGGTTATAGATGTTATTGTAAATGAGTTGATGCCTCTTTGCAGTATCATCACCCCCAACCTTATCGAGGCAGAGAGGCTAACGGGTAGTATCTGCGTTGAGAAGGTGTGGACCTACCTTTCGGAACGCGGTTGCCGTGGATTGTTGCTTAAGGGGGGGCATAAAGAGCCGAATGCAGGTATGATTACTGATTTCTTGGTAGATGATAAAGGCATTCAAACATTTGTTAACGAGTGGATTATAACGCCTAATACCCACGGCACAGGGTGTTCGCTTAGTTCATCTGTAGCCGCTTTTCTAGCTCATGGGTTGGACTTAAATGAATCGGTGGAACGGGCCGAAAAATATCTACATCAAGCTTTGGCCACGGCAGCTGACTACTCTCTTGGCCATGGGGCTGGTCCTGTACACCATTTTTATAAATTTTGGTAATGAAGATAGAGAAGATTTTTTCAAATCGTAATATAATCCTACTTGTGACGGTGTTGTTTTTTGTCTGGTTGATGTTTTTCGACCGTAATAACTTCCTGACTCTGTCGGCCGTTGACCAAAAAATAGAGACCCTCAAGGCTGAGCGTGATTTCTATCGAGCTCGCATCACTGAGGATTCGATGGTGATTCAGGGTATGAGCGATAGTGCTTTTGTGGAGCGTTATGCACGTGAAAATTTTCGCCTGATACGCCCTGGTGAGACTATGTATCTATTTAAAAGTGAGTAAGATGAATGTAATTGAATCTATTCCCAATTTTTCGCAGGGGCGCGATAAGGAGGTTATCCGTCAGATTGCTAGTGCCATCGGTGATGTTCCAGGGGTAAATCTGCTAAATGTAGACCCAGGGGTGGCAACCAATCGTACCGTTATGACCTTTGTTGGTGAGGCTGAGGCGGTGGTAGAGGCTGCTTTTTGCGGAGTGCGTTGTGCCTCGCAGCTCATTGATATGCGGCAGCACCACGGAGCTCATCCCCGTCTAGGTGCCACCGATGTTTTACCGTTGGTGCCCATTAGTGGGATTTCACTGGCTCAGTGTGCCATTTTAGCTCGTGGTTTGGCCCAACGCATCTCAGAGCAGTTGGGCATTCCTACCTATAATTACGAGGCTGCAGCCTCGAATCCCTTGCGCCGCAATTTGGCTGATGTGCGTAGTGGTGAATACGAGGGGTTGGCGGCTAAAATGGTCAGTGAGTTATGGCGACCCGATTTTGGTCCCCATGAGTTTACTCCACAGGTTGCCCGTAGCGGAGCCACCATCGTGGGGGCGCGCGATTTTTTGGTGGCCGTTAATTTTAATCTTAACACAGCCTCCGCTGAGCAGGCCCAGCAGATAGCCTGTGATGTACGCGAAAAAGGGCGCAAAGTAAATGGCCTTTGGCAGCGTGGAACGTTGAAGGGGTGTAAGGCTATTGGGTGGTATATTGATGAGTATCAAATTGCGCAGGTGTCGATGAATATCACCGACATTCACCTCACCCCCTTGCATATGGCCTTTGAGCAGGTGAGTGCACGGGCTGCTGCGCGCGGTCTCCGGGTCACAGGTACCGAGATTATAGGATTGGTCCCTTTGACTGTCCTATCCGAGGCCGGTCGCTATTTTCTTCAAAAACAACATCTCTCCTCTGATGTGCCCATGGAGGAGCTATTGCGTGTGGCCTCGGAGTCTATGGGGCTCTCTGACCTCTCGCCTTTTATAGCTGAACAACGTGTTATAGAATATTTAATGAAATAAAAAATGATACAGACAACTTTAACGTCTACAGCACGTTACGCTGCCATGAGTCCCCTTTTGGCTAAGGCCGTAAATTTTATTGCCATGGCCAAAGATTTGCCAGTTGGGCGTTACGAAATTCAGGGGGCTGATATCTACGCCATGGTGGTCGAGACCACTCTCAAGGAGCCTAAGGAGTGCCGCTTGGAGGTGCACCAACGCTACATCGACGTGCAGAGTGTGCTTTGTGGTGTCGAACGTTTTGGTTTTTCGCCCATCGAGGAGTGCAAAATGGTGGATGGCGAGTTTGACACCACAAGTGATATAGGTTTTTTTAGCGACTCTCCGCGACAATATATGGAGGCTCATGCTGGTGATGTGCTCCTTTTTTTCCCTGAGGATGCTCATGCTCCGTTGGTTGGCTCAGGGGTAATTCGTAAAGTCATTGTCAAAGTGTTGGTTACAGCCATGTAAATTGTTAAATTGTTGGTAATTAAACATATAACAACTTGTTGATAACTTATTCTAAAAGTTGATACAACCTCATTTTGATGTTGTATCTTTGTATCAGTTTCAACAAAACAAGAATGACTATGGATAAAAAACGACAATTTAGTTACGAAGAGGCTGTTCAAGGAGCTCGCGAATATTTCAATGGCGACGAATTAGCTGCCACTGTTTGGGTTAGTAAGTATGCTTTAAAAGACTCTTATGGTAAAATTTTTGAGGGCTCACCCTCGCAGATGCACGAGCGTATAGCTTCTGAAATTGCACGTATCGAGCAGAAGTATCCCAACCCCATGTCTTATCAGACTGTGCTGAGTTTGCTCGAAGATTTTAAGTACATTATTCCTCAGGGGGGGCCTATGACGGGTGTGGGTAACAACCTTCAGGTAGCCTCGCTGAGTAACTGTTTTGTTATTGGCCATGAGAAGCCTGCCGACTCTTATGGTGGTATTATTCGCATTGACGAGGAGCAGGTGCAACTCATGAAGCGGCGCGGTGGTGTGGGGCACGACCTATCACATATTCGCCCTACAGGCTCTCCCGTACTCAACTCGGCGTTGACCTCTACGGGTATTGTCCCTTTTATGGAACGTTACTCCAACTCAACGCGTGAGGTGGCCCAAGACGGTCGTCGCGGAGCTTTGATGCTCTCTCTTTCAATCAAACATCCCGATGCCGAGCGATTTATTGATGCCAAGATGGAGCAGGGTAAGGTCACGGGGGCCAATGTCTCTATTAAATTGGATGATGAGTTTATGAAAGCTGTGATGGAGGGTAAAAATTACCATCAGCAGTTCCCTGTCGACAGCAAAACGCCCATTTTTGAAAACACCATAGATGCCACCACTCTGTGGAATAAAATTATACACAATGCTTGGAAGTCGGCCGAGCCTGGTGTGCTTTTTTGGGACACCATTCTTAGGGAGAGTATCCCCGATTGCTATGCCGACCAGGGTTTCCGCACTGTCTCAACCAACCCTTGTGGCGAGATACCTCTTTGCCCTTACGACAGTTGTCGTCTGTTGGCCATGAATCTTTACAGCTATGTTGATAAACCTTTCACCAAACAGGCCTCTTTTAATTTCGACCTCTTCAAGGAGCATACTCGTTGTGCGATGCGTATTATGGACGATATTATTGATTTGGAGCTTGAAAAGGTAGAGATGATAATCCATAAGATTTCTGGTGACCCCGAGACCGATGATATTCGTCGTGTGGAACGTCAGTTGTGGGAGAAGATTCGCGACAAGGCTCTTCGTGGCCGTCGTTGCGGTTTGGGTATCACAGCCGAGGGTGATATGTTGGCTGCCCTAGGCCTGCGTTATGGAAGTTCCAAGGCTATTGCCTTTGCGGTTGATATTCAGCGTACATTGGCCTTATCAGCTTATGGTTCTTCGGTTGAGATGGCCCAAGAGCGAGGTGCTTTCCCTATGTACAATGCCGAGCGCGAGGCCAAGAATCCTATGATACAGCGTATCAAGGAGGCCTCTGCCGAGCTCTATGCCAAGATGGTCAAGAGTGGTCGCCGTAACATTGCCATGTTGACCATTGCCCCCACTGGTACTACTTCGCTTATGACTCAGACCACTAGTGGTATTGAGCCAGTTTTCCTTCCTGTCTACAAACGTCGTCGCAAGGTTAACCCTTCGGACCAAAATGCTGTTGTAAGTTTTGTTGATGAGATGGGTGACTCTTGGGAGGAGTATAATGTTTTTCACCACCATTTTATCACATGGCTCAGCAGTGTTGGCCATTCTCTCGAGCATATTGCCAAGATGAGTGATGAACAGGTCGAGAAGTTTGTTGAGCAGTCGCCCTACTATAAGGCCACCAGTAATGACATCGATTGGGTGAGCAAGGTTAAGATGCAGGGGGCGATTCAAAAATGGGTCGACCATTCCATTTCGGTGACAGTTAACCTGCCAGCCGAGGCCACCGAAGAGCTTGTGGCCAATGTTTATAAGACCGCTTGGCAAGAGGGTTGTAAAGGGGTGACGGTTTATCGCGATGGTTCACGTGCTGGTGTGTTACTCAAAAAGGACAAGGGCGAGGCTCAGAGTAAGCTTCCTGCTAAACGCCCCGAGATACTGGATGCCGAGGTGGTCCGTTTTAGCAATGGTTCTGAGGAGTGGATAGCTTTTGTGGGGCTTTATAACGGTATTCCTTACGAGATTTTCACTGGTAAAATCGAAGAGGATGCCATGTTTATCCCCAAGCGCATTAATCATGGTAAGATTATCAAGGTTAAGGAGGAGGAGAATGGTACTCGCTACGACTTTCAGTATGAAGATAAATATGGTTATACCAACACTGTTGGGGGGATTTCACGCCTCTTTGATGAGGGGTTCTGGAACTACGCCAAGTTGATTTCTGGTGTGTTGCGCAATGCTATGCCTATTGTGGATGTGGTGACTTTGGTTAGCTCACTGCACTTAGACAGTGAGACTATCAATACTTGGAAAAATGGTGTGGCTCGGGCACTCCATAAATATATACCCAATGGCACCAAGGCCAAGAGCGGTACGCAGTGCCCTCAGTGTGGGCAGGACTCCTTGATTTATCAAGAGGGGTGTTTGGTTTGTAGCTCGTGCGGCCACTCCAAATGTGGTGGTTGATAGACTTTCCAGTGGACGTTATTCAGTGCATGGCTTTACCCAAAGGCCATGCACTTTTTTAATTTATAGCGGGTCTACATTAACGGTGAGCCCCACAGTGGGCATCTCGCGCCTAAATATTGCGACGGCCTTTAGTATCTCTTTTTTGAGATGCTCTGCTGAAGTCCCTTTTTTAAGTCTCAGAGCCATCTCCAGCAACCACTCGCCACGGGTACGCTCCACCAACGGTTCGTAGGGGGCCGAGAGAGCGTCTCCCAAGGTAGGCCTCAGAGAGGCCTCCAAACGGTAGGCTGCTGTATGTAGCAGCTCACGGTCGTGGAAACTTAGTTGTAGTAGGGTAATGCGCGTGGCTGGTGGGTACCCCAAGGCGATGCGCTCGGTCACCTCTTGTTGGTAGAACTCTTTGACCTGCCCCCACTCCAGAGCTTTGACCACTGAGCTTCCTGTCGAGGAGTTCTGAATAACCATCTGTCCATCCTCACAGACCATGCTCCTTAGCCCCAGCAGTAGGCCCATAGCCCTCTCCGATGTCCTAAAATCGGGCGATACAAATAGATTGTCAGCGTTGAGCACCGCCATTAGCCCCACATTGTCAACCTGGAATCCACGTACAATAAGTTGTGTAGCTATAATAATATTACTGTTGCTAATTATTTGTTCTATCTCCTTGGGGTGCTCTCCAATTGTGTCGGCGTCGATGCGGGATATTTTGAAGTTGGGGAATAATTCTCCTACGATATGTTCCATCCTTTCAGTGCCATAGCCCTGTGGTAGTAGGTTGGAGGAGCCGCATTCGGGGCAGACCATCGGGGCACTATGTTGACAGTGGTGGCACAATAGTGCGTTTTTACTTTGGTGAAGCGTCAGACTGACCGAGCATTGTGGGCAGGTGGGGGTATGCCCACAGTCGCCACACTCGGCGTAGAGTCCGTATCCACGACGATTTTGCATCAAGATAACCCGTTGCCCCCCGCTTATGGTCTGTTCAATTTGGCCTCTTAGGTATTTTGATAACAACTCCTTGCCACGCTCCAATACTTTGATTTTCACCTTTACCGGGTCGTTTTCAATGAGCTTCCACCGACCTATTATGGTATTAAAAAAACTCTCCACCGAAGGGGATGGACTCAGTAGTAGCGTTGGACAGATGTTTATATGAGAGAGCATCAAAGCTGTGTCGCGGCTGTTTAGCAGTGGTGCGCTTTCGCTTTGCTTATGTCCGTAATCGTGTTCGTCTACCACCACCACCAATCCAAGTGTGGAGTATGGCAAGAGTAGAGCCGTAGCCGTGCCCACCACAACCGCCACGCTCTGAGGGGATGTGGCTAAGCGTAGGTAACTCTGTGACCGTTGTGCCACTGTTTGTGCACCACTAAAAAGCACCACCCCATCCTCAAAAATCATTGAGAGTGAGTGTGCCATGCGTCTAGCCGAAAAGTTGTCAGGTACCACCACTAAGGTGACTCTACCACAACTTAGCTGCCCCCTAATTTGAACTGAGAGCATGGACACACGGTCTGTGTGGCTATGCTCCCAGTATAGGGTTGTACCGCCATCTAATTGGAAATGTGTAGTGCAAGGTTCATTTTCTAGGGGCGATAGTTTTGAATAATTTGTGATTGCTACTTTGCTACCATGCACGATACCTTTTTTTAACAGTCCATTTAGGCCACTGACTGTTGCTCCGCATCTTAGCAACTGCCTCATGGTCATGGGGTGGGGGTGTTCTATAAAGTGTAATAAAGTTTTCTGTTGAGCTTTGGTGCGTGCCAAAGAATCGAGAAGTTCGCAGAGTTGTTCTTGATTCATATGCTCATGTTCAAACATAAAGACGGATAGCATTGGAGGATTATAGTCAGCGTTTTTGATGCCCGATGGTATCATCGCGCGTAATACTTGCCCCACTGGACAGAGGTAGTAGGCCGCAATCCACTCCATCAGCTTAATCTGCCTTGGATTTATTATTGGTTCTGGGTCGATAACCGTGATTATGGTACGTGTTTTGAACAGAGGTGCTGTTTGATGTAGTGCGCTCACTATGCCTGTCAGTTTTCGTGCTCCAAGTGGTACCACCACGCGTGAGCCCACCTGCACCACGCTGTCCTGCTGCACGGAGTAGGTGAGTGTAGCCTCCAAAGCCAAAGGCAATATAACATCTGCATACATAGTTGCAAAGGTATTAAAAAAAATGTACTTTTGTCGGGATTCAATCAATAAGAAATAGACTGCTTATGAAAAAACTTTTTCTCCTTTTTCTCCTTTTTTTATCTCTTAGTACTTCGGCTCAGCGGGTTGGTATGGTGTTGGCTGGTGGTGGGGCCAAGGGGCTATATCATGTGGGTATTATGAAGGCGCTTGAAGAGAATAGCATCCCCATTGACTATGTCTCTGGGGCCTCTATGGGGGCTATTGTGGGGGCGATGTATGCCGCTGGTTACTCACCCGATGAGATGATTGATTTTTTTGTAACTGACTCCGTGCGTACTTGGCTCTCGGGTAAGATGCCCGATGAGTATCGCTACTATTTCAAACGTTTTGAACCTACTCCCGAAATGGTATCGGTTAATATCAATCCCGAGAAGACTAAGTTTAATGCCATCCAACTACCTGTGAATATAGTCTCGCCTTACCGTATCGATTTAGCTTTTATGAGTATGATTTCGCCTGCATCGTGGGCTGCGCGTGAGAATTTCGACTCCCTGATGGTCCCTTTTCGTTGTGTGGCCTCTGACGTGTACAATAAGAAGTTAATTACTTTCCGCCATGGTTCGTTACCTTTTGCTGTGCGTGCCTCCATGACTTTTCCTTTTGCTTTCAAACCGTTGACCATGGATTCGGTGCTGCTTTATGACGGTGGAATTTATAATAATTTTCCTTTTCAGACTCTTGAGCAGGATTTCGCTCCCGACGTGCTCATTGGTTGTATCTGTTCTGGTAACTATCAAAACCCTAAGCAGTCCGACCTTATGGGGCAGGTCTCGGTTATGATAGCAAACAAAACTAATTACACCCTGCCTGATTCGTTGCGTGATGTGACCATCGCTCGGCGTTTTCCCGATATTGCGGTGCTCGACTACTCTCGAGCGGCCTATGTCATTGCTCGTGGTTATGAGGATGCCATGCGCCAGATGCCCGAGATTAGGGAAAAAATCAAGCGGCGTATCTCACCCTCTGAGGTGGGTAGGCGGAGAGCTGCTTTTAAAGCCAAATTTAAACCCCTTATCTTCGAAAGAATCAATATCAAGGGGCTGTCGCCATCCCAAACCACCTATGTTATGCGACAGTTGGGTATCACCGAGAATCAACTTGTTACGGCTGATTATTTCCAGGAGAAATATATGCGCGTTTTAGCCTCCGAGGTCTTTACGGGCGAATTCCCCGAGGTTAGTTTCAACCCTCAGACTGGATTCTACTCCGTTGATGTGACCATGCACACCAAGCCCAGCATGAAAATCTCCATCGGAGGTAATGTCTCCTCCACCTCGCTCTCTATGGCCTATTTGGGCTTTGATTACAAGAGGGTGGGACGTTCAGCGGCCAGCTACAGCCTGCGGGGCTATTTCGGCTCATCTTATAATTCGGTGCAGATTGGTGGTCGTCACGACTTCTACACTCAATTCCCATTCTACATCGACTATGGTTATGGCTATGAGCAGCGGAATATGAATAGCTCCAACTCCTACAACTACTATCGCAACCAAGATTGGCGTTACGATGATGCAGTGAACAACTACCTTACCACCTCGGTGGCCATACCAGTGCTCAGTAATAATATCGCCTTCCGTGGTCGCTTAACTTTGGGTATCACTTCCGATAATTACTATACGGGTCTACACACCACGGCCGATAGGTCAGACAATAGTCGTTTCTCGTATGTCAACCTTACGGCCGAGCTCCAGAGCCAAACTCTCAACTTCTCGCAATATGCCACTGAGGGTAAAAATAGTATTGTCTCGGTTAAGTTTGTTGAAGGTATTGAGGATTATACTCCTGGTGATGCCAACAAGACAATCGCTTCTGCCTTTACGGGGCGTAACCACAATTGGGTCGAATTGCGCTATATGCGTGAACATTACATCGATTGCGGCCGTTGGTTCAATATCGGTTATATGTTTGATTTGACACTCTCCAACCACCGTAATTTTCAAAACAGTGTTATCACCTCCATCACAGCTCCCTCTTTCAGCCCTACTCCTCATTCCAATACCTTAATGATGAAAGAGTTTCGTAGTCCGTCCTATTTGGGGATTGGTGTGATGCCCATTGTTAAGTTTCTGCCCAACGGTAATTTCTATCTAAAAACTTATGCCTATGCCTTTGTACCCCAGGAGCTGTTTTATGATGGTGGTTGGATGAGGCCAACAGCCGAGCGTGTACAGCAGAATCTAAAGTATATCTTTGGTGGCACGCTTACCTACCAAACCATTTTGGGACCAGCCTCTATCACCTTGGTCAAATACACCACAGGGCCCAAAAATTGGTCTGTACTCTTCAATTTTGGTTATCTGATATTTAATGGTAAGACTTATTAATTGTTGGTTAACAACATATTGCACCCACGAAGTGGAGATTGCTCCATGCGCCCCAAAATCTGAAAAGAGCCATCTTCCATAGCTATGCCTTTGTCTTGGGTGGCAATAAAACTGCACGAGTGGCGGTTATTGAGGTCAATGATATTGATTGCTCCTACTTGCCCGAAGGGTAGAATCTCAAGGGGGTTGCTTGCTGAACGAATTAAAATGGCCATCGAATCTGGGCAGCGAAAGATTCCCTCACCCCGGGAGTAGGCCTGCGACAGTAGTTCACACATCCCATATTCCGAATGGATGGTCTTTAGGCCAAAAGCTTTGCATAGTGTGCGGTGTAACTCCTGGCGTGAGAGTTCGCGGTGTCGTCCCTTCATGCCTCCCGTCTCCATCACTATGGCCCCTTGGGGCAGTTGTATATGGTAGTGGTCAGCAAAGTCTAGTAGGGCAAAACTAACTCCTAGTAGCAGAATTTTATGTCCAGCGTCCACAGCTCTCTCAAGTGAATTTTTGAGTGAGAGGTGGTCGTATAAGAAAAATCCACCCTTATTCATACTTTTGTCATGGAATTTCTGCGCCATATAGACCAGCGATGAGCCTTGGCGTTCGAGGTAGGAGGGCAGTAGCGCAAAAAAAGTATATTGCTCTGGCGATCCATAGAATTGTTTAAAACACTCCGTAAAGCTATGTTCATATTCTGCCGCCGAGGCCACATAGTGGGTCGAACTTTGGGAGCCAGTGGTGCCACTACTTGTAAAAATAAGTTCTGGCTCGTGGTTGGCGCAGTAGAGTCTCTCGTTGCGGAAAAATTCGATAGGCAAAAAAGGTATCTTTTCCAATGTGTCAACTCCAGCGGGTGCAATGCCCAATAAATCTACCCATCTGTGGTAGGGCTCCGTGTTGGCATATTGCTGACGGAAAAGTTGTAACGCCTGTTCTACGTTCATAACTTTTTGGCTGCCAATCCCCCTTCTGATGTCTCTTTGTATAGGCTTGGTATGTCGTGTCCTGTTTGACGCATCACCTCCACCACGCGGTCAAAGCTTACGCTGTGGCAACCGTCGGAGTATGTGGCAAAGATATTGGAGTCCATGGCGCGCGCTGCCGCAAAGGCGTTTCGCTCGATACATGGTATCTGTACCAGCCCACAAATAGGGTCACAAGTGAGTCCCAAGTGGTGTTCTAAGCCCATCTCTGCCGCATACTCAATCTGAGCAGGAGTCCCGCCAAAGAGTTGGTTGGCTGCTGCTGATGCCATAGCGCATGCTACTCCCACCTCGCCTTGACACCCCACGTCGGCTCCGCTTACCGAAGCGTTGTGTTTGACCGAGGCTCCAAAGATGCCCGCCGTTGCCAGCGCGCGTAGGATGCGTTCTTGCGAAAAGTTACGTGTCTTGTATAGGTGGTATAGTACAGCTGGCATCACCCCACAACTGCCACAGGTTGGGGCGGTGACTATAAGTCCTCCAGCAGCGTTCTCCTCAGAACAGGCCAGGGCGTAGGAGTATACCAGCCCGCGTGATTTCATAATATCGGTGTAGCCTGTTGAACGGATAAAGTACGATGTAGCCTTGCGCCTTACGCCCAAACCTCCAGGCAATACCCCTTCAGCCTCAAGTCCACGTTCTACGGCCTGTTGCATTACCGCCCACACCTGAGATAGGTAGTCCCAAATCTGTTCCCCTTCGTGGTGTTCCACATACTCCCAATAGGTGGTGCCGTGTTGTTCACACCAAGCGAGAATCTCGTCTATTTTATTGGCTGGGTAGACACTTGTTGGAGCACCTTCGGCACTCTTTTCGTTGGCCAATGTCCCTCCGCCTATACTGTATATGGTCCAGCTTTCCATGCGTTCATCTTGCTGGTTAAAACTCTCAAACAACATGCCGTTGGGGTGAAAAGGAAGATATATGTGTGGTTGCCAGTTTATTATAGTATGAGCTACAGGCGATAGTATCTCCATTATGGCCACGTCCGTCAGGTGTCCTCGTCCAGTGGCTGCCAAAGAGCCATAGAGCGTCACTTCAAAACGTGTGGCATCGCTGTTACGTTCTAAGAACTCTTGAGCGGCCTTGCGTGGTCCCATGGTGTGGCTCGATGATGGGCCATGGCCGATTCTGTAAATACCTTTAATTGAGTCCATCTATTATAGATTTTTCTTGGTGTAGTCTATCATTTTTAGTGTCAAATCTTTGCGGAATACACCCATGGAGTGGTTCACATCTGGATATATCACCCAATCAAAATGTTTATCTTTACTGAGCAGTGCGCTTATCATGTCGTAACTATTCTGCACGTGTACATTATCATCGGCCGTGCCATGGGCTATAAGTAGTTTGCCTTGAAGTAGTTCAGCAAAGTTGATAGGGCTATTTTTATCGTATCCATCTGGGTTTTCATCTGGCAGACCGTTATAGAGTTCTGTGTATATGGTGTCGTAGTATCGCCACGAGGTCACTGGTGCCACAGCGATGGCCATTTTGAAGATGTCGGCCCCTTTAAGTATGCAGCCTAGCGACATAAAACCACCGTAACTCCAACCATAAATTCCGATTCTATCGGCATCTATATAGGGTAGGGTGGCGAAGAATCTGGCGGCCGAAATTTGGTCTTCAACCTCTTTTTGGCCTAAATTTTTGTAGGTACACTGTTTGAATGCAGCTCCACGAAAGCCTGTGCCACGCCCGTCAACGCAAGCCACCAAATAACCCTCGGCTACTAAGGCCTCCTCCCAAGAGTGTTCCCATGAGTTAGTGACCCGCTGCGAGCCAGGTCCACTGTATTGGGTCATAAATAGTGGGTAGCTCTTTGTGGAGTCAAAGTCCGATGGTTTGATTATGTATCCCATCAACTCATCACCTCGCTCGGTGGTGAATTTTATAAACTCCTTACGTGGCATGTCATACTCTTGGAGATGTGTTTTTAGCATATCGTTGAGCTCCAAAGTACGTACTATCTTGCCGTTGGCTTGGTGTAATGTGGCTATATTTGGAGTAGTGGCGGTGGAGTATTGGCTGATAAAGTACTTAGCTCCACGGCTCATCGAAATTTTGTAATAGCCCGCCTCTGAGGTCAGAGGTCGTTTGCCGCTGCCGTCGAAATTAATGCTAAAGAAGGCGCGCTCCAAGGGTGAGCCTTCGGTAGAGGTGTAGAATATCTTCCCCGAGCGCATATCAATGCCGTTTATCTTGGTCACCTCCCACTCTCCTTTTGTAATTTGGCTGATATATTTACCCGTTGTCAGGTCATACATATAGAGGTGCATCCACCCATCGGTCTCATTCTTGACAATAAATCGTCTGCCGTCTGGTAGAATAGTTATTTTTTGGTCGTCAATTCGTTCTACATAGGTCGATGAAACTTCGTTATAGATAACCTTGGAATTGCCCAACACGGCATCTGCCAACAGTAGGTTGTATTGATTTTGGTTTCGGTTTAGGCGGTGGATGGCTATTTCATTACCACGCCCTGTCCACTCTATACGTGGGATGTAAATATCTAGTTCTGTGCCAATATCCAATGTGGTCATACCGCCAGTCTGTATACGGAAAACTTTAATCTGAATTAGTGAATTTTCCTGACCAGCTTTAGGATATTTAAAGGTGTAATCTTCTGGATATATTTTCGATTTGAAGGTCTGCATGGCGTAGCTTTTGACTCTCCGTTCATCGAAGCGATAGAAGGCAATGGCATCTGAGCTTGGCGACCACTCAAAGGCGCGGCTAAAACCAAACTCCTCTTCATAGACCCAATCGGGTATACCGTTAATAATTTCACCTTGTACTCCATCCACTGTTATCTGTTTTTCAATACCGCTAAATATATCCAACACCCAGAGGTTGTTTCCACGGACGTAGGCCACCTTGCGCCCATCGGGCGACAGCATAGCCTCCTGCTGAGCCCCAGCAGTGGAGACTGGTTTTAGAGTCTTGGCTGTGCGGTCGTAAATCCAAAAGTCGGATTGCGAAGAGTGGCGATAGATGGGCCTTGGATTGGTCTTAAGGAGCATTATCATTTCATCCTTCGAGAAGGCGTAATCGGCCACTGAGCCTATCTCGCCTTTGTACCACTCTGCATTAAAGAGTGTGTCTAAAGCCTGTCCGTCGTTGTAGCGGTAGCGCACAATGGCGTCGCGCTTTTGCATAGAGTAGTGTTGTCCATCGGCCATGGATTGTAGCCCGCGTATTGAGCGCGCAGCCAGGTGCCCTTGGGCAATATCGTCATATGTAATATCTCTCTTTTGAGCCATAGCTCCACCCGTGGTTAGAAGCAGCACCATGACCAATAGTTTCAATGGTCTGTCAGTCATTATTTTATGTTGTGTTTTATAACGAATATACTATATATGCACTCACGAGCCAGTGGTTTAGTTCATCGCCTTTATTGGTCTGAGCTTTTGGTATGCTCACTCGTAGGCTGTGGTTTCCTGCGCCTACATTTTGCAGTGGCACCATCTCTGGGGTAACTGATGTGCCAGGACACCAACCCGAACGGCTTATATCACTGCTGGCAAGGCTCTCTTCGATTCTCTTTTCGGTGTAGCCTTCGGGTCCTATATAGGGGGCTGTCCGTGGGATAAGCCACACTCCAGAACCTGGATTAAAGCGGCGGAACGAGGCGCAATCGTCGCGCCAGGGTATAAAGTCCATTACCGCCTTGCCGTCCACCGATACTATATTTTGTTTCTTTACAAATTCGTCACCTCCACTGTGGCCACCGTGGCCAGTGGTGATGTAGTAAAGCTTAGCATTTTTAGCACCTTTGGGCAGCGTGAAGTCAAAGGCAATATCTTGATAAGCAAACAGGTCAGGCATTCCTTGTGAACCGCTGTAATAGACTGTATTCAAAAGAGGCAGCACATGGCTCTTTTTTATCTTATCGCATTTGAGTTCGCTCTGCTCAAATTCAACATCCACCGACACTATATATCCCTCGGGAGTCCAGCTGTCAATCCAAACCCCAATGGTTGCTTGACCTTGAAGGCAAGAGATAAGTTGTGAAATATCTTGGCTCCACTTTACGCATGGTTCCCAAAAAGCGATATAGACTGGTTTACGTTTGAGCTGGTCATCGGAGTAGTGGCCTACACCGAAGGGGGTCATGAAGCGCATAAGTTCCAAAGCGGGTGCATAATCGCCTTCCACACGAACCCCACGCATAGAGCCAGTGGCGGCTGTGGGTGGGGCAAACTGTTGGTTCCCCTGCATCACCTCCAAAAGGTTATTGGCCTTGTCCGAAGGGATTATAAAGCACGAGCCCGATTTGTCCCAACGGTCGCCTGCCGAGGCTAGGGTGATGTTAATGGTGGCGCGAGTGGTATTTTTAAAGGTGGGGAAAGTCACCTTTTTTAGAATCATTCGTCCCCCAGCTGCATGTTGTACACCAACCGAGTCAGCTACAAAATCTTTGTTTACTCCCGAGGCGTTGATGGCTGCTCCATCAAAAATTACAACTTTTTGAGCCATCACTCCTGTACTAATGAGTGCTAAGGCCACTACGATTATCTTTCTCATCTTTTTTAATATTTAGTTCCTGAAACTTTACTTATTTCTGTGCTGGTGCGGATTGGTATGATGGTAAAGCCAAAGGTAAAATCATCAGCTGCACTTATTGTATGCTCTTTTTCTGGACGTGAGCCCCAACTATCGTCACCTCCCAGCCCCATCATACGGCCGTCGATATTGAGTTCCACATAATCTCTTGCTGGCACATCATTTAGGTGAGTCTGTTTGGGCAGACGTAGGTAACCATCCTTGGGGTCATTTTTATCTTCTTTCGAGAAGTTACGCCACTGGTAATCTTTTGATGAACTCTCGCCATCGTAATCCTCTACCGAAGCATTCAAAGCATTGAATTCCATGGTCCCATCGGCTTGGAAAAGTAGCCCCGCCCCTTTGGCTTTTGTCAGTGCTATCCAACGGGTGTCTGTGTGGTGCCCAGTCTCCTGAGGACGTACATAGTCAAATCCCTCTATCTTGGCATCACTCTTGTAGCGGCCAATAAATGTGCCGTGGCTACGGTCGGAGTAATTCTCCACCGCCCCGCGTCCCAAGTATTCCAAAGTAGAGTACTCCTTGGGTAGGCGCATTCGCATACCCAGACGTGGAATCAGAGCCGAGGAGTTGCTATTGCCCTTGAAATCATAACCGACATTTACCATTCCGCTGGCATAGACTTTGTAGGTTATTGTTAGTGAGGTGCTCTCCGGTAGCATATATTTGGCCACCACCATTGCTGTACCGCTTGGTGCGTTGCGGTCCAAAGTTACGCTCGAGGCCCTCATGGCCTTGTCGCCTAGGGAAATATCGCGCCAGAGTTTGGCCGCCATTGGCATCGCGCTACCATAGTCGTTGTCGGTTGGGGCGCGCCAAAAATTAGGACGCAGACCGAACTCTTGGTCCATCATCTGTACCCCATTGACCGAGTATGAACTTATCTGACCCGTGGGTTTATCAATAACCATACTAAAGCTATTGCTGCTTAGCTCTATATCATTACCAGCTTGTTCCACCTTTACACTTCCCTTGGCCGTGTATTGAGGCTTTTCGCCTTTAATGGGCAGCATAAATTGGTCTGCGGCCACCTCGGCACCTTTTTTAAGTAGCCCGTCTGATGCCTTTAGTTTTGCAGTGAAGTTCAAGAAATATTCCACCCCGTTGGCGGTTTTTATTGAACTTATGGGTATGGTTACAGTTTTACTCTCGTTGGGGGCCAAATTCAGAGCCAGCGTCCCTCCCGCAACCTTGGTGCCATTGCCTGTGATGGCCCATGTGATGTCATACTTTGAAAGTGAGTTAAAGTCGTATATGTTTTTAATCTCCACCTGTCCACGACTCAAATCCATAGCCTTAAACTGTATGTATTGATAGACATATTTTACCTCGGTATGGGCTGGGTGAGGTGTGCGGTCGGGGCTTATGATGCCGTTGCATAGGAAGTTGCCGTCCGATGGTGCTCCCGCTCCGTAGTCGCCACCATAGCTCCACCAACTTTGTGTACTATCTTTATTGTATTCCAAAAATCCTTGGTCCACCCAGTCCCAAATAAATCCACCCTGAAGGTTGGGGTATTTGTAAATCATCTGCCACTGATGGTGTAGTGTACCTGTGGAGTTACCCATGGCATGGGCATATTCCGAGGCTATGTATGGTCGGTCGGTAGTCCCTTTACCCCAAGCCTCGAAGAGGGCAGCCGAGGGGTATTGAGGACAGTAGATATCGGTGTTCCACTCCAGCAGAGCGCGTTCATACTGCACTGGTCTAGAGAGGTCTTTACTTTTGAGCCATAGGTATGTTTGGTAGAAGTTATAGCCGTTACCTGCCTCGTTACCCAAACTCCAGAACATTACGCATGGGTAGTTCTTGTTCTGGTGATACATATTTTGTGTGCGTTCCATGTGAGCTCCAAGCCAGGCGGGATTATTGCCCAGGGTGCGTCTTAGGTCATATCCGATACCGTGAGATTCGATATTGGCCTCGTCGCAGACATAGAATCCGTACTTATCGGACAGTTCATAGAAGCGACGTTGTTGAGGATAGTGGCACAGACGTATGGCGTTCACGTTGGCCTGCTTCATGAGCTCCATATCTTTTATTATCGTAGCCTCGTCCACGTAGTGTCCCGTTACCTCATGTGTCTCATGGTAGTTTACCCCTTTGATAAACACCCTTTTACCATTAACTAAGTATTGGTTCCCTTTAATCTCCGAGGTGCGGAAACCCACCTTTTGTGATATATATTCAGTAAATTTATTGTTTTGTTTAATTTTTAGTACTAAGGTATACAAATAGGGGTCTTCGGCACTCCATTTATGGACGTTCTTTATGGTTTTTGCAAATCGCACTGTATCTTTTTCCATCCCTTGCATTTCTATTTCAGCATAGGAGTACTCTACTAATTCACCAGCTTCATTTTCCAGTTCAAACCAAATTTGCATTTCGCCTGTTGGACGTATAAAATTGTTGGTCAGACACATCTCCAATCCAAAAAGGCCATTGGTGTAGCTACTGTCCAGCGAAGAGTTTACATAGAAATCCTCCAGGTGCATCTTGGGTTGCGAATAGATATACACATCGCGTTCAATACCGCTCACGCGCCAGAAGTCTTGACACTCAAGGTAACTGCCTGTACTCCAGCGATAAACCTCTATAGCCAGTGTGTTTTGCCCGTCTTTAATATAGGGGTTAATAAGGAACTCCGCGGCTGATTTGCTATCTTCCGAGTAGCCCACTTTTTGCCCGTTAATATATACATAAGCACCTGATTTAACACCTCCTATATGCAAGAAGACATCTCTATCCAACCATCCAAACTCAATGTTGAATGTACGGCGATAGAGCCCCACTGGAACAGCTTCAGGCAGCGTAGGTGGCTTTGGGTTTTTTGGCGCAAATTCGTAAGGTTGGTTGGTGTATATGGCTGTGCCATATCCTTGGCGTTCCCAGTTTGTGGGCACGTTAATCTCTTTCCATGAGCTGACCGAGAATTCAGGTTTGTAAAAGTCTTTGGGACGGTTGCGGTGGTCGTCGGTGTAGAAAAACTTCCAGCGGCCGTTAAGTGGTAAATAGAATTCAGACTTCGTAAAGTCGTTGGCCACGGCCTCGGCGCGGTTCAGGTAGCTCATAAAGTAGGCTCTTGGGGCCTCTTTACCAACTTTGTATACCGAAACATCTTGCCATTCAGGTGTTTGACTGCCAATAACTACGTTTTGCGGTTTGGTGTTTAATGTTCCCACTCCGATTTGCGCCATAGCACCTATGCTTAGCATGGCGGTGGCTACACTTAAAAGTCCTCTTTTCATATTTTTAATTTTGGTATTATCTACTATAAATAACAACAACGCAGCCTCCAAAATCAGAAAGCTGCCTGCTGTTGCCCAGAGTCAAATTTAACAGATTTTAGAAGTAATCTTTAATTCTTATTTCTGAAATATATTTGAATCGGACACCCCATAAAATTCCACTGTGCACGTATTTTGTTCTCCAGAAATCTACGATAGGGGTCCCTAATATACTGAGGTAGATTAACAAAGAAGGCAAAGGTAGGTGTTTGAGTTGGTAGCATGGTGCAATATTTAATCCTTATATATTTCCCCTTGATGGATGGTGGTGGAGTCTGTTCAATGATGGGTAGCATAAAGTCGTTAAGCTCCGAAGTCGGCACCTTACGGCGGCGATTTTCGTAGACCTCCATGGCTGTTTTTATGACATCAAAAATGCGGGTTTTTTCCAGTGCACTCACAAATAAAATAGGCACGTCTTTAAACGGGGCCAACTTGTTGCGAACCTCTTCTGCGTAGTCCCGTGCGCTGTTGGTCTGCTTGTTTTCCACAGCATCCCACTTGTTAATAACCACTACGCACCCTTTTTTGTTTTTGACCATCAGGTAGAAAATATTCATATCCTGAGCATCAACCCCCACTGTGGCATCAATCATGAGCACCGCCACATCGCAACTTTCGATGGTACGTATGGAGCGCAAAACGGAGTAGAATTCAAGGTCTTCGTTCACCTTCTGTTTTTTACGTACCCCAGCTGTGTCAATAAGGGTAAAATCCATGCCGAATTTATTGTAGTGTGTATCAATGGAGTCACGCGTGGTGCCAGCAATTGAGGTCACAATATTACGGTTGTCCTCCAGTAGAGCATTTGTAAGCGATGATTTACCCACATTCGGGCGACCAACGATGGCAATACGTGGTAAGGCGTCTTGTTGCTCTTGTTCGGTGAGCTCTACTTCGGGTTCAAAGCTAGCCACCACGGCATCCAGCAACTCGCCAGTACCACTACCGCTCATGCTCGACACGGTGAATGGCTCCCCAATTCCTAAGGAGTAAAACTCAAAGGCTTCGGTGTGGCGTTTGGCGTTGTCAACCTTATTGACAACAAGGAACACAGGTTTGTTTTGGCGGTGTAACATCTGCGACATGGTCTGGTCAAGGTCGGTTATACCCGTCTCAACATCCACCATAAAGATGATGGCATCGGCCTCTTGAATGGCTATATCTACTTGACGTACAATCTCGCGTTCAAATACATCATCCGAGTTGACCGTAAAGCCCCCTGTGTCGATGATGGTAAACTCTGTACCGTTCCAATCAGAGCGGCCGTAATTCCTATCGCGCGTTGTGCCCTCGGTGGCATCGACAATGGCAGCGCGTCCGCCTACCATACGGTTAAAAAGAGTCGATTTGCCTACGTTGGGACGACCTACAATTGCTACTATTTTTGACATTTTAATTTTTTAGCGTAATTTCTATGAAAAAGATTTCTTGACAAAGATACTCTTATTACAGCTCAACACCAAATTCTGAGCCAATCAAGCGTAAATCATTTTCTACAGCCTCAATTAAGGTGATGCCCTCTCTCATAATGCGTTCGCTTTTTTGTCGTTCGTTGTCCCCTGGAATTAGCACATGGTCGTGTCCTTGGGCAGGCTTTGCGCCACGGAAAGTCTCAATCCACTCATCCATTTTATCTTTAAACTCTTCGGCTGGACGAAAGGCATCCACGCGCATGGCTCCAAAAAAGTGACCCAACCCCTCACCTACCGATTTTTCCAGCAGTGGTAGGTAGGCCACCTGAGGTGGTACAAATGGACCGAAGTTGGCTCCAGAGAAGACACTCGAAAAGATATCGATTAGTGCCCCCATGCAAAAGCCCTTGTGGCTTCCGTGTTCGTAGTCTCCGCCCAAAGGGACTATGGCTCCGCCACGGGTAATAATGTCGGGGTCAGTCGATGGTTGACCTGTTGCATCTTGGACATAGCCTAGGGGCGCACTTTGCCCCTTTTTACCCATAATTGCCAGTTTGCCGCGCGCTATGGGTGTGGTGGCAAAGTCGGCCACAAAGGGTGGTTGTTTCAGAGTTGGGATGGCCACCGCCAAGGGGTTTGTGCCCAGCATTCGGCTCACCGACCAGGTGGGGGCCACCAGTGGGTTGGCGTTGGTCATGGCAATACCTACCATGTCGTGCTCCAGAGCCATAGTGGCATAGAAGCCAGCTATGCCAAAATGGTTTGAATTTTTTGTTGCCACCCACCCTGTACCTGCATTTTTGGCTTTTTCGATAGCCACCTGCATTGAGTAGTAGGCCGCCACGATACCTATGGCTCCATCACCGTCCACTGTGGCTGTGCTTGGAGTCTCATGCACAATGTGCGGATGGGGTGTGACGTTTATACGCCCAGCTTTCCAAAGACCATATATGTCCTTCACACGGAGCATTCCGTGCGATGAGAGGCCATGAAGTTCTGCCTGAAGCAGCACTTTTGTGATTATTTTAGCGTCAGCCTCGGGACAACCCATGGCCAAAAAAACTTTTTCGCAATATGTTTTGAGATGTTGGTATGTGTACATTTTTGTGTTAAATTAATTAGTTTTGTACTGCCAAAAAACGCTCAGCCTCCAGGGCCGCAGCGCAGCCCGAGCCCGCAGCTGTGATGGCTTGGCGATAGTGTGGGTCCTGTACATCGCCAGCGGCAAATACCCCAGGGATATTGGTGCGTTGGTTGGTGGTCTTTATGTATCCTTGCTCATCTAGTTCTAGTGCTCCGCCAAATACTTTTACGTTGGGTGTGTGGCCTATGGCCAAAAAGAAACCGTCCAGGGCCACTTCATATAGTGAGCCATCTTTTTTTTGCAATCTCACCCCGTTTACTCCGCTCTCATCGCCCAGTATCTCCACTGTGTTGTGTTCAAAGAGCACCTCGATACGCTCGTTGGCAAAGACCCTCTCTTGCATGGCTTTGCTGGCGCGTAGGAAGTTTTTGCGTACAATAAGATATACCTTCGAGCAGAGCGAGGCCAGGTAGGTTGCCTCTTCGCAGGCAGTGTCACCACCACCCACTACGGCTACCCTCTTCTTGCGATAGAAGAAACCGTCACATGTGGCGCAGGCCGAGACCCCCATGCCGCGGAAGGCGGCCTCAGAGGGGAGACCCAGGTATTTGGCTGTGGCTCCAGTGCAGATGATTATGGTTGCGGCTTTTATCTCCTTTGTGCCGTCCACCTCCACCGTAAATGGACGTTGCGAGAAGTCGACTTTGGTTACAATGCCAAATTCGCTACGCGTCCCAAATCGAAGAGCTTGATTTTTTAGCTCCTCCATCATTTCAGTACCTGTTATACCATTGGGGTAGCCAGGGAAGTTCTCGATTTCTGTGGTTGTGGTGAGTTGCCCACCAGGTTCCATACCCTCAAGTAAAAGAGGTTCAAGGTTGGCTCTTGCAGCGTAGATGGCAGCGGTATACCCAGCAGGGCCGCTACCGATAATAAGACATTTTTCCATTTTATATTTTAGTTGTAAATTCAATTTGCATAAAAATTATGTTATAAAGCACAAAATTAGTAAATTTGCTGAAAATTTCATACTCTTCATGGCTAAATTCATCCCCTTTATCTTAATTATCTTACTGGTGGGGTGCTCCAAGTTCACCGTTCCCACTGTGAGCCGTCCTGTTAAGTCCACTTCTCATGAGCCCCAGACAGAACAAAAAGAGCAGGCGCCTAAGTTTGTCACTCCATCCTCGGAGCCCACGGAGGTACAAGAAAAAGAGATAGAACAGACAGCTCCAGAGACATCTACAGCCCAGGAGCCGTCATATAAGTTTTCGGAGTTGGAGTCTCAGCACGTCTCCAAGAGTTCTTATGACCCTTTCCCTGCTGGTGGTAATAGCTTTACCATCCACCTTGATAACCAAAAATACACATATCCCATCCAGGGTAAACTCATCTCAGCCTATGGTGCACGTGGCCGTTCGTGGCATTCAGGGTGCGATATAAAGGGAGCTCCGGGCCTTGATATTTACGCCCTTTTTGATGGTGTAGTACGTATGTCCAAACCTTATTCTGGCTATGGCTATCTGTTGGTTATTAGGCATGACAATGGGTTGGAGACAGCCTACGGCCACTGCTCAAAATTGCTTGCCCAGGTGGGCGACCGTGTGCAGGCTGGTCAGTGTGTGGCTCTGTGTGGTCGTACGGGGCGCGCCTCGACCGAGCATCTCCATTTTGAGGTGCGTGTTATGGGCCAGGTCATCAACCCCATGTTGGTGCTTGACGTTGACAACCGCACTCTTCGTTCGGGCGATTTAGTCATCAGTCGTCAGGGTAGTAAAATTGTGGCCAGTGGGCAGAGTGGTTCATCCCAAAGCAGACCCAATCAGCCTGCTGCTCCTATGGTCAGTAGCCATAGCCAGGAGCAAACCACCACCACCTCAACCACCTCCTTGCCATCCACAACAGCCAAGTCTTCGCCGGCTAAGTCTTACCATACCGTTGTCAAGGGTGACACGCTCTACGCTTTGGCTCTGCGTAATCACACAACGGTGAAAGCAATATGTTCTCTTAACAGTATTACCGCCAAGACTGTTCTGGCGTTAGGACGTAAATTACGAATAAAATAATGATATATTATCTAGTAGATTTTATGCGTGGCATGGGTGACTTCCCTGGAGTGGGGATGTTCCAGTATATTTCGTTTCGTTCGGCTGGGGCTGTAATTTTGGCTCTGTTGATTGCCATTATTTTTGGTAAGAGTGTCATTCACCTACTCCAGCGTCGTCAAATAGGCGAGCAGATTCGTAATCTTGGACTCGAGGGTCAGCTCCAAAAGCGAGGTACTCCCACCATGGGGGGACTTATTATTCTTGGTGCCATTCTTGCACCTGTGCTCTTGTTGGCCGATTTGAGTAATGTCTACATCCAACTCATGGTTATCTCCACTGTTTGGCTTGGTTTCATTGGCTTTATGGATGACTATATCAAGGTGTCGCGGAATAATAAAAAAGGGCTCAGCGGCTACTTTAAAATTGCGGGTCAGGTAGTGCTGGGGCTTATTGTGGGTACCACCATGTGGCTTAGTGGTGATATTTTGGTACGGCAGAAGGTGCAGCGCACCGAGGTTGGTGTTGTGGTTCGGGCCGATGATTTGGGTAGTGGACAGCGTGCCATTCGTATGTCTCCCTCTCATAAGGCCACCATCACTACTGTTCCATTTTTTAAGAATAGTGTGGTGGATTACAGCGATATGATGGGGGGTAACGACACTTTGGGGTGGCTCTTTTATGTTTTTGTGGCCACGGTGGTTATTGTAGCTGTGAGTAACGGGGCCAACCTCACCGATGGCCTCGATGGGTTGGCCACGGGGATATCAGCCCCCATAGTGCTTGTGTTGGGGATTATGGCCTATCTCTCTGGTAATATCATCTATGCTGATTTTCTGGATATTATGCATATTCCAGGCTCTGGCGAGTTAATGATTTTTGCGGCAGCCTTTGTTGGGGCTTTGTTGGGCTTTTTATGGTACAATGGTTATCCAGCTCAGGTCTTTATGGGTGACACTGGGTCACTGGCCATTGGAGGTATTATAGCTGTCTTTGCTCTGCTTATCCGTAAGGAGCTCCTTCTGCCCATTTTGTGTGGGGTCTTTTTGGTTGAGAGCCTCTCGGTGATGGTTCAGGTGGCCTATTTCAAGTACACAAAACACAAATACGGTGAGGGGCATCGCATCTTTTTAATGTCGCCTCTTCACCACCATTATCAAAAGCGGGGCTTTTTTGAGACCAAAATTGTAGTCCGTTTTTGGATAATTCAATTGCTATTAGCGGCCATCACTTTGGCCACGTTAAAAATACGATAAAGATGAAAAAAATAGTAATTCTTGGCGGCGGTGAAAGTGGTTACGGCGCGGCTATGTTGGCTCAAAAAAAAGGCTTTGACATCCTCCTTTCGGACGGTGGGACTCTTAAAAACGAATATCGCGAAAAGTTTCTTGCCGCAGGCATCCCTTTTGAGGAGGGTGGCCATACAATGGATAAGGTGCTCTCGGCTGACTTTATTATTAAGAGCCCTGGTGTGCCTGACAAGGCCGATGTGGTGCAGGCTGCTTTGGCTCGTGGTATCAAGATAATTTCGGAGATTGAGTTTGGTGCGCGTTACTGTACTGCTCGTAAGATATGTGTCACGGGTAGTAATGGTAAGACCACCACTACCACTCTCATCTATGAAATCATGCGTCGTGCGGGCTTTAATGTGGCCGTGGCTGGTAACATAGGCGAGAGCTTTGCCTTGGCCATGGCCAAGTCTGAGCAGCAGCCCGATTGGTACGTTATTGAGCTAAGTAGTTTTCAGCTCGATGGGGTTTACGATTTTAAGGCTGATATTGCTCTATTGTTGAACATCACTCCCGACCATTTGGATAGATATGACTATCAGATGAGTCATTATGTACAGAGTAAGTTGCGTATCCTACGTAACCAGACTCTTAGCGACACTTTCATCTACAACGCTGACGACCCAGAGATGTTAAAAGTCTTACCTCGAACTCGTATTCAGGCCAACCCTGTCCCCTTTTCGGCTCATGGAGCTGTTGGTGGTGCATGGTTTGATGGGGTGGTGATGCACTACGAGTGTTTTGAAATGCTTGCCAGTGAGATGCACATCAAGGGACTCCACAATATCGCCAATGCCTTGGCTGCCATTGCTGCCTGTTCGCGTGCAGGGGTCGATAATAATATTATTAAGAGTGCTCTACGAGATTTTTCGGGTGTCGAACACCGTATGGAGGTGGTTTGTGAGATAGATGGGGTGGAGTATATTAACGACTCTAAGGCCACTAATGTTGATTCGGTATGGTATGCCATGGGCAGTATGAACCGTCCTGTAATATGGATAGCTGGAGGAACGGACAAGGGTAATGACTACTCGGTGCTCAAGGAGTTAGCACGGGAGAAGGTTAAGGCCTTAGTTTGCATGGGTGTTGATAATCAAAAGCTGATTGACTCTTTCACGGGAGTCGTGCCCACTATTTGCGACTGCCACTCTCTGAAGCAGACTCTGGAGCAGTGTCGTGCTTTGGCCACTGCTGGTGATTGTGTGCTACTTTCGCCAGCTTGCGCCAGCTTCGACCTCTTTCAAAACTATGAGCAGCGCGGCGAGCTGTTCAAAAAAGCTGTCAAGAGATGATAAATCGTGTGATTTTAGTGGGCTTTGTGGGGCGCGAGCCCGAGGTGCGTTCCTTGGAGACAGGTGTAAAGATAGCCAGAATCTCGCTGGCCACCACAGAACGTTATACCGATAGCCACGGCGAGCGTCAGGAGAATACTCAGTGGCACTCTTTAGTTTGTTGGCGAGCCCAAGCCGACTTTGTTGAACGGTGGGTCCATACTGGGGCTCAGGTCTATATCGAGGGTAAGTTGCGCTATCGCGAGATAACCGATGCCGCAGGGCGACACTACCAGGCGGCCGAGGTTCATTGTGACCTTGTGCGGCAGATAGTGCGTGCCACTAGTGAGGCTAAGGAGCCATTAACCGCTGTTGCCGATTTAACTATCGGTAACGACAATCTCCCATTTTAACCACTCTCTAAAAATAAACCACCTTTATCATAAAGGTGGTTTATTTTTAGAGGCTGTTTTAATTTGTTTTCAAAATTTTATTACTGCTATTTTTGAGGCTCTTTTTATCGATGATTTGCCAGGATAGTAGTGAACTACAGCTAAAAAATCAGCGGAAAAAGAGGACAAAAAGGGTGGTTGTAAAATGCTGGAAAGAAATTAAAATAGCTTCTTAATAGCTATAAAATAGCTAGTTATGTTTTGTCTATTTCCGTTCAATTTCTTGAATAGTTTCAATTTTTTTGCGCCTTAGGAAGTCATACACTCCGCCCAAGTGTTCTTTGACTGCCCCATCCGAGAACTCATAGATTTTACTGGTCAAACCATCCAGGAAGTCACGGTCGTGCGAGACAATAATCATTGTGCCGTCAAAGGCCATTAAAGCCTCCTTAAGCACCTCTTTAGTTTTGAGGTCCAGATGGTTAGTTGGCTCGTCGAGTATCAATAGGTTTACTGGTTCCAGTAGTAGTTTTATCATGGCCAACCGTGTGCGCTCGCCACCCGAGAGCACCCCAACCGTTTTGTCAATTGACTCCTCATCAAACATAAAGGCACCCAGGATGTCTCTGATTTTGGTGCGTATATCGCCTACGGCAATACGGTCTACGGTCTCGAAAACGGAGAGGGTCTCGTCCAGGGCCGAGGCTTCGTTTTGGGCAAAGTATCCAATTTTGACGTTGTAACCCATTTGCAAGCTCCCTTGGAAATCTATTTGCCCCATAATGGCCTTAATCATAGTTGATTTACCCTGTCCATTACGCCCTACAAAAGCCACCTTGTCGCCTCGTTCAATGGTGATTGAGGCATTTGAGAATACACAATGGTCACCATAACTCTTACTTAGAGACTCTGTGATAACGGGGTATGACCCCGAGCGTACAGTGGGTGGGAAGCGGAGTTTTAGGGCCGAGGTATCCATCTCGTCCACCTCCACTCGTTCTAGCTTTTCTAGCATCCTCACGCGTGACTGTACCTGCGAAGTTTTGGAGTAGGTACCTCGGAAGCGGTCTATAAAGTCTTGGTTATCGGCAATTATACGTTGTTGGTTTTCCCAGGCGGCCTGTTGCTGAGCGCGCCTTTCGGCACGCAGGGTTAGGTAGTGCGAGTAGTTGACCTTGTAGTCATAGATTCTACCACGCGTAATTTCTATGGTACGCGTGGTGATATGGTCCACAAAAGCCTTGTCATGCGAGATTACCATCACTGCTTTTGCATTGTTCATCAAAAAATCTTCGAGCCACTCAATCGACTCTATATCCAGGTGGTTAGTGGGCTCGTCAAGCAACAGTAGGTCTGGTTTTGTCAGTAGTAATTTGGCTAGCTCAATACGCATTCGCCAGCCGCCCGAGAATTCTGAGCACTGACGTGTAAAGTCATGTCGTTCAAAGCCTAGTCCCAACAAAATCAACTCTATATCTTGTTGGTAGTTGGTTAGGTCGATGTCGTAATATTTTTCGGATATGGTTGTAACGCGCTCAATTAAGGCCATATATTCATCGCTTTCATAATCCGTGCGCAAGGTCAATTGTGCATTGAGGGCCGCTATTTCGCGCTCCACCTCAAATAGGTGTTCAAAGGCGCGTGAGGCCTCGTCAAAGAGTGTACGGCTGTTCTCTACCACCAAGTGTTGAGGTAGGTATCCCACTTTGTCGTCCGCACTCATTGTCACCCGTCCGCGGGTAGCCGAACGGATTCCCGAGATTATCTTCATCATGGTCGATTTACCAGCGCCGTTTTTGCCCATCAGGGCTATACGGTCTTTGTCGCCCACCACAAAGGAGACGTCTTTAAATAGCGTTGTGCCGCTAAATTCTACGGTTAGTCCGTCAATTGAAATCATAAATAGTTTCTTAGTATATTATAAATATGGCTGGAGTTTTTGGCAGAGCTTTTGGCGGATTTTTGCGCCATAGCTCTATTGTTTTTACCTTTATTGACTCCTCTTTTGTTCTGAGTCCTATTGCCACACACAGGGTTGTCTTTGGCGCGCAATGTTTCAAAAAATCGGCCATCAAGGCTGTATTTCTATAGGGGGTTTCAATAAAAATTTGAGTCTGCCCTTCACTTTGAGCGCGTCCTTCGAACCGTTTTATAGCTCGTGGTCGTTGCTCATCTTTGATGGGTAGGTATCCATTAAAAGCAAACGATTGGCCATTAGCCCCCGAGGCCATCAGGGCCAACATTAGCGAGCTGGCCCCCACCAGTGGCACGACCTCTATGCCGTGGGCATGGGCTGCCTCTACTAACATCGCTCCAGGGTCGGCCACGCATGGGAGCCCAGCCTCGGACATCAACCCACCATCTCGCCCCTGGAGAATAGGCTCCAGTAGAGCCTCCACTTCTTGAGCTTGGGTGTGTTCGCTCAGTTCGCCAAAGAGCATGTCATCTATGGCTCGTTCCACCTTTTGCGAGGCGATAAAGCGGCGTGCTGTGCGCAAATTTTCGACCACAAAATAGTCCAGTGAATTTAGTACCGCCCAATTCTCTTGGGGTAGTTCCGCCGCGCCACCTTTACCAATGGGGGTGGGGATAAGGTATAGTTTCAATTTGTTAACAATGATTTTAGGTATCGAACCACAAGCTCGATGTTGTTAATGCGTAGTGGTGTCATCCGTAGTGTACGCCAAACCAGCACTCTTCGCTCATGTGGTGTGGCAAACCCTTTTTTTAAAGCAGAATAGGCTATGTTGTAGGCTGCACGTTGCTCACAGGCTTCAATCTCTTGGTTGGATAGTTTTCCCACATAGCGTGGCAAAAATTTGTCCCATTTTTGGTGAAATAGCTCAGTCCAATCAAACCACGTTTGGTCGAACGAACCGTTGGAGTGGTGCTCCATGCGGATGGTGTTGCATATCCAATTGGTCTGTTTTTGACTTACAGCCATCGAGAAATCGAGGTCGTAGAGGTGAAAACCTGTAAAGAGTTTTTCATCAAAGCGTGTCTGGTTCCACACTCTTTTTGTACAACAGAGAAACATACCGTCTGTGGTTATCACCTGCGAGAACTCCTCTTGGTTGGGATTAGTGTAGTTGTATTGGCGTTTACCATCGTTATAACTGTAAAAGTTTTGTCGTACAAATTCAGCGTTTACACGCCAACCCGAGGGGGCAAAACTTTTGTAGAGTGAACCCGCCAGCCCTATCACACCACACGAAGGCTCTTGCAACTTCGCTTCCAAGATTTTGCCCCAGTTCTGCTCTATAAATTTCACATCCTCGTGCAGAAAGAGCAGAAACGGGTAGGCAGCACGTTCACCCAAGCGGTTGTAGGCTGCCGAGAGCGATAGTTTCTCAACCCTGTTATCTATATGTAGCAGCTCATACTCCACACCAATTGTTTGGGCAATATTGGCTTGCAAATTGGCTAAGCGCTCCTCTGAGATGGAGCAAACAAGTATAGAAATCAAATCTTTAATTTTAGTGGAGTTAATAGCTTTAGGTATTCCCAAAAATAGTATGCCACCTGCGAACCGTAATTCTGTGGCGAACCATCTAGAGCCAATAATATATTCTCTTTTTGCTCTGGGGTCAAAAATTTGTTTCTCTTGAGTCTATGTAGTGTCAAGAGTCTGCTCCACTGCCAATATGGCTTGGGTACATAGTAGTAATAGCGCGCCAGGTAGTTAGTTAGTCCATCCTCTTCAATAATGCACTCTCCCGATTTTAACCCGTCCACTGAGACCTTATTTTGGTGCTGACGGAATCCATTGAGTGGCTCTTTGACGTAGCTTACCTGTTGTGAATTTTGAGCTATGGCAATCCAAAAATACCAATCGCCCAAGTGGCGTTTTGAGACGTAGTCCAATGGGACCTTTTCGAATAATGAGCGGCGAAAGATGGCCATACTTGCGTTGTACAATCTGTTGCGACGTAACATATGATTTACCACAAAGTCAGACCCTCTCATCTCCTGTGGTAGTTTTCTATTGAAGCGCCCAGCATCAAGCAGTTGGCCGTGGGAGTCAATAAATTGCGAGTCGCAAAAAACCAATCCCACTTTATCATTATCTCTTTGTAGACACTTGGATAGGAAAGTAGGCTGCGCTACATCATCACTCTCGGCTATCCAAATCCACTCACCCTGAGCCAAATCCACCCCTTTTTGCCACTGAACAAATGTATTACCACTGTTGATTTTATTATACACCACATGACTCACTCGAGGCTCGGAGCTATATTGTTCAATAATCTGTTGCGAGTTATCGGTTGAAGAGTCGTCCAATATAATGAGTTCAAAATCACGAAATGTTTGACCCAAAATAGAATCAAGCCTCTCTTTTAGGTAAGGGGCGTGGTTGTACGAAGGTACGATGATACTAACTTTTGGTGTAGACACTATTTATTTATTTTGGCCCATGAATCTCTCAGCCCCACGGTTTTGTTGAAAACCAGAGGCGTTTCACTGTCAAGGGTGAAGTACCCCAAACGTTCAAATTGGAATTTTTCTCCTTTTTTGGCTTCTGCCAACGATGGTTCCACATAGGCTGTCACCTCTTTCAAGGAGTCAGGGTTTAAATTGGCCAAGTAACCTTCACCCTGTTCGGGGTCTTCGGTGGTAAAGAGACGGTCGTAGAGTTGCACATTAGCTTGGTTGGCTTTAAGGGCCGAGACCCAGTGGATAATACCCTTCACCTTGCGCCCATCTGAGCTGCCTCCGTGTGCTGAATCTTTGTCAAATGTGCATTGAATTTCGGTAATATTACCTTGCTTGTCCTTGATAACTTGTTCACATTTAATGATGTAAGCGTAGCGCAGACGCACCTCTCCTCCAGGTTGCAGACGGAAGTATTTTTTTGGAGCATTCTCCATAAAGTCCTCACGTTCAATATATAGTTCGCGCGTAAAGGGGACTTTACGTTTGCCCGCACTCTCATCCTCGGGGTTGTTTATGCACTCAATGTATTCGGTGTGCCCTTCAGGTAGATTGGTAATAACGAGTTTTACTGGGTCCAAAACGGCCATTCTTCGCTGAGCCGTTTTGTTTAAATCCTCGCGTACACACCATTCCAATAGCCCCAAGTCAATTACATTGTCGCGTTTGGCCACCCCCACTTTTTCGGCAAAGAGGCGTATCGACTCTGGGGTGTAGCCACGGCGGCGCAGCCCGCAGATTGTTGGCATACGAGGGTCGTCCCATCCTTTTACGTATCCCTCTTTTACTAAAAAGAGGAGTTTACGCTTACTCATGACCGTGTAGTTGATATTCAATCGTGCAAATTCGTACTGATGGCTGGGGAAAATCTCCAACTTTTCAATAAACCAATCATATAGTGGACGGTGCACGTCAAACTCAAGGGTACAGATGGAGTGGGTGATATGTTCCAGTGAGTCGCTCTGTCCGTGGGCAAAGTCGTACATTGGATATATACACCACTCTGAACCAGTACGATGGTGGTCAGTGTGGATGATACGGTAGAGTAGCGGGTCACGCATCAACATATTGGGGTGTGCCATGTCAATTTTGGCGCGCAGGACCTTCTCTCCGTCAGCATATTTACCAGCACGCATAGCCGCAAAAAGCTCTAAATTCTCCTTTACTGTTCGGCCACGGAATGGGCTCTCTACGCCTGCTTTTTGCACTGTACCGCGGTTTAGACGAATCTGTTCTTGATTTTGGTCGTCCACATAGGCTAGCCCTTTGCCAATGAGCACCACTGCCCATTCATATAGTTGCGCAAAATAGTCCGAGGCGTAGTGTTCAGAATCCCAATCAAAACCCAACCAGTGTATGTCCTCTTTGATTGAGTCCACATATTCGGTATCCTCTTTTACGGGGTTGGTATCGTCGAAACGGAGGTTACATTTGCCGTTGTATTTTTTTGCCATCCCAAAGTTCAGACATATGCTCTTGGCGTGACCTATATGCAGATAGCCATTGGGCTCGGGCGGAAAACGCGTCTGTACGCGAGACTCTCCAGCGGCTATTGAATTTTCTATTATCTCTTCGATAAAGTTAAGTTTTTCGGGCGTTTCCATATTTTTATGATTTATTCCTGCAAAAATAACTAATTTTGTACAATTCTAAGAAATTCATACGAATTAATTCAAAAGATTATGGCTATTATCAAACTTGACAATATGCAATTTTACTCCAGCCATGGGTGCTATGTGCAGGAGCAGAGGGTAGGGGGGCGTTTCGAGGTTAACCTTACGGTGGAATATGATAGTAAGGCGGCCGAACGTTCGGACGACGTGTCACAGACGGTCAACTATCTCGCTCTGTACGATTGTGTGCGGACCCAAATGGCCATTACCTCACATATTCTTGAGCATGTGGCCCGTCGTATATTGGATGCTTTACAGAACGATTTTCCAGCTCTGAGCGGTGCCCAAATCACCATCACCAAGTTGGCTCCACCTTTGGGTGGTCAACTTCGTGGGGTTAGCGTCACACTTGAAATGTAATTATGGTAATTTTAGAAGCTGTTTTAATTTGTTTTCAAAATTTCCTTACTACTATTTTTGAGGCTATTTTCATCGATGATTTGCCGAGATAGTAGTGGACTATAGCTCAAAAATCAGCGGAAAAAGAGTACAAAAAGGGTGGTAATAAAATGCTGGAAAGAAATTAAAACAGCTTCTTAGCTAATCAGCCTTGAAAAGCTAATTTTTAGAGGCCTCTTTACGACAAGGGGAGTAGACCCATTGGTCTACATAGGGCTTATGGAATCTTTCTTGAATGTGTAAATATCAAACATCATTGGCTGATAATTGAGAACTTCAACTTCCAAAGCGGTGGCAGTCATAATGTTTCCACCATTAGAACTTTTAGCCCAATATGATAAGCTATACACACGAGCATGTTCACCTTTACGCATTTTCATTAGTGTTTTGGTAATAGCTTGAGGTATGTTTGGCGATTTTGTATTTGAATACTGTAGAATTTTGTATGCAGCTCTCTGCTCTGCTGGAGTCGCAGCTTCTTTATACCTCCCACGTGCTTTAGCTATCGAATCCCAGTTGGTTTGTACCAAAAAACCATCAGTGAAGTATTGAGCATAGTATAGCGAAACTGTTGAATCTTTTGTGATTGTATCGCCTTTTGGATATTCCAATGTTTTTTTCATAAATATCCCTGGAGCTACAGAATCTTTTAGGGTTTGGCCAAAATTCAATTTAGCCAGTGATGCCACAGAGTCCATCTCAAAGGTGGTTGGTGAGTAATTGACCACCGAACCTATGCGTACATCAAAGTAGACAGGTTTATCTGCGTAGGAAAGCTCCTCGCCTTTATATGGGGCAGTTGTAGCAAAATTCGAGGCGTAACTTTTGTTCGCGGGGAAATAGATGCGAGCAGAGTCGCCAGGATATAGCTTTGGTAGAACCTCCAAAAAACCAGGACACAGCTTAGTGTTGTCGGGGCTACTCATTTGAATATAATCATCACACCAATGTGTATTGATAAGCCATTTGCCCAGTAGTCTACTATGTGTGCTGTCGCGCGTGACAAAAATTCTGTCATCTGTGGTGTAGCCAGTGTAGGACATATATATCCACGACACGTTTGGCTCGGGGTGTAGGTTTTCTATCGGGGTTCCGTGTTTATAATAATGTATATAGATGTCCGACCCTTCGGCTATAGGCTTAGCTTGAGGGTCTTTTTTGGCCAACCATGCGCGATAAGTTATGCCATACATAGGCTCAATTGGGAGTTGAGCTTTTTTGGCACACGAGACAAATGCTGAGGCAAATAATATGTAAATGAGTAATTTTTTCATGGGTGCAAAGGTAATATTTTTTCTCAATAAAACATCGCAGTCTATGGAATTTATCCATTATAAGGGTGCTATTTTAGAATCGGTGATAGCCCTCTCTTTATTGCTTTGTTAAGGTTTAGAATTTGTTTATATCTCTTTTCCGAGTTGCAGGGTTTCCAGGCCAGCTTTGAGTTGTCTCATTGCTTTTTCAATTGTTGCCCTTGGTGCTCCGATATTCATGCGCATAAAACCTACCCCCGTGGGTCCGAACATCTCTCCAGAGTTCATGGCCAGGGCGCAACGGTCTATCAGCAGACTCTCTAAATCTTTTTGACAGAGGTCCAGCTCTCTAAAATCGAGCCACATAAGGTATGTAGCCTCAGGTTTTATAGAGTGAACCATTGGCAGCTCTTTTTTTAGGAAATCCTGTACATAGTCGATATTTCCCTTTAAGTAATCTTTCATCTGTCTCATCCATTCGTCGCCATGGGTATAGGCCGCCTTCAAGGCCTCCATGCCAAAAATATTGCTATTGTCAGCGTGTAGACGGTTGATTTGGGTGGTGAACTTTTTGCGTAGTTGTTCATCGGCAATAATGGTCACAGCCGTGAAGAGCCCCGCCAAGTTAAAACTCTTGCTGGGCGAAATAAAGGTGATACATTGCTTCAAAAACCTCTCGTTCAAGGCGGCCATATGGATATGGCGATGGGGAGCATATACAAAATCGGAGTGTATCTCATCGGCTATAATTGTCACTCCGTATTTTACGCATAGCTCTCCCATGCGTCTAAGCTCTTGCTCGTTGAAGGCGCGTCCTGTTGGGTTGTGAGGGTTGCAGAGTATAAAGGCTTTGACCTGCTTTATTTTTTGTTCAAAGTCATCAAAATCAATTTGGTAGCCTGATGGTGTCCATTGCAGGGGGTTATTTACCACCTGCCTGCCGTTTTCTCGTGTTATGATGGCAAATGGATGGTAGACTGGTTGCTGAATTAGCACTCCATCGCCCTGTTGCGTGCAAGCCAAAATGGCGTATGTTACCCCCGTGACCACTCCTGGCGAGAAGCCGAGCCATGGTAGCTCCACCTGCCATCCTGAGTGTCTAAGGAGCCACCCTTGTGGGGCTTGGTAATACTCTTTTGAACGAAAGGTGTAGCCAAAGACTCCGTGGTCAAGCCTTTTTTGCAGAGCATCGATGATAAAATCACCCGAGACAAAATCCATGTCTGCCACCCAAAGCGGGATGGCATCCTCACGTCCAAAGAGCTCCTTCATTCGGCCGTACTTTTCGCAGTCACCCACCGAGCGGTTAATTATTGTGTCAAAATTATACATTGTGTCATAATTAAGTAATTTGTAAAGTTAGATAAATTTTTATATTTATACGTTTGTAAATAATAAATTAGTACTTTTGTGGATATTTTAACAATAATAATGGCAAATCAAAGACCAAGAACGAGCTTTTTCCGTCGTGATGACCGTAGCTCAACACCTGCCCCCGAGCAGAGAGAACAACGTCCAGTAACAGAGCGTGCCCCACGGCCCGAGCGTCCCTCCTTCAACCGAGACGACCGTCGCCCATCTAATCGAGATGAGCGTCCCTCCTTCAACCGAGACGACCGTCGCCCATTCAATCGAGATGAGCGTCCCTCCTTCAACCGAGACGACCGCCGCCCATTCAATCGAGATGAGCGTCCCGCCTTCAACCGAGACGACCGTCGCCCATCTAATCGAGATGACCGCAAACCATTTAGTCACAGTGATAAACCTATTTTTAATCGTGAGGATAAGCGTGCTTTCGACCGTGCCGATAAACCTTTTGAGGGTGAAAAATTTGAGGGTGATGGTGGTCGTAGCTTAGCTCTACGTTCGCGTAAACCAGAAAAGGTACGTGCTAAGGGTGCTGCGCCAATTAAGCTTGAGGACCCAACTGAGCCCATTCGCCTGAATCGTTTTATCGCCATGTCAGGGGTGTGCTCACGCCGTCAGGCCGACGATATGATTACTTTGGGTGAGGTTACTGTCAATGGCGTTGTCATTACAGAGCTTGGTACCAAGGTCTTGCGCGCTGACAAGGTAGAACTTCGTGGCGAACAACTTCGTGGCGAAAAAATGGTCTATGTCATAATGAATAAACCTAAAGGCTTTGTCACTTCGGTAGATGACCCTCATAATGATAAGAGTGTAGTGGATTTGCTCAAAGGTCAGATTAAAGAACGCGTCTATCCTGTGGGGCGTCTCGATAAAAACACCACAGGGGTGTTGCTGCTCACCAACGATGGCCAGATGACCATGGAGCTAACTCACCCAAGTTTTGAAAAACGTAAGATTTATCATGTTTTTCTCGACAAACCTTGCACTGAGGCTGATTTAGAGAAGCTGGTCAAGGGGGTTGAGCTCGAAGATGGCGAAATTCATGCTGACGAGGTTTCATTTGTTGATGGCAATAGTAAGGAGGTTGGTGTCGAAATCCATTCGGGCCGTAATCGTATTATTCGTCGTATGTTTGAAAGCCTTGGTTACGATGTGGTGCGTCTTGACAGGGTCTACTTTGCTGGTTTTACTAAGATGGGGTTGCGTCGTGGATTTTGGAGGCATCTCACCGAGCGCGAGGTAGCCACACTTAAGGGTGGCGTTTATCGTTAAAGAAAATTGCCATAAAATTTTGTAAATCGTTGAATAATTAATATCTTTGGTGCACTATAAAAGGTGTAGGTCTCCTTTTGGGGGCCAAAATAATTTATTACAAACAATGGAATATCAATCAAACCAAGAGTACCCAGAGTACAATGACTATCCTCAGGAACCTCAGAATGCCAATGCCCAAAAGGGGCTCATTATTGCAATAGCTATTTTGCTTATTGTGCTTGGTGCAGTCTCGTTTCTCTATTGGCGGTCAGTGGAGCGAGCCAAGGTTGACGAGGAGGCTCTCAAAATAGAGATGGATACACTCACCAGCCGCCTTGGGGTGGTTATGGGTGATATGAGCATCTTGAAGTTCGACAACGACACCCTAAATCAAAACCTTGAGACAGAGCGTCATAAAGCCGACTCTTTGATGACCAAACTTAAAAAAGAGCGTAATATTTCGTATGCCAAATTTAAGGCATATGAACGTGAACTGGGGACTTTACGTACAGCCATGCAGGGTTTTGTTCGTCAGATAGATTCGCTTAACACCTTGAATAAAAAGTTGGTGGGCGAGAATTTGGGGATGCGTCGTGAACTCTCGTCTTATCGAACTCGCACCGAGGCTGCCGAGGAGAAGGCTAGCGAGTTAAACTCTAAGGTTAAGCGTGGCGAGATTATCCGAGCTCGTGATATCAGCCTACGTGCAGTGTCGGCCAAGGATAAGGATGTCAATCGTGCTAAGCAGGCCAAACGTCTCATAACCACCTTTATACTTGCAGCTAACGACCTTGCCACCCCTGGTGAGCGAACGGTCTATGTTCGTATCATCGGCCCACAGGGTTATGATATGCTCGAAAATCAAGGCACAACTTTCTCTTTCGAGGGGCGCACAACGGCCTATACGGTTTCTCGTGCTGTTGACTATCAGAATGAGGATTTGAGTGTGAGCGTTTACTATAACGGCGGAGGTATCGAAGCTGGTTCTTACACTGTTATGGTCTACATGGACGATTACTTGGTGGGGCAGAATATGATAATTCTTAAATAGAGTCTGAAATGACTCAATAAAAAGCCCTCGAAATCTTTGTTTCGAGGGCTTTTTTTCAAAAAATAAATCACATGAAAAAATTAAAAAATCCTAAGTTTAGAGATGTTAAAAATATTATTTTTGATTTTGGTGGCGTACTTCTAGATATTGATATACAGTTGTCTCTCAATGCTTTTGCTAAGCTTGGTCTTACTGGTTTAGAGCGTTCTTCGATTCACCCTAATAATAGGGGAATCTTTTTGGAATCCGAGATTGGAGCCATCAGTGACTCCGAATTTTTTGACTCTCTGAGTGGAATGTTCACTTGTTCAAGTGCACAACCCTCGCGGGAGGAGTTAGAAAAGGCGTGGTGTGCATTGCTTTTGCCATTTAATTGGGCTAATTTTGAACTGTTGGATTCTCTGCGTGTGAGTGGCTACAAGCTCTTCTTGCTTAGCAATACCAACTTTCCACACCACCTTTGTTTTGAACGTAATTTTGCTATGACCAACCCTTGGGGGCGCACATTTGACTCCTTTTTTGATAGGGTCTTCTATTCCGATGTGTTGTGTCTTCGCAAGCCAGGACGTGAAATTTATCAACGTGTGTTGGACATTACATCCATTGAGCCTACCGAGACACTATTCATTGACGACAATGAGCCTAATTTGGTCGAACCAGCTCTTTTGGGGCTTCATGTCCACCACCTAATCCCCTCTCAAACTGTACACGAACTGTTTGTTGAATAGTATTTTATTGTGCCCCAAGGTATTGCTTGACCTGGGTCTCGCCGTTGATTACACGGAGGGCGTTTTGAGCCAAGGCTTTCATCTCGTCCTCACCTGGGTAGACAACCACTGGTGCAATAAAATCTACCATCGAACTAATCTCATCTGTAATTTTTCTGCTATGGGCAATCCCTCCTGTTAGTATAATGGCATCCACTTTGCCGCATAGCACTACAGCCATCTGTCCAATGTTTTTTGCGATATTATAAACCATCCCATCCATCACTAATTTAGCCCATGGGTCGCTTTTTGCCATCTCTAGGGCTTTGATAACCTGGTTGGTTCCCAATAGCGAGACTAATCCTCCGCGTCCGCAGAGTAGCTGATATAGTTCAGCTCTGGAGTATGTTCCACTCATGCACATCTCCACAACATTACAACATGGCATTGAGCCTGCCCTTTCGGGGGTATATGGCCCTTCTCCATCCAGTGCGTTGTTTACGTCCACCACCTCGCCGCAGCGGTGCGCCCCCACCGAGATACCACCGCCCATATGAGCCACAATAAGATTACTCTTATCATACTGAGTTCCATGCTCTTTAGCCCATTCTCTGGCTACGGCTTTCTGGTTTAGGGCATGAAAAATAGAGTGACGCTCCACCCCCTTTATCCCCGTTAATCTTGCCACCTCTTGTAGTTCGTCAACCACCACAGGGTCAGCTATATAAGCCTTTACATTGTGGAGCGATTGCGCAATGTCATGGGCTATTAATCCGCCTAAATTAGAGGCGTGTTGGCCAATGGGGGAGTTTTTTAAATCGCGCAGCATCAATTCATTAACTTCATAAACCCCAGATGTCATGGGGTGGAGCAGTCCCCCCCGCCCCACTACAGTATTTATGGATGCAAGTTCGATACCTGCTTTTTTTATGGCTTCTAAAATTTCCTGGCGTCGGAAAGCGAACTGGTCACTTACGCTGGTAAAATTGCTTATTTGCTGGCTGTTATGACTTATTGAGGTCCCAAAAATCATGGATTCATTGTCGTAAATGGCTATTTTAGTGGATGTTGAGCCAGGATTTATGGCCAGGATTCTAAATGTGTTCATTATTTTACTCTAATTAGTGTTAATCCGTCTCTGAGTGGCAAAATTATTTTGTCTACCCTGGTGTCTTCAGCAATAAGTCTATTGAATGATATAATACCTTGACTTTGAGTGTCATGTGGTGATGGCTTTTCTGTCACTTTGCCATACCACAGCACGTTGTCGGCCAAAATTAGGCTTCCACTCTCTACAAGATTATATTTGAATAATGATTCGTAATATTGGCTGTATTCGCGTTTGTCAGCATCAATAAATATCAGTTCAAATTTTTGCTTCATCGAGGGTATTATATCTAAAGCCCTGCCATAATATTGTATTATTTTCTTTGCTACTCCTGCTTTTTGAAAAAATGTAGAGCTAATATGCTCAAGCTCATCATTTGAATCCACCGTGTGTATTTTTGCCTCCTCGCTTAGTCCTCTGGCAATGCAAATGGCTGAATATCCAGTAAATGTACCCAACTCTAAGACGTTTTTTGGAGCCACTATCAAGGTTAATATTCTAAGTAGTTCACCCTGAAGGTGGCCCGAGAGCATACGAGGGTGGATGGTGGTCAGGTTAGTCTGGCGTACCAACTCTCTGAGTACCTCGTCCTCTGGAGTGATAGATTGTAGAATATATTGCTCTGTTGTCATCTGTATATCAGTTTACTTATGTTTTTTTCATCCAGCACATCTTGTGCAACGGCTTGAATCTCGGCAGGTGTCACCTCTGTTATTCTGTGAATCACAGAATCCATATCTTCAAATTCCCCAAAGGTAAGCAAACTTTTTGCAATGCTTTGTAGCAGAGATTCTGAATTGTCGGATGCTAGTGTTAACTGTCCGATAAACTGTCTCTTAAGGCGTGATAATTTATTGGTTGTCAGTGGAGTGTTTCTTAAAATTGAGAGTTGTTCCAAAATTAGTTCCATTGCCTTGTCGTGTTTTGTGGCCTCGCAACCAAAATAAATCATCCATACTCCCTCCGAGGCGTAAGGAGTGTAACAGGCATCTACTCCGTAAGTTAGGGCATTTTTTTCGCGCAATACCTGATTCAAGATTGAAAGTGATGATGCTCCACCTAATATATTGATGAGTAGCGTAAAAGCTAATCTCTGAGGCTCGTGTATTGAGTAGGCATACCCCCCGAGCAGAGTGTGTACTTGGTGGGTGCTTTTACTTTTTTCAATATCAAATACAACTTTTCGTTCGGTCGTTTTTCGTTCCCATGTTCGTAGATTCGCTGGAATATTAGCCAAAACTTTATTGCATAATTCTGCAAAACGTTCGTGCGAAATATTGGCACTACTTGAAACCACAATTTGGTCTGTGTTGTAGGTTCGTGACACAAAAGTTGTGATGTCGTCACGTTTGAGTTTGCGTAACACAGGTTTACTTCCTAAAATATTACGTCCCAGCGAGGAGTCAGCAAAGATAAGCTCCTCAAAATCATCGAATATCAACTCCGATGGAGCATCTTTATAGGAATTTATCTCGTCAATAATCACATTGCGCTCTCGGTCAATCTCCGATGGAGGGTATTTGGAGTTAAAAATCATGTCTGTTAGTAGGTCTAATGCCTTGAGGTAGTCGCTCTTAAGGCATGTAGCGTGCACAACAGTCTCCTCCTTTGTTGTGTAGGCGTTTAGTTCTCCACCTCCCCCTTCTAGTCGGTTATTTACTTGGTAGGTTGTCCGTTTTTGAGTACCCTTAAAAAGCATATGTTCAACCAGATGAGCCACTCCGTGTTCCGTTTCTGCCTCATCTCGTGTGCCGCTACCAACGGTTATGGCTAGGTATGCCACTGGTGATTTTGTGTGTTTATGTACACAGCGAATGCCATTGGATAGTGTTATTATGCTATATTCTTTCATTATTTTCTTTTAAGTACTGCCCCGTTAAGCTGTTGGTGCAATTTTTTATTAGCTCTTGAGGTGTTCCCTCGAAGAGTAGGTTTCCACCCGCCAGACCACCGTCAGGACCCAAGTCAATAATCCAGTCGGCGCACTTTATTACGTCCATATTGTGTTCCACTATGACAATGGTATGTCCTTTGGATATTAGTGCGTTAAAGGCATCTAGTAGTTTGCGTATGTCGTGGAAGTGGAGTCCTGTTGTGGGCTCGTCAAAGATAAAAAGCAGCGGTTTTGTCGAATTTTCTTTAAGCAAAAAAGAGGCAAGCTTAACTCTTTGGCTCTCACCACCCGAGAGCGTAGAGGAGGCCTGTCCCAGCTTTATGTACCCCAGGCCAATGTCCGATAGGATTTTTAATTTCTCAATTATTTTAGCGTTTATCTTGTCATTATATAATCCAAAAAAGTCAAGTGCCTCGTCCACACTCATCTCCAGTACATCATAAATTGATTTGTCATGATATTTTATATCCAAAATGGACTCTTTGAATCGTTTGCCCGAACAACTTTCGCATAGCAGTTCTACGTCTGCCATAAATTGCATCTCAATATGTATAATTCCTTCACCTTTACACTCTTCACACCGTCCACCTGCTATATTGAACGAAAAAGTAGATGGGTCGTAGCGCATTGCTTTGGCTGCTGGTAATTCGGAATATAGACGGCGAATATCGTCGTATGCCTTGAGGTAAGTGACAGGGTTCGAGCGCATTGACTTGCCAATTGGATTTTGGTCAACCAACTCCACGCCACTTATTTTCTGGATGTCTCCCTCCAGGGAGTCGAAGTCACCTGGACGCATGCCAGTTTCAGTTAGGTAGCGTCTTAGGGCAGGGTAGAGTATTTCACTCACTAAGGATGATTTTCCACTACCGCTAACTCCTGTGATACAACTAATTACTCCTAATGGGATTTTAACGTTAATGTTTTTAAGGTTATTTTGTCTGGCTCCCACTATTTCGATATAGCTGTTCCATTTTCGTGCTTTTTTTGGTGGTTCTATTTTTTCTATTCCTAGCAGATATTTGGCTGTCAGGCTTTTGTCTATTACTGATTCTATCTTGTCTAATGGCCCGCAAAAGACCACTTCGCCTCCATTTACCCCTGCCATGGGGCCCATGTCGATTAGAATGTCGGCTGCGCGAATAATTTCAGCTTCGTGTTCCACAACAATCACTGTGTTTCCCAGGTCTCGTAGCTGACGTAATACTCCTATAAGTCGTGCAGTATCACGTGGATGCAACCCTATGCTAGGCTCGTCTAAAATATATAACGAACCCACTAGCGAGCTGCCCAGCGAGGTGGCCAGATTGATACGTTGGCTTTCTCCTCCCGAGAGGGTAGAACTTTGTCGGTCGAGTGTTAAGTATCCAAGCCCCACATCCATAAGGTATTGCAGGCGCGTTGTTATTTCAGTCAGTAATCTTTCGGCAATGGTTGCTTGCCAAGGCTGGAGCTCAAGTGTTGCAAAGAATTGTTGTAATTCGTTGATGGGCATCATCGAGAGCTCGGTTATGTCGCGTCCTCCTATTTTGACCCAGGTGGCCTCTTTTCGGAGCCTTCCGCCCAGACATTCGCCACAGATGCTCTTACCTGTATAGCGTGAGAGCATAACCCGGTATTGAATTTTGTAGCGCTCTTTTTCTAGCATTGAAAAAAAATCGTTCAATCCAGCAAAACCTTGCCCTCCAGTCCATAGTAGCAGTTTTTGTTCGCGCGATAGTTCATAAAATGGTTTGTGGATGGGTATATTATTATTCTGAGCAGCAGCGATAAGTCCATTTTTCCACTCTCGCATGGTCTCTCCGCGCCAGCAGGCCACCGCGTCGTCGTATATGGATTTGCTTTTATCTGGAATCACCAAATCCTCATCAATGCCCACCACGCGACCATAGCCTTCGCAACGGGGACAGGCTCCCAGCGGGTTGTTGAAGCTAAATAGGTGTTCGTGTGGCACGTCGAAATCTATGCCATCGGCCTGAAAGCTGCGCGAAAATTTTTCGAGGTGTGGTTCAATTCCCGCCACATATACCCAACACTGACCCGTGCTGATTGTAAAAGCGCGTTGTGCTGAGTCAAATACTCTGGTGGTGAGTTCGCCGCGTAGTGATTTGTCGCCACCCACAACCACACGGTCTATGAGCACGGCAAACTCACTTACGCTGCCACTTGATTGTAGAAAGTCTTCAATCTCAACTACCACTCCATCCACAACAATGCGTTGGAAGCCTTGTCCCAATAGCAATGTGAGCTTTTCGATAAGGCCTTGGTTTTGCTCCAATTGTACAGGAGCGGCAATCATAATTCTGCTTTGCTCCTCCTGCGAGAGTATGTAGTCCACTACATCCTGCACCGAGTGGGCTTTGACTTTGACCCCACTTATGGGAGAAAATGTTTCACCTGCTCGCGCATAGAGCAGGCGCATGTATTCGTATATCTCGGTCGAGGTACCCACCGTTGAGCGGGCGTTGCGCGTCGAGACCTTTTGCTCTACGGCAATAGCTGGAGCGATACCTGTAATGCTGTCTACGTCTGGTTTATCGATACGTCCCAAAAATTGGCGCGCATAAGCCGATAAGCTCTCCACATACCGCCTCTGCCCCTCGGCAAAGATGGTGTCGAAGGCCAGTGTCGATTTACCACTTCCCGATAGCCCAGTGATGACAACTAATTTGTTGTGAGCAATACGAAGCTCTATATTTTTGAGGTTATGAACGCGGGCCCCCTTTATATGTATCTCCAATTCTAATTTATTTTATAATCTCGATTTGCTCCTGGTGAGTAATTTTTTCACAGTAGCGGCAGCGCAACATTAACTCTCCTTGGCCCTGTAAAACCGCAAAAGATGTAGGTATTGGTTCGTGGTTGGTAATGCACATCGGGTTGGCGCAACGCACAATCCCCTCCACACTTTCGGGAGCTTCAATGAGTCGTTTTTCTACCACCTCGTAGTTTTTTATGATACTGATTCTAGCCTTTGGAGCCACTAGTGCCAAGTAGTTTATTTCGTTGTCTTCGCAATACTTGTCGGTGATTTTTATGATAGCCTTTTTACCCATTCGTTTGCTATCTAAATTGGTGCCGAATGTAATTTGGTTGGGCACATTCTCCAGTTTTAGCAGTCGGATAACTTTAAACAAACTGGAAGGTGGTAGGTGGTCTATTGCTGTTCCGTTTTCTATTGCGCTCACCTCCATAAAGGTGTTTTGTATGTCTAGTGTTTTCATTTTTCGGATTGGTTTTGTTCAAAGAGGTAACTCAATATGGCCATACGAGTGTAGACCCCATTTTGGGTCTGTTGAAAGTAGTAGGCCTTTGGGTTGTTGTCCACATCGTAATCAATTTCGTTAACTCTGGGTAGCGGGTGAAGTATACGCATATTATCGCGTGTCTCGCCCAACATGCTGTTCTTTAAGATATAGGCGTTTTTAACACGTTCATATTCCATGGCATCCGAGAAACGTTCGCGCTGTACTCTTGTCATATATATAATGTCTGCATCGTTCATACGTTCCATAATATCGGTTGTTTCGTAGTACGGAATCCCTTTTTCGTAGAGAAACATTTTGTACTCTGATGGCATTTGGAGCTCGGGTGGCGATACGAATGTAAAACGGGCCTTGAAATGCGAAAGTGCTTCAAGCAGTGAGTGCACCGTGCGTCCATATTTCAAGTCACCCACCATCATTATGTTTATGTCATCCAATCGTCCTTGTGTTTTCATTATTGAGTATAGGTCCAACAGCGTTTGCGAGGGGTGTTGGTTGGCTCCGTCGCCTGCGTTGACCACTGGCACTGTGGCCACTGTCGAAGCGTAGCGTGCCGCCCCCTCAATAGGGTGGCGCATTACTATCATGTCGCAGTAGTTCGATATTACACGTATGGTGTCATGTAATGTTTCGCCTTTGCTCACACTGGTGGCCGAGGAGTCCGAAAAACCGATTACACGCCCCCCTAATCGGTTTATTGCGCTCTCGAAGCTCAGGCGTGTGCGGGTCGAGGGTTCAAAAAACAGAGAGGCCACGATTTTACCATACAAGGTCCGTTGCGAAGGGTTAGCCTCGAATTGTGCGGCCATCTCCATGATGCGTAGAATCTCATCTTTAGAGAAATCGGAGATTGAAACTAAACTTTTTTTCATAATTTTCTCATTATTATAGTAGCGAAACGGTTTCTATCGCTGATAATTTATTTTGTAACTCTTGGTGTTGTGAGCATCGGATTGATAGCTTCATACTGCATTGGTTGTCAAAATTTTGCTCCACTATGGTTGGGCTGTACTGTTTGATTATACGCATCACTGAGTTTATGGAGGCGAACTCGAAGGTGAGACAGATAATTTGCTCTATGGTTTTCTCCACCACCATAGCCTGGTCAAGTGCCTGGCGTGTGGCGCAACGGTAGGCCTCTATAAGTCCTGGAACTCCGAGTTTTGTGCCTCCAAAATAGCGGACCACGACCACTAAAATATTGGTCAATGAGCGGCTTAGTAGTTGTCCCAAGATAGGTTTACCAGCCGTATATGTAGGCTCTCCGTCATCGTTGGTTCGGTAGTGCTCTCCTTGGGGGCCAAGTCTGTAAGCCCAACAGTGGTGGCGGGCATCGAAATACTGTGTTTTAAGTTCATCAATAATGCGCTCAATATGGTCGGTCGACTGCACTGGATAGGCAAAAGCCAAAAAACGACTCCCCTTTTCGCGGAAAGCCCCCGTGCATGGAGCACTGATGGTGAGGAAGGTGTCTTCTGTGAGGAGAATATTCAACCGAGCAAAGTTAACAAATTTTTACTGTATTTTATCCTTTGGTTATTAGAATTATTATTATTACCTTTGTTGGAAACTAATGGAAGAATCCCGCTAACTATATTTTTAGCGGGGCTCTTTCTTTTTTGTACAATTTAAATATCACACAGACACATGGCAACAATTAATCACATCACAAAAGAGGGGCTGCAAAAAATTCAGGAGGAACTGGATAACTTGCGCGCACAACGGCCAGTTATTTCGGCTCAGATTGGCGAGGCTCGCGACAAGGGTGACTTGTCTGAAAACGCTGAATATGATGCGGCTAAAGAGGCTCAAGGGTTGCTTGAAATGCGTATTGCCAAGATGGAACATATTGTCTCCACCTCCAGGATAATCGACTCAAGCAAGTTGGATACCGAAACCATCCAGATACTCAACCGCGTAACCATCAAGAATTGCGCCTTGGGCAAAATCATGGAGTATGTACTTGTCTCGGAGAATGAGGCCGATTTAAAGGCTGGTAAATTGTCAATTAGTACTCCCATTGCGCGTGCCTTATTGGGCAAAAAGCGTGGTGATGTGGTGAATGTAAAGGTCCCTTCGGGTATTATGAAAATCGAGGTTATGGAGGTCTCCATCTAGCCACTTTTTAAAGATAGTCCTACAAATAATTAGGGAGTGGAACTTATTCAATAAGTTTCACTCCCTAATGTTGTTTGCTATTCAAGAATAGTTTTTACTGCACCTGGCTTCCTGCTGGACAGCTCTTCTCTGGGCCTAGTAGTTGTAGCGTTCCCGATATGGGGTCTGTGGCCATAAGTATCATCCCTTTGCTTTCAATTCCTTTGAGTGTTCGAGGAGCCAAGTTTACCAGACAGAGCACCTGTCGTCCGACAAGCTCTTCGGGTGTGAAGTGTTCGGCAATGCCCGACACTATTGTGCGTTTGTCGATACCTGTGTCGATGGTTAGTTTCAATAGTTTCTTTGTTCCAGCCACTTTACTGGCCTCCACTACGGTTGACACGCGAATATCCATACGTGTAAAATCATCGAATTGAATCTCCTCTTGTTGAGCTTTTATCTCCACCGTGGCCTCAGCGTTGGCACTCTTGGCAGCCTCCAACTTTAGTAGTTGAGCCTCAATAGCCTCGTCTTCTATTTTGTCAAAGAGTAGTTGTGCCTTACCTAAGGTATGTGCTGTTTCTAGTATGTCAAAACTCCCCAACTGTTCCCAGCCGAAGGGCTCCTTGGCGAGCATCATGAGTAATTTATCGCTTGTAAAGGGCATGAATGGCTCGCAGGCAATGGCCAGATTAGCCGTTATTTGTAGGGCTATATTGAGTATTGTTGCTGTGCGTTCCATGTCGGTTTTGGCCACTTTCCATGGCTCGGTGTCGGCTAGGTATTTGTTACCTACCCGTGCCAGATTCATCATCTCGCGTAGTGCCTCTCGGAATTTGTAGTTCTCGATATTTTGCTCTATCTCTGTTTTTAAAGCCACCACCTGTTCCATGGTCTGTTTGTCGAAGTCTGTCAGTGGGCCACGCTTGGGGACTTGGTTGTTGAAATATTTTTGAGTCAACACCAGTGCTCGGTTGACAAAGTTACCAAAGATAGCCACCAGTTCCGAGTTGTTACGCGCCTGGAAGTCACGCCATGTGAAGTCGTTATCCTTGGTCTCGGGGGCATTGGCGCATAGCACATAGCGCAATACATCCTCTTTGCCAGGGAACTCATCCAGGTATTCGTGCAACCATACAGCCCAGTTGCGTGAGGTGGAAATTTTCTGTCCCTCAAGGTTCAAAAACTCGTTGGCTGGTACATTTTCTGGCAGGTTATATCCTCCGTGGGCGCGCAACATGGCAGGGAAAACTATACAGTGAAAGACTATATTGTCCTTGCCTATAAAGTGTACCATCTTAGTGTCCTCTGATTTCCAGTATTTTTCCCAATCCTTCGTTAAATCTTTGGTTGCCGATATATATCCAATGGGGGCATCAAACCACACATAGAGCACTTTACCCTGAGCCCCATCCACTGGTACTGGGATTCCCCAATCTAGGTCTCGTGAGACGGCCCGTGGCATGAGACCTCCATCGAGCCAACTTTTACATTGCCCGTATACGTTTGGTTTCCACTCTTTGTGTTGCTCCAAAATCCAGTTACGCAAGAAATCCTCGTGTTTGTCCAGCGGCAGGAACCAATGTTTTGTCTGTTTTAGTATTGGCTGAGCTCCGCTAATGGCTGAGCGTGGGTTGATAAGTTCGGTTGGGCTTAGTGTCGAGCCACACTTTTCACATTGGTCGCCATAGGCTCCCTCGGCTCCGCACTTAGGGCAGGTGCCAGTGATGTAGCGGTCGGCGAGAAATTGGTTGGCCTCGGGGTCAAAATATTGTTCTGTGGTCTGTTCTATAAATTGCCCTTCGTTGTATAGTTTGCGAAAAAAGTCGGAGGCTGTCTGGTGGTGAGTTGGCGAGCTGGTGCGCGAATAGATATCGAAACTGATACCAAAGCGGCGGAAACTCTCCTTGATTATGGCGTTGTAGCGGTCAACCACCTGTTGAGGTGTCACCCCCTCTTTTTTGGCCTTGATGGTGATTGGCACGCCATGCTCATCTGAGCCGCAGACGTGAATCACATCCCTGCCACGCAAGCGCAGATAGCGTGTGTAGATGTCAGAGGGGATATATACTCCAGCCAAGTGGCCGATATGTACAGGGCCATTGGCGTAGGGTAGAGCCGAGGTAACCAGGTAGCGTTTAAAATTTTTCATAATAATTAAGTAATCTAATAACGTGCAAAGATAATAAAATTCGTACATTTGCAGCCATGATACGTTTGAACAAATATATTGCTGATTCGGGCTACTGCTCGCGTCGCGAGGCTGACACCTTTATTCAGCAGGGGCGCGTGACCATTAATGGTCGTGATGCCATTATTGGGGATATGGTCGGCCAGACCGACCGTGTGGATGTTGATGGTGAGTCCATCAAGGGGGGGCTTAAGGCCAAGAAAAGAATCTATATTGCTCTTAATAAACCTGTTGGTATCACCTCTACCACCAATCTGAGTGATCCAACAAATATAGTGAGTTATGTGAAACATCGCGAGCGTATTTTTCCCATCGGGCGGCTCGATAAGCTTTCTCAGGGGCTAATTCTGCTAACCAACGATGGCGACATAGTCAATAAGATTTTGCGTGCTGGTAATGCTCACCAAAAAGAGTATGTGGTTACGGTGGATAGAGCCATCACCGAGGAGTTTATCGAACGTATGGCCTCAGGAGTGCGACTCGACGATGGGGTTCGTACTTTACCCTGCAAAGTCTTTCGCGAGGATGAGAAGCGTTTTCGTATCTTGTTGGTGCAGGGGCTTAACCGTCAAATTCGCCGTATGTGTATGATGTTGCACTATCATGTTGATAAGTTGGAGCGGGTGCGGATGATGAATATCTCACTCAAGGGGTTGGCCACGGGGCAGTGGCGCGAATTGGCACCTGAGGAGGTACAGCGGATGATGGAGATGGTTGAAAACTCTGAGGGCGGAGAGCAGGCCTCAGTGGTCGAAGCTCCGCGTTCGATGCGTAAAGTCAAGGTTGTGGGCTCCGAGTCTATCGGTGAACGGCCCATTAAGGGGGACAAAAAATCTACCTCCGCCTTTGCCAAGTACCGAGCCCAGGGCCGTAAGAGGTAAGGTTGCTTTTAAAAATCGACTTTCCCTTCGTTTCCCTTCGTCGGATTCGTTTCTAAAGTCTGCATTTACTTCAAGCAAACCCTGAATTTATAATCTAGTTCGCCACGGAAAGATATGATTTCTAGAAATTATACATAAAAAACGGCTAATCTAACAAAAGAAGATTAGCCGTTCTTACGTCAAGTTGATAGAATGTGTTTAAAATTTTTACGACACAATAATCAAATTATAGCTTTTTTTACCTTTTTGCACCAGTAGGAATCTCTCTGAAATCAAATCCTCTGAGTTTATGTTCTGTTCCATGTCGGTTATTTTTTGTCCGCAAAGCGAAATCCCGCCACCTTGAATAAGTCGGCGTAGCTCTCCACGGCTTGCAAAAATGGCAGCTTTTTCGGTACATAAGACAGAGAATGGAACTCCAGTTTGAAGCTCGGCGCGCGAGATATTGAATTGTGGCACCCCTTCAAAAACCTCCAAAATAGTAGCCTCGTCCACCATTCGCAGCCCCTGAGCTGCATTGCCGCCAAAGAGTATCTCGCTGGCAGCGATGGCCTTGTCCAGCTGCTGTTGGCCGTGAATGGCCAGGGTAATCTGCTCGGCTAAACGTTTTTGTAGCAGACGCAAATGAGGATTCGCACGATGCTCATCTATCAGTTGCTCAATCTCCAGTTTGTCCAGGAATGTAAAAATTTTGATATATCGTTCGGCATCTTGGTCCGAGGTCCCAAGCCAAAACTGGTAGAACTTATAAGGTGAGGTGTACTCGGCCGAGAGCCAAATATTACCCGTTTCGGTCTTACCGAACTTTGTCCCATCGGCTTTCTTAATCAGCGGACAGGTCAACCCCCACGCCTCACCCGATAGTTTGCGGCGTATGAGTTCGGTACCAGTGGTGATGTTACCCCATTGGTCGGACCCTCCCATCTGCAACCTACACCCCACCTCTTGGTAAAGGTGTAGGTAGTCAAAGCCTTGCACTAACTGGTATGTGAATTCGGTGAAGGACATGCCGTCGCCCTCGCCCGAGAAACGTTTCTTGACCGAATCCTTAGCCATCATATAGTTCACAGTGATGTGCTTGCCAATATCACGTATAAAATCCAAAAATGTAAACTCCTTCATCCAGTCATAGTTGTTGACCATCAGCGCTGCGTTGTTGGCTGAGCTATCGAAGTCGATAAGCGAGGATAGTTGCTTTTTGATAGCATCCTGATTGTGTCGTAGCGTCTTTTCGTCTAGAAGGTTGCGCTCCAGAGATTTTCCCGAAGGGTCGCCAATCATCCCTGTGGCTCCGCCCACCAACACCACTGGACGATGGCCTGCACGCTGCAGGTGGCGTAGCATCATCACGCTCACCAGGTGGCCTATATGAAGTGAGTCGGCCGTAGGGTCAATACCTACATAGGCCGTTGTCATCTCTTTTGCAAGTTGTTCTTTGAGCCCAGGTGTTACGTCCTGAATCATGCCTCTCCATGATAGTTCTTCTATAAAATCCATATTTTTTTCGTATTTTTGTCCACAAAGGTATACAAAAAATGGCAAAAGTAAAAAAAGCGTTTTTCTGCAACTCTTGTGGAGCCGAGTCTCCGCAGTGGTTTGGGCGTTGCACAGTGTGCGGGCAGTGGAACAGCTGTTCCGAGGAGGTTATTTCGGCAGCCCCATCCAAGGCCAAGAGCCTGGGGCTTAGTAGTAGCTTTCGAGGGGTGAGCTCACCAGCGGTGGCCATCCAAAATGTGGTGCACTCCGCGGTCAACAGAATAGACCTTGGTAGTGGTGAGCTCAACCGTGTGTTGGGTGGCGGGCTTGTGCCTGGCAGTATGGTGCTTGTGGGTGGTGAGCCTGGTATCGGGAAGTCGACCTTGGCTTTGCAGATAGCCCTTCGGTTGCCCAATTTTAGGGTACTCTATGTTAGTGGCGAGGAGAGTCCCGAACAGATAAAACTTCGAGCCGACCGCATTGGTATCATCAATGAGCAGTGTCTGATATTGAGTGAAACTTCTCTCGAAAATATTATTCTTCAGGCCACTGAGCTTGCTCCTGAGATGGTGGTGGTGGATTCCATCCAGACCCTCTTTAGTGAGCGTATCGAGAGTTCGCCAGGGTCTGTCTCTCAGATTCGAGAATGTGCAGCCATGTTGCTGAAATTTGCCAAGGAGAGCGGTATACCGATGCTTATTATTGGTCACATCACCAAAGAGGGAACCATTGCTGGTCCAAAGGTGTTGGAACATATTGTGGACGTGGTCTTTCAGTTCGAGGGCGACACAAATTCGCCATACCGTATTTTGCGTAGCATCAAAAACCGTTTTGGAGCCACCTCCGAGATAGGGGTTTTTGAGATGCTTTCTGATGGCTTGCGCGAGGTGGAGAATCCTTCCGAGATTTTGGTTTCTCACTATGAAGAGCCCTTGAGCGGTATCGCCATCGGAGCCTCCATTGAGGGACAACGCCCCTATCTAATCGAGACTCAAGCTCTGGTCAGTCCTGCCGCTTACAGCGTTCCAGGTCGTAGCTCTACGGGTTATGATTATAAACGTATGTCTATGTTATTGGCGGTGCTCGAAAAGCGTCAAGGCTTTAAATTGGGTCAAAAGGATGTCTTTCTAAATTTGGCTGGCGGGTTCAAAAGCATGGACACGGGGTTGGATTTAGCTCTTGTGGCAGCTATTATCTCTTCGGCTTTGGATGTGGCCATCGACTCCAAGACCTGTTTTGCGGGCGAGGTTGGTCTTTCTGGAGAGGTTCGTTCGGCTCCCTTTACCGAGCTACGCATTTACGAGGCTGCTAGATTGGGATTTGAACGTATTGTGATTTCAGTTTACGCCAAAATTGTCAAGCCACCCTTGGGCATAAATATTGTGTGTGTGAGCAAGGTCAATGAACTTGCCGCTAAACTCTTTTAAGGAACAGTTAGTTTTAGTGTACTTTCCTTTTTTATCTTGAGAAGCTGTTTTTAATCTGTTTTCAGCATTTTATTACTATTATTTTTGAGGCTCTTTTGCCGAGATAGTAGTGGACTACAGCTCAAACATCAGCTGAAAAAGAGTACAAAAAGGGTGGTAATAAAATGCTGGAAAGAAATTAAAAACAGCTTTTGAGTCGCATACACAATAAAATCAGTGATATTTTGTCGAAATTAACATTTTTTCAAATGAATAAATGTTAAGAAGAAAGTGTGTTAAAAAAAAGCGAGCGGTATAAGCCGGGTTCTGTGCCTCTTGCAATAAGAGGTCTCTGCCATTTATCTATGTTGCCAATCACTTGACAACTCTGTTTTAGCAACCTACCCTCTGGCTCGGGCGAGCAGCCCTAACATAACGCCAGTATATTTGGTCTTGCAACCCGCATCCCCGTACGGCTACCACTCTCACGAGCGGCACCGGTGGGCTCTTACCCCACCTTTTCACCCTTACCCGCCTCTGAGGGGGCGGGCGGTTATTTTTCTGTTACTGGGGGCACAACCTTACGGCCATCTTGTATTTTCGCAAGTGCGGTGCTCTTTGTTGCCCGGACTTTCCTCTCCCCCTTGCGGGGCAGCGGCAGAGCCCGCTCGCTTAGAATCTATTTTGAATTGCGAACCTGCCATTTTTGGCCTTCTTTTCTGTTGTTTTTTGCTCCATCTGGACTTTTAAATCAACCGAAACAGAGCCTCAAAAATGGCTGGGAAATAGTTTTGTTAGCACTTCAAAACAGTTTTGTAGTTTTTATAAATCAAAAACGATAGCTCGCTCATCAAAAAAATCATTTTCGAGGTAGTTCCCCTCTCTGACAAATTTCAATGGGTGAAGCTCTAACTCAGTGTCTGTGAGCTTATGTGGTGTATAGTTTAGTGGTTTGTATGGTAAAATGGATATACGTAGTCGCATCACGTTGTTGAGCTGCATTCGTTTGAAGTGGTGCACCTTTATTTTGGTATCATCCTCCATTGGCCCCGAGCCCAGCGTGGTTACCCACCCCTGTTTTTCTACTAACCCTATACTGTAAAATAGTTGATATGTGCTGTCGTTAACCAGATACATATCCAAGTCGCACTCCTCGGGTTGACGGTCGATAACCGAGGGGACGAATATTAATTTAACTTGATAATCTGTAAGTTCATAGGGCGGAATTTCGCGTTTTGGCTCCACCACTACCGCTTTTTGGTCTTTGGTCAGAGCTCGTTGCGTGGCCGCATAGTCTCGCTTTAGACGAGCCACATCTACGGGCTCATCGTCCTGCCACTGTTTATCGACGGTGACTTTACCATAATTTTGTGCCGAGGCTTTGGCATCCATCCTCGACAGAGCTCCTTGTCTTGGAGCTTTAGGCGCATCTGGACCTATACGTACCACGGCAGCATTCTCTTGCGCTATGTCAACGGCAATAATATCACTTAGTAAAGCTGGTATCTCGAAGCCGTCAACCTCCACCTTAGCAATACCTTGGCTCACAGAGCGCACTATACCCACCCCTGTGTCCGAGATAAATTTAACCCTATCACCTACGTTTATCATAATTATTTGCTTATTTTTGTACAAATTTACTCTTTTTTTGATGATTAATAGCATAAATATTTCTGATTTCGACTATCCTCTGACCTCCGAGCGTATTGCTAAATTTCCTTTGGAACGCAGAGATCAGTCTAAACTCTTGATTTACAAAGATAATCAAATATCGCATACTGTTTTTAGTAACCTCTTTTATTTTTTACCCTCTGATACGCTTTTGGTTTTCAATAATACCAAGGTGGTTAGGGCTAGGCTTATTTTCCATAAGGCCACTGGTGCTCGAATTGAGGTCTTCTGTCTTGAGCCCGACCTACCTCGTAGTTATGAGCAGGCTTTTGCCGCCACTCGTCACTGCTCGTGGCACTGTATTGTGGGCAATGCCAAGAAGTGGAAAGGCGAGCCTTTGTTGATTGGCGATGTGCTTCGTGCCACAAAAGGCTCTGGCGATGAGGTTAATTTTGAGTGGACCACTGACGAAACTTTTGGTCAGCTGCTCGAACGCTTGGGGCGTACACCCATTCCTCCCTACCTTGAGCGCGAATCCGAGGCCATCGACACTGTGCGTTATCAAACCACCTATGCTCGCTACGAAGGGTCGGTGGCAGCTCCCACTGCAGGGCTTCACTTTTCGGAGCAGATGCTCTCTAAGGTTCCTCTTCGAGCTGATGTTACACTACACGTGGGGGCGGGAACCTTTTTGCCTGTCAAGGTTGAAAATGCTGCTGACCACCATATGCACGTTGAATCATTTGATGTACAGATAGATGAGTTACGTACTATTGCCGCTCACCAGGGGCGTATTATAGCCGTGGGAACCACCTCGGTGCGCACTCTGGAGTCGTTAGCTGTTTTGGCAGGTCGTGTTGCCACTACGGGTGAGGCTTCTCCCGATAAGACGGTGGGGCAGTGGGAACGTTATCAGGAGTGTCCGTTGGAGCTATTGGTGGAGTGGATGGAGTGTCACGGTGTTGAAAAGCTATATAGTTCGACCCAAATCATGATAACTCCAGGTTATGAATTTCGTACCTTGCGTGGGATGATTACCAATTTTCACCAGCCACATAGCACCCTGTTACTTTTGATTTCCGCCTTGGTGGGGCCACGTTGGCGCGATATATATGATTATGCCCTGAACAACGATTTTCGTTTTCTCTCCTATGGTGACTCTTCGTTGTTGCTGAGAAATGACCACGAGTCTGTATAAATTTTGCCTCATAATTATAAATACTATTAAAAAACCAATAAGAGTGGAAAATTAAATAGTTTAAAGCTAATAAAGTGTTTTTACCTCTATTCATAGCTCGGCGTATGGGAGGCTCTTCAAAAGGGAGCTCCCAGCGTGTCATGGGGCGTATTGCCAAGGTTAGTGTGGCCATCTCGGTGGCTGTTATGCTGGTCTCGGTTGCCATTGTCGAGGGGTTTCGTAACGAAATCTCTCGAAATATTACGGCTGTTGAGGCTGATATTCAACTTCATGGTATCGATACTGTGGACAGTAAGCAGGTGGTGCCTATAACTATTTCTGAGCTTACTTTATCTCGGCTTAGTGCAGTTAATGGGGTCCAAAGGGTCTATCCCATAATTACCTCAGAGGTGGTGCTCCAGGGTGACAGTGCCCTTGTTGGGGCTCATATCAAGGGTGTTGACTCTCGCTTTTCGTGGGATTTTTTTCGGGACAAACTCGTTGAGGGGCTCATTCCTACATACTCAGATTCGGTTGGCTCACGCGAGGTACTACTCTCTCAGACCATGGCTAGGCAGGTGGGGGCTCAGGTGGGTTCGGTGGTGAACCTTATCTTTGTTGAGCAGCAGGGCTCTCCTGAGCGTGTTCGTGTGGCGGGGCTCTACAGCACAGGTATGGCCGAGGTTGATGGGCTGGTGCTCTTGGCCCATCGCCAAACCATAGCTCGTATGTTGGGCTTAGGGCCACAGATGGCCGATGGTTACCAGTTGCAACTTAGACGCGGGGCTAGTTTAGAACAAGTGATGGCCTTGATAGAGGAGCTCTCATGGCAGGAGTCACTCATCATGGAGAGTACTCAAGATAGGTTCCCTGCCATTTTTGGTTGGCTTAAAATGTTGGATAGCAACGCATATCTAGTACTTATCATTATGTTGGTGGTCGCTGGTATCAATATGGTTAGCAGCGTGCTTATTATTGTGCTCGAAAACACTCAGACCATTGGGTTGCTTATGAGCCAAGGCATACGTATGGGGCAGCTTAGGTGGATTTTTGTGTTTCGCTGTATGCCTATTACCCTTTGGGGTATTTTGTGGGGGGTGTTACTTGGTTTAGGTTTCTGTTTCTTGCAGCATTCTGTTGGGCTAATAGCACTTGATTCTGAGGCCTATATGGTTAGCCAGGTTCCCATCTATATTGATTATCCGCTTGTGGCACTCATTGCTGTAGCATCTTTTGTGCTAATCACACTGCTGAGTCTGTTGCCAGCCATGATTATAGCTCGTCTTTCGCCCGATAAAACCCTTAGATTTAAGTAAATTATGGAACAGCAAGTTAAGCCCTACAATCAAAACTCGCAAAAGAAAGAGCAGGTCGAACAGATGTTTG
>JAVVSB010000001.1:25144-30103 GCA_036654415.1 Mucinivorans sp. | reverse complement strand
CGTTATGACCTACTCAATCGCCTACTCTCGCTGGGTATTGACCAGAGTTGGCGACGGGCTTTGGTGGGTATTGTTCGTCTTAGTGGAGCTCGCCGTATCTTAGATGTGGCAACAGGCACAGGTGATTTAGCAATTTTGTTAGCCAAGGGTGGTGGCAGTGTCACGGGATGCGACCTCTCGCCACGGATGATAGAGCTTGGGCGGGCTAAGGTGGCCCAGCGGTCGCTCAATATCTCCATGGAACTTGCCGATGCCGAAAATCTTCCCTTTACTTCAGGTAGCTTCGATGGCCTAACGTGCGCCTTTGGGGTGCGTAACTTTGGTGATTTAGAGGGTGGTTTATCCGAATTTTACCGTGTGCTATCTTCTGGTGGGTCGCTCTTTATTCTAGAATTTTCGACTCCTACCAACTCTTTTATGGCTTGGGTCTATAAATTCTATTTTCACCGCCTTCTGCCCATGGTAGGTGGCCTAATATCTGGTGACAGACGGGCCTATAGCTATCTGCCCAAGTCGGTAGATGCTTTTGTATGTGGCGATAAATTCTTATCTTTGTTGCGCGGGGCTGGCTTTTGCCACTGTTCCATGCAACATTTAACTTTTGGTGTGGCAACCATTTATACCGCTATCAAAAAATGAAAACTACTTTTGCTTTACTCATTTGTCTCTTTTGTAGCTCACTATGTGTGGCTCAGACTGGCAGTGGTTTTAAGGGTATTCGGGTTACCATGGATGAGGTGGCCCAGCGAGCAATAGCCTCGCGCAATGAATATATTTCGCTGCCTGGTTTTCGGGTCTGCATCTACACTGGTAATGACCAATACGCTCGTGGCATGGCCTCTTCGGCCTCGGCCCATTTTACCTCTTTGTATGGAGGTGTACCAGTCCATACCCGTTACGATTCACCTGTGTGGAAGGTGCTTTGTGGGGCTTGCTTGACGCGCACAGAGGCCACCAGGTTGCTAGGGCAGCTCCGCGGCTTCTTTCCTGCGGCTTTTATTGTCAATGACCGTTTGTCTAAGGACGAGGTGATGGCTATGCCATCATCCCTAAAACCAGTGACAACCACCACTGAAGATGATTCGACAGTGGCTCTCTGACCTTGGGGAACTGCTCTTTCCTCCGCTTTGTGCGGTGTGTGGGCGTGCTTTGGTCTCGGGCGAAAAGGTCATCTGTACCACCTGTCGTTGGGATATGCCTCTGACCGATTATTGGAGCATCAAGGATAACTACCTTAGTGAATTGCTTGCTGGTCGTGTTGATTTCACCCATGCCTCGGCCCTTATGTTTTTCAAACATCAATCTTCATATCGGGAACTTATTCATCGTATGAAATACGGTGGTCGTCGTGATGTGGCCTACACTTTGGGGCTCATTTACGGCCAATACCTCAGCGAGTCTCAGTTTTATTCTCATGTTGATATGCTTATTCCCATTCCACTACATTGGACACGGCGTATAAAACGGGGCTATAATCAGTCGGAGCTTATTTGCCGCGGCATGGCTCACTCTATGGGTGTAGAGTGCTGTACTGGTGCAGTGCGGCGTGTTAGGCGTACCAAGACTCAGGCACAGAGGCGTGGACAGGTAGAGCGGTGGCGTAATGTGGAGGGGGCCTTTGCGGTGGTTCATCCCGAAAAGCTACAGGGGCGATGTGTGATGTTGGTGGACGATGTCATCACTACAGGCTCCACCACCGAGGCTTGTGCGCATGCTCTCTCGGCCCAGAGTCAACTCAAGGGGCTTTGGGTTGGTGCCTTGGCTGTGGTACGCTCCACCAAACCCATCAACTCCATTGCCCCTGAATTACTGGAGGGCCTTGAATAAACAAGCGGTTGACCTTTTTTCAGAAAAGGTCAACCGCTTGTTTAAAAATTGGTTGTTGTTATGCTTTGCCGTTACGTTTGCGTTCTACTTCGCTGAGTAGAATTTTACGCATACGCATCGAGTGAGGCGTAATTTCGGCATATTCATCCTCTTGTATGTACTCCAACATCTCCTCTAATGAGAATTGTACCGATGGAGCCAAAACCGATTTGTCGTCAGTCCCTGAGGCACGCATGTTGGTGAGTTTCTTGGTTTTACAGACGTTGATAACCATATCATCGGCACGTGAACTCTCGCCCACTACTTGCCCGCAATATACTTCTTGACCTGGGTCGACAAAGAAACGACCACGGTCCTGCAACTTCGAGATTGCATAGGCAATGGTTGTGCCAGTCTCCATCGAAATTAGTGAACCATTTGTACGGCTCTCTATCTCACCTTTATAGGCTTCAAAGTCTTTAAAACGGTGCGATACAATCGCTTCACCTTGTGTGGCTGTCATAAGGTTGGTTCGTAAACCAATCAAACCTCGTGCTGGAATATCGAAGTCGAGCAACGAACGTTCGTTACGGTGGTCGATATGGAGCAGTGATCCCTTACGCCTGGTTACCATTTCAATGGCCTTACCTGCCAATGGTTCTGGAATATCAATTGTTAGGTGTTCGATAGGTTCGCAACGTACCCCGTCAATATTTTTGTCTACCACCTTTGGTTGCCCCACCTGTATTTCGTATCCTTCGCGACGCATGGTCTCAATAAGCACCGAAATATGTAGAATACCACGTCCGTATACTCTAAAAGAGTCAGCAGTTGGCCCTGGTTTTACTTTCAGAGCAAGGTTTTTTTCGAGCTCTTTGTTAAGACGTTCACGTAGGTGGCGTGATGTGACAAATTTACCATCACGACCGTAGAAAGGTGAGTCATTGATTGTAAACAACATACTCATTGTTGGCTCGTCTACGGCAATTGGAGTGAGTGCTTCTGGGTTTTCAAAGTCGGCAATGGTGTCCCCGATTTCAAAACCTTCAACCCCCACCACAGCGCAAATGTCACCGCACGTTACCAACTCTACCTTTTGTTTGGCCAACCCCTCGAACAACATAAGTTCTCGCACTCGGCTCTTTTCGATGGTGCCATCACGTTTACAAAGCGAAACAGGTTGACCAGCTTTGAGTGTACCACGACTCAGACGGCCAATGGCAATTCGACCCACATAGGGCGAATATTCGAGCGAGGTGATAAGCAGTTGAGGTGTGCCCTCAACTACTGGAGGTGAAGGAATCTCCTCAATAATGGTATCTAGTAGAGCAATAATATCAGTTGTTGGCTCTCTCCAATCTAGTGACATCCAACCTTGTTTGGCCGAGCCATAAACTGTTTTAAAATCCAATTGATTTTCGGTGGCATCCAGGTTAAACATCAGGTCAAAGACCTGTTCGTTCACTTGGTCAGGGCGGCAGTTATCTTTGTCCACTTTGTTAACCACCACAATAGGTTTAAGGCCCAATTTTAAGGCTTTTTGCAATACAAAACGGGTTTGAGGCATGGTGCCTTCAAAAGCATCCACCAGCAACAATACCCCATCGGCCATATTTAGGACTCTCTCCACCTCTCCACCGAAGTCAACGTGACCTGGGGTGTCGATAATGTTAATCTTTTCGTTTTTGTAACGTACCGAGACGTTTTTGGCCAAAATTGTTATGCCTCTTTCGCGTTCCAAATCATTATTGTCGAGAATTAATTCATCATTTTGTGCACTTCCCTCGCGGATAAGTTTGCCTTGGAGAATCATTTTGTCGACAAGAGTTGTTTTGCCGTGGTCGACGTGGGCGATTATTGCGATATTTTTCATCTTTTACTATTAGTAGGGCGCAAAGATATGCTTTTTTGGTGAATATCTTATGGTGACTTCTAAAAATTGTTTTTTATGTGTTGGATTACGGTCTTAAAATCCTTATTTACTTCACGTAAACACCAGTTTTATAACCTAGTATTTCCTTACATAAAGCAGCCAAAGGACTTGATAACAACCCAGCTAAGGATGGTAAGTTATTCTCTGACTCTCATCCGTATATTGCCAAGGCTTACAAGGGAGCGAAAGAGGTGGTTCAGCATTTTATGCAAAACCAAATCACGGCTCGCATGAAAGAACTTCGTAGGGAGGCTAAACATTTGGTTGAACAGGAGTTTGGGAACTCTGCATTTAATGGCAAGATGTCTATTAGCAATAAAGGCATCAAGGAGTGGTTGAATCAGCCTCACAAACATCAGTACATCAAAAACGAGCTACTGCTTGACCTTGATGAGCTAATGAAGAGTGCTGTCTATGTTGGTAAGGGCGTGGATAAACATGATGTCAGCATAAACGCACATCTGTTTGAAGTAGATATAATGGGGGATAAATCGTGGATTATAGTCAGAGAGTTTACGAATGGCACATCATCAATACACAGTATCACTGATAGTGCTAATATCTTAAATATTATAAAGAGATAATCGACTGAAAAAACAAGGACTCTCGGAACTACAGTCCGAGACCTTGCCTTAAAGCCGATTATCTCACCACAAATATACAACATATTTTTAATATGCAAAAACAATGACGATAGAAGAGTTCAATAAATACGCCGCAACCAAGCTGAAAGAGTTTGAAGAGTTGGCTAATAGAGATTTCCCTATAAAGGTAGGGGCAATGGCACAACGCCATTTTGACCATTAAGCCACAAAAGTGGTTTTGTCAATGACGGACTAAAGCCTTGGCAACGCTCCAAGCGACAGTCGGGCGGTTCTGCATACGCAAGGCGTGGTACTCTCATCGGTGGTGCGAATGCCAATCTAATGGGACGACTATTTAACTGTCTAATTATCAACATTCATTATTATCCTTATTTGTGCTATTCATATTGCCCCTATACTAGTCCACCATCGCAAAATCTAATTTTTAGAAATTCCCTTAACGAGAGAGAGTGTGATAGACAAAAAACAGTAGGACTAAAAAGCTGTTTGATATACGAAGCAGCTTCTAATAAATTTTAAGCATCTTTCCGACACTTAAAACCGTAGAACGGAGTTTATTCCACTTCTGTATTTGTTTTACTGTGATACAACTGGCAAGAAAAGTGTGATACTTAA
>JAVVSB010000001.1:0-25134 GCA_036654415.1 Mucinivorans sp. | reverse complement strand
ATAGCGTGCGGCTATGCGTCCTAGTGTGTCGCCCTTTTTCACCTTATATGTGGCTCGCAAATTACCTCCCCCCGATTTACTACTCCCCCCGCGGGCCACATTTTCCAGTTGAGCCTGAGTTAAATTCTCGATATTTAGATATTTAGCAAGGTAGGTACTGTCTTTGGCATAAATGGCCGCCTCGTGCTCCATAAAGTCGGTACGAGAAAGTTCTGGAATCACTAGCTGGTAGGGTGTACGTGTGGCGGGAACAATGTCGATTAGCAGTTGAGGGTTTAGTTCGCGTAACACCTCCAGTGGTAGGTCTATGGTGGAGCTAATCTGTTCCAGATGTGTGAGTTTATTTATTTGTACGGTGTCTGTGGCCAGTGGCATCATCACCTCTTTTGGTCGTAGGTCGTGGGCTTTATAAAAGGTATAGACATAGGTGGCCGCGATAAACGTCGGTACGTAACCCCTAGTCTCCTTGGGTAGGTAGTCCCATATATCCCAGTAACTTTTGGCACCTGGCACTCGCTTCATGGCGCGTGCCACGTTGCCTGGGCCACAGTTGTAGGCGGCAATAACCAGAGACCAATCACCATAAACCTCGAAGAGGTCCTTTAGGTAGCGACATGCGGCATCGGTTGAGCGGACGGGGTTACAACGGTCGTCCACAAAGGAGTTCACCTCTAGCCCATAATATTTTCCAGTGGGAAGCATAAATTGCCACAACCCCACCGCACTGGCCCTTGAGGCTGCCTTAGGTGTGAGTGCCGATTCAATAACGGGCAACATTTTGAGCTCCATGGGCAGTCCGTATTCATAGAGTGCTTTCTCAAAGATGGGGAAATAGTATTTGCCCATACCCAAAATGTATTCAAAAGTCTCCTTGTTACGTAGGTATCTATCTATATAACTTTTGACCACAGGGTTGTATGGTAGTTGAATCTCGGTGGCCAGCATTCGTAGCCTCTTTTGGCATACATCATCGGTAAGCAGTGGATTACTTAGGCCGTCGTCCTTAAAATCAATAAATTCGTTTTCAAAAAGTTCATACGCATCATGGGCGTTGCGGGTGTTGAGTGCCGCGAGTAGAGAGTCGTATTTCGATGGATTTAACGGACCGCGTAGCTCTCCCCAATTATCGGTGTCGGCCAGTTGTGCCTTGGCAGGCAAGAGTATGGCGACAAAAAGCAGTATATAGAGTGTTTTTTTCATTCGTATGGTTGGGCTAAAATTTAAGTTTTAGTGATAGCCCTGCCCCTTGGGGCAGTCCATCGTTGGGGGCTGAGGCGCGCATCATTGAGTTGTCAAAGATAGTAGGTTCCACCACCACACTTAAATCTGGGCTTACATCCCAATTCTTGAGCGTAGCAATAACGTATGTATCCACTACACTTAGTATATAGGCCCCAGCTAAACATATAATACCGAAGTCGCGGTCACGGCGATAACCGTCTCTTACGCTTCGCAGTATTTCGGGCGAATAGTAACCCTTAAATTCGTCAGTGGTTGTGGGGTCGCCATCGGTCAGGGCGTTATAGGCTGCCTTATAGCGTTGGTAGTTACGGTTGTTGTAGTCTATTACTGTGCCCAATACAATAAAGCCACCATAATATATAGGTATGCGCCAATAGGTCTTAGTGTAGATAAATCCAGCCCCAGGGAAAACTGCCGCCAAGGTAGTGGCCTTACGCACAGGATTACTTGTTCCTCGATAGTTAAAGGTGGCATCTGCTATCTGGTATAGATAGGTTAATGCTGCCAGGGAGTACATTATGGTACGGGTGCTACCAGCTTGGGTCATTTTGCGTTGTAGCGGGTCTGCCACCTCGCGTGGCATATTCAGATTCACTGCTCTTTGCCAGTCGCTTTTGTACTGATTGTATTGGTTACTGGTTATTATCCCCGCCGTAATAAAGGCCCCGATACCAGCGTATATTACAGGTGTCTTCCACCACTGTCGGTTGTAAATTTGTCCCAACCCAGGCACAAGCGACATAGCCAAGTGGGCCCCAGCTGGCATGGTGTCGCGGGTGAAGGCAAAAGAGTGCTTGTCCAACTCTCGCTTTAGGGCGCGTAACTCTCTGGCTGAACGTTGCACTACTGAGTCTGCTTTTTTTGCTGTGGTGTCGATGAGTGGTCCCCGCCTTAGGAATGTGGTGTCCACAATTCGTTTTTTTCCTGACGCATCTATCCATACCGAATCGCCACATAGACGTAGCGAATCTAACTTTATAGCATCGATTTTAAGCGAATCCATGATTATGGAGTCTACTCTTAATTTCTTGATATGGTGTATCGAGTCCATTTTTATGGAATCGAGTCGCAGTGAATCCAGCTTCAAGGAGTCAATACGTAGTGTGTCGCTACGCAACACCGTCTGACGGCGTCCACCCTCCACTTTTATCACCCTGCGCTGGGCCATAGATTCTCCGTAGCAGAGTATTAACCACCCTACTAGACAGAAAGTTATAACCTTGTGTAGCCTCACTCTTATTTTGTCAATATCTCTTTTAACCGTTCCAACTGTTGGGCATCACTGAAACGAATTACTATCTTACCCGCTCCATTTTCTCCTTGACTTAGATTGACCTTTGTACCCAAGCTGTTTGATAGTTCATGCCCTAAAGCCTTAAAACTTCCTGGCAAGCTTTTTCTGGGAGCCTTTGGAGCCCCCATGTCGGCTATAATCTGTTCGGTTGCTCTAACCGACAGAGCCCCACGTACAATACGGTCCAAAAGGACTAATTGGTCGTTTTCACTTAATAGAGCTAGTAGAGCCCGCGCGTGGCCCATGGTTATGAGTTCTTGCACCAATGCTGCTTGCACCTCGGCTGGCAGACGTAGTAAGCGAATATAGTTGGCTACGGTTGCACGATTTTTACCCACATTATCGGCCAACTGCTCTTGGGTGAGGTTGCACTCATTCATAAGGCGTTGGTAGGTGAGGGCGATTTCGATGGCTCCCAAATTTTCGCGTTGGATATTCTCCACCAGCGACATCTCTAGTAGCTGCTCATCACCCACGGTGCGCACATAGGCTGGAATTTGTGTTAGTCCTGCCATTTTTGAGGCGCGAAAACGCCGCTCACCACTTACAATTTGGTATCTATTTTCTCCTTTTTTACGTATGGTAATGGGTTGAATCACCCCCAAACGGGCAATTGAACGGGCCAACTCTTCTAAAGATTGCTCGTCAAAATTAGTCCGAGGTTGACTCTCGTTGGCCTCTATTTGTGAGAGTTCTATCGAACTTATGCTGTTGTCTTTAGCTCGTGGAGCGGTGGGGTTAACCCCGCTGGTGGTAAAAATGGCATCCAGCCCCTTGCCCAGCCCTTTTATTGGTTTGTTCATTGTCTCTCTAAAAATTCTTTTGCCAGGTTCATATAGTTTATTGCTCCCGAGCTTGTGGCGTCGTAGAGCAAAGTAGGTAGGCCATAGCTCGGAGCCTCCGAAAGTCGGGTGTTACGCCCGATAACGGTCTTAAATACCAAATCTCCAAAGTGGCCACGTACATCGCCCACCACTTGGTTGGCCAACCTTAGTCTCGAGTCGTACATGGTGAAGAGGAACCCCTCAATTTTAAGCTCACCATTTAGACGTTCTTGTACTGTTTTTATTGTGCTCATAAGTTTACCCAACCCCTCTAGGGCGAAATATTCGCACTGAACAGGAATTATTACGCTGTCGGCTGCCGTCAGCGCGTTAAGGGTTATGTATCCTAACGAAGGGGAACAATCTATCAAAATAAAGTCGTACATCTCTCGCACCTTCTCCAGCGCGGCTTGCATGCGAAACTGGCCACCATCCATTGATGAGAGTTCTGTTTCGGCCCCCACAAGGTTGATATGCGAGGGGATAAGGTGCAAAAAGGCTAACTCTTTGCTCTGTTGAATGGTCTGTTCAATGGGTGTTTGCCCAACCAAAATGTCATATACGTTGGGTAATTCACCGTTAAAACCCAGCCCTGAGGTGGCGTTGGCCTGAGGGTCAGCATCCACCAGCAGAACTCGTTTTTCGAGTGCTGAGAGCGAGGCGGCAAGGTTAATGGAGGTGGTGGTTTTACCAACTCCGCCTTTTTGATTGGCCAATGCAACTATTTTTCCCATAAATTTATTTGATATAATTGGCAAAGGTACTAAATTTATGGTTAATGAATAATGACCGATAGCATTTTTTTACTACCTTCGCACTTAAATTAATGAATTAATCAAGGTGGAAAATCGTTGGTTCGCTATTGTAAACCCTGTTGCTGGGCGTGGCCATGGTCTTAGTGACTGGCCCGTTATCAGCTCCCTGCTTCACCGCGCGGGTATTGCCTTTGATGCCCTGTTCACCGAGCGTAAGTATCACGCCACAGAGTTGGCTGTATATGCCATTAATCAGGGCTATCGTCGTTTGATAATAGTGGGTGGTGATGGTACAATTCATGAGGTGGTCAATGGCCTATTTATTCAGAAGCAGTGCCCCACCAGTGATGTTACACTCTCAGTTATAGCCGTGGGTACGGGTAATGATTGGATACGGATGTTTGGTATTGCGCGCACCTATCCCGATGCGGTCCATTCCATTGTCCAGGGTCACACTTTTTTGCAAGATGTGGGTCGGGTGAACTACCACGAATGCCGCGTGCCCCAGGTACGCTATTTGGCCAATGTGGCAGGTGTGGCTTATGATGCGGCTGTGTGTGCAGGGTTTAATAAGTTGCATCAGAGGGGCTATCGAGGTAAGTGGCTCTATGTGTGGAGTGCCTTTTGCGAGGCCATACGTTATCGTAGCAAGCCTGCTGTGGTTGAGGTCGATGGAGTTAAGGTCTTCGAGGGGCGTCTTTTTACAGCAACCATCGGGGTTTGTAAATATACTGGAGGGGGGCTTTCGCAAACACCATTGGCGGTGGCTGATGACGGGCTGTTTGACTTAACCATCATTCCTCAGATGAATCGCGTGTTGATGTTTGCGCGCCACTGGCACACCCTTTTCGATGGTAGGATATACGAGATACCACGTGTAACTCTGCATCGTGGGGCCCGTATCATCATCAAATCGCAGCCTCCCATTCGATTGGAGCTTGATGGCGAAATTTTGGGCGAGTCAGGTATCGATTTTCTCAACATCGAGAAGGCCATTCGGGTGATTGTCTCCGAAAAATTTCTCGAATCATTATAGAAATCTTAATATGAATACTTTAGCGCAGGCTTTAGCCTTTGACCGTGAACATCTGTGGCACCCCTATACTTCCATGCGTAATCCATTACAAAGCTACATGGTGGAGCGGTGTGAGGGGGTCTATATATATTTAAAGAGTGGTGAACAGCTTATCGATGGCATGAGTTCTTGGTGGAGTGCCATCCATGGTTACAACCATCCCCGACTCAATGAGGCTATCGAAAACCAACTCCGTTCCATGTCGCACGTCATGTTTGGCGGATTGACCCACTATCCAGCTGTGGAGTTGGGGCGGCGTATTTTGCAGCTTGTACCCACCTCTCTGCAACATATTTTTTATGCCGATAGTGGTTCTATTGCCGTTGAGGTGGCCATGAAGATGGCTCTGCAATACCAATACTCGCGCGGACTCAAGGCTAAAACCAAATTCCTTACCCCATCTGGCGGTTACCATGGTGACACTTGGCATGCCATGAGTGTCTGTGACCCAGTGGGGGGTATGCACACCATTTGGAACGGACGGCTTGGGGAACAGATTTTTGTTTCGCGTCCATATTGTGCCTTTTACGATGAGTGGGACCCTTCTGACTTGGACGAATTTAGGGAGACTATTGTTCGTGAGCACGACCAAATTGCTGCTGTTATTCTCGAACCCATAGTTCAGGGTGCGGGCGGTATGCGTTTTTATAATCCAGCCTATCTAAAAGGGGTGCGAGAGTTGTGTGATGAGTGGGATGTACTACTTATTGCCGATGAGATAGCCACAGGTTTTGGTCGTTCGGGGCGTATGTTTGCCTGCGAGTGGGCGGCCATCTCACCCGATATTATGTGTATTGGCAAGGCCCTCACAGGTGGTTATATGACCATGGCTGCCACGCTCGTTTATGCACGGACCTACATTTATGGGTAACCCGTTGGCTTGCGCGGTGGCTGTTGCTTCGCTAGATTTGATTATCGAGAATTCCCCTTTGGAGCGTATCGCCCAGATTGAGAGTATTATGCGTGCCGAATTTTCAACCATCCACTCCTCTAAAGTTGCCAATATACGTGTGTTGGGGGCCATCGGTGTTATTGAGATGTGTCAGAGTGTCGATATGGCCACCATTCAACGCTCTTTTGTGGAGCATGGAGTCTGGGTACGCCCCTTTGGCCGCTTGGTCTATATCATGCCGCAGTATATCATCACCGATGAGCAGCTTCGTACCCTCTGCCGTGCTTTGATAGAGGTTGTCTCTTAGAAGCTGTTTTTAATTTCTTTCCAGCATTTTATTACCACCTTTTTTATACTCTTTTCCCGCTGATTTTTGAGCTGTAGTCCACTACTATCTCGGCAAATCATCGATGAAAATAGCCTCAAAAATAGCAGTAATAAAATTTTGAAAACAAATTAAAACAGCCTCTTAGCTTAGATTTTGTGTTTCGTTATAAAAAGGTTACATTTGCAGTCCAGAAGTTACTAATTCTTAATTTATAATTCAGATGAAAGCATACGTTTTTCCCGGTCAGGGGGCACAATTTATTGGCATGGGCAAAGAGCTCTACGATACCAATGCTCAGGCTAAGGCCATGTTTGAAAAGGCCAACGATATTTTGGGTTTCCGCATCACCGATATTATGTTTAGCGGTACTCCCGAGCAGCTCAAACAGACCAATGTCACCCAACCAGCTATTTTTCTACATTCTGTTATCTTGGCCAAATCTTTGGGCGAGCAGTTCCAACCCGAGATGGTGGCTGGCCACTCTTTGGGTGAATTTTCGGCTTTGGTAGCCGCTGGGGCTCTGAGTTTTGAGGATGGCCTCACCTTGGTGAGTAAGCGTGCTCAGGCTATGCAAAAGGCGTGTGAAAAGGAGCCTTCAACCATGGCTGCTATCTTGGCTTTGCCCGACGATGTGGTCGAAAAAGTTTGTAGCGAGATTGCTCCTCATGTGGTTGTGCCTGCCAACTATAACTGTCCAGGTCAGTTGGTTATTTCTGGTTCTATCGAAGGTGTCGACAAGGCTTGCGCTGCGCTTATTGCTGCTGGAGCCAAACGTGCTCTTAAGCTCAATGTGGGTGGAGCCTTCCATTCACCACTTATGGAGCCCGCTCGTGTGGAGTTGGAGGCTGCCATTGCTGCCGCTCAGGTTGTAGAGCCACGATGTCCAGTTTACCAGAATGTTGATGCTAAGGCCCATACCGACCCTGCTCAAATTAAGGCCAACCTTATCGCTCAGCTTACAGCTCCAGTACGTTGGACTCAGACCTCTCAGAATATGATAGCTGCTGGAGCCACATCTTTTACTGAACTTGGCCCTGGTGCTGTGCTTTGTGGTTTGATTAAAAAAGTAGATAAGGAGGCCATCACTGAGGCCATCCAGGCACTGTAATTGCAAGGGAGTGGGGTATATATAAAACCGTGAAACGATTTTTTTCGATAATTGGTCTTGAATTTCGCACCATCTTCCGTGACGAGGGTGTGTTGTTGGTGCTTGTGGGGGCACTCCTTCTTTACAGTGCGCTCTATGGGTTGATTTACGAGCCCGAGGTGGTGCGTGATATGCCCGTTGCAGTTGTCGACATGGACTCTTCCCCCGCCTCTCAAGAGCTTACGCGGGCTTTGGATGCCACTTCTGCTGCTCATGTGGCTTACACTTGTGGCTCGTTGGAGCAGGCGCGTGTGCTTTTTCTTGAGGGCAAAGTGTGCGGGGTGATGCTCATTGACAAGGATTATCAGAAAAATCAGTTAGCAGGATTGGTTTCTTCGGTTAGTGTCTATGCCGATGGGAGCTATTTTTTGCTTTATAGTGGCCTCTTGGGAGCTGTCTCGGATGTAGTGTTGGCGCGTGGAGCTCAACTTTCGGAGCAGCGTATTGGTGAGCTAAGCCCGCTTAACTATAAGATAGAGATGCTCTACAATCCTTATGGAGGCTATGCCTCGGCCTTGTTGCCAGCTGTGTTGATAGTTATTCTTCAACAGGTTTTACTTATCGGTATTGGTATGTTAATGGGCTCTTGCAATGAGTTTAACCATTGGAAAAGATATGATGGCTCTTCAGCTCTGACCATCACCATGGGTAAGGCTCTCTCTTATGTGATTATCTACATTCCGCTTTGTTTTTATCTCTTTTGGATTGATTACAAACTCTTTCATTATCCTGTGAGCAACACCTCTGAGTGGGAGGTGGTGGCCTTTTTATTGCCCTATCTTTTATCGGTCATTTTTCTGGGTATTACCCTTGGAGCCATATTCCGTAGGCGAGAGAGTGCGATACTTTATCTAGCCGTCTTTTCAGTTTTTCTGATAATGATTAGCGGTATTTCGTGGCCAGGTGAGGGTATGCCCGAATGGCTCTTTTATGGTGGAAGGATTATGCCCAGCAGTAGTGCTATCGATGGCTTTGTGCGTCTTCGTACCGCTGGAGCCTCACTTGTGGATGTCTCTTCGCAGTGGCTCATTCTTTGGGCCTTGACATTTGTCTTTGCCACCACGGCTGTCTTGGCTGTCAGCAGGGCGCGTCTGTTGCGTGGAGGGGCTACTAATCAGAAATAACTTCCATGACCTCTTTGAACTATGGCCTTGCCACCTCTTCCTTTGGAACTTTGGTCTTGGCTTGGCAGGGTAGAGTGGTGTGGGCACTGTATTTTACCGATGACTTTGAGTTGCTTTTTGCTGATTTCAGAGGGTGTGATTTCTTGCGTGATGACCTTGAGGCCCAGAGTATGGTTGAGTGCATTTTGGGTGGAGAAACAATAGGAGTAAACTTTCACGGTTCCCCTTTGCAAGAGGCTGTATGGTATTCCATGATGAAAATACCCGCTGGCTCCACCACCACCTATTCAGCTTTGGCCGCTGTGGCTGGTTATCCTCGTGCCGTGCGTGCTGTGGCTACGGCCGTGGGGCAGAACCCCATAAGTTATCTCATACCTTGTCATCGCGTGGTGCGTAAAGATGGCTCTTTGGGCGGTTATCGATGGGGAATATCTCTCAAGGAGGCTCTGCTTAGGGCCGAACAGATATAAAAAACGCGAGCACCTAACCCAAAAGTTAAGTGCTCGCGTTTTTTGCTATCTAGTGCCTATTGCTCTATTATAACCCTAAAGCCTACGTTAAATGGTGCTTGCCAAGCTTTGTAGTAGCGATGGTACGAAGAGCCAGCTCGGGCAGCTCTGTCACGCCACGACCCTCCACATACCACCTTTTCTGGTGTAGCTTCATGGTCGGTTGTGGTGCGTTGCGAAAGGGTCCATTCAGCCACATTGCCATGCATATCGTAGAGCCCCCATGGGTTGGGAAGATATTTGCCACAGGCCACACTAATCAAACTTCCATCATTGGCGAAGGTGTCTCGTGGTACAAAATCCCAAAATTCACGAAGATATAACCCCTCTTCCATAGGTTGTGGGTCTATGCCCCAGACGGCCAAGTCTTTTATTTTTAGGTCGGCTAAATTCTCGTATTTCGAGTAGTCCACTGTTTTGTCGCCGTACCACATATCCGTTGAACTTCCTGCACGGCAGCTCCATTCCCACTGAGTATCGGTGGGTAGGGTTATTTTGAGTCCTGTTTTTTGGCTCAAAGTCTTACAGAACTCCATAGCCTGTTCCCACGATACACGGATTACAGGTTGCTCTGGTAGGTTGGCTGGATAGCCTGGTGTGGTGTGGTCTTTCCATTGTTGGCCAATAAAACGGCTGTCGTGGTCTGGGTAGAGGGCGCAAAATTGACTATTAGAGACCTCCATCTGCCCCATCCAGAAGCCTTTTTTAATGGTCTGTTTTTCGTATTTTACCGCTGCTGCGTTACCGCCCAGCTCTTCACATTTTGTGTAGCTTCCTTTGGGAATCCATACAAAACGCATCGACACTCCAGGGGCTATCTCCACAGTCCTCGAACTATCTGTTGCCGATTTATTCTGCATTTGTTGGGCCACTGTGGGGTTAAAACACCAACTATTAATCGCTTTGTAGTCAACTTTTACCACCTGTTCCGTCTCTGGCGTTATTGTTTGTATAGCTCCCTGCTCTTTAAGACTCTGAGCATAACGCTCGGTCTCGCCACGCCAATCTACCGACACATTTCCATATTTTTGCAGTAGTTGTTGACGGCGCGAGTATTGAGGGTATATATCTTTAAAGTTACCCACAATCTCGAAGCTTCCAAAATAAGGGGCGTTCAGGTCAATCCATTTACTAAGCTGTTGCATATCTTCCTCGGCCAATTTTACATTATGGTGCCCTTTTGATAGTACCTGTATTAGTTCGCTGTTCGAGGCGTGGTACTCATATGGGCGTAGAACATACATATCGGCTTCGGGGCCTTGGCGATAGAGGTATGGGTGCAGATTAAGATAACTGGTTTTGAATGGACGATGCATTTTGTATGGCCAAGCGCGGTCGTAATTTTTGACCTCCAAGCCGCGTAGGTCCATAACCCCATCCTGTCCAGTGTGGCAACTTATACAGTAGCGGTCGAGTATTGGTTGTATCTCATTAATGAAGTTAAAGGGGCGCACACCGCCCTTTGGAGGGGCAATGGGTGATGGTCTCTTTTGCGAGGCACTCACACGCTGTGGAATAGGTATCATATTTTGGTCCTCGTGGCAACCCACGCACGAGACTACCTCTCCAGGCATGGCCGTAAACCAACTTCTCATCCACTGTATGGCATTGCCCTTCTGGTCCAACGGCTGTAGTGAAATAGGGGTGTTAGCGGGGACCGTAAATATGGCCGAGCCATCTTCTTCTACATCCACCGTACCCAATTCGCGTTTTATATCCCAGCCACTTTGTATGCCTTGTGCGTCGTGGTCTGATGGCGACTCTATGTAGGCATATTCATAGGCAATCACGCGTAGTTTTTTCACCGTACCTCTTGGAACTCCACGCAACCCCTCGCCAGTATATAAATCTTGAATAAAGACCGTAGCCTCTTTGTTGCCCACATCTACGCGGTCAGGAATAATGGCTGGTAGCGGACGTTTTGTGGCTGGAATAGGTGTTATATAACCGTCTCCATCGCTTTGGGCGATGAGTGTCATGTTATCGAATACGTCTACCAAGTAGACACCCCAAAGGGCTCCAGGATAGGGTTTTGACCCCACTACAAAGTATTTATCGCTTAGCGGATAGGGACGTGTGAATTGAGGCCATACACCATCCACCAGGCGGTCTTTCATCAGAGGTTCAACTTTTCTGTTGCGGAAGGGAATCTCCTGTACCACCCCTTTTTCCTCTTTGCGGCTTTTGGCGGGGTCAAAGATAATTAGCTTTCCCGAACGTGGTATGCCGTGGTGGCCTGTGACTACACCTATAAACTTACTGCCCGCTTTGGGTAGTTGTTGCATATCATACATGCTACTTGGCCAGTAAGAACCGCTCCCATATAGGGCTCGTACTTCGGTCCCATCAGGGTTCGAGTGCATGATTATACGTGAGTAGTAGTGTGTCAAATCGGTATATTCCCAACGGGTGTACATTATACGACCATTGCTGAGCACCGTTGGTGACCAGTTACCGTCTTGGTCAAAGGTGATTTTGCGCATTGAGGATTTGGCTGGGTCATAGATGGCCAAATTCATGATTGTACGTTTCCCATTTTCACATGGAATCCCGTTATAGCCTATATTAGTGGTAAATAGTATCTTGCCATCGGGTAGGTAACATGGGTCGGCATACTCTAAGTCTCGTTCGTTGAGGTTCGATATTAGTTTTAGCCCTTTGCCGTCAAGGCCTATCTCGTAGATACGCCATGAATAGGTGGCGTGGTTATAAAAATCGTCTATTACTTCGGCCTGTGACGAGGCAAATAGCATGCGGTCGCCATCCCAGTGCATCTGCACGTCAGCTATCCCCTCGCCATTGGCGGGGTGGAAGATGGTGCGTCGTTGTGGGGTGGGGCTTCGTAGTTGCGAGAGTTCGCAAATCTCGGCATTATAGCCCGTTCGTGGCACATCCATCAGCCCCATATAGTTACTCATGGGCATACACATGGCCGAGGCTGTAGCTACCCTGTCTTTTGCTCCTAAGCCAAAGCGGGTCACCACAATTTTATCCATATCCAACAGTGGATTGGCTAAGGTAATAGCCCGTTGCTTACATAGCAAGATTTCGGCTTCGGCCATGGCTTTTAGGCTGTCGGGGCCATGCAGCCGCTGCTGAAGCCCATCGATGTGGGTGATAATATATTGAAGGTTTTCTTGAGCCTCCCTCTTGTTAAATTTAGGCTGAGTAGCCATATCTTCAATGGCCAATTTCAGAGCCTGTGGGTTTACCCATTTTAACCGTTCAATAATATCCGAGGTGTGGTTTTTGGCTTCAATGGATTCAGGGGCTAAACAGCAACAGACAAAGAAAAATAGTAAATAGAGTCGTTTCATAATTTTATGTGGTTGTTAAATGATACGAAGAAAAGGTAATAATAACGCATAAGTATACTATAAAAAACAAAGGTAGATTGAATAGCCGAACAATACCAATTATCCAAGCTTGGGAAACTGAATTTTATATTTGGAAATCAATATTATCTTTCATAACTTTACGAAAACAAATTATTAATTAAAAAAGGCATATCATATGTTTTGTAAACATTGTGGAGCAGAGATTGACAATAATGCAGTTATCTGCGTAAAATGTGGTTGCCCAGTGGGTATTGCGGCATCAGACCCCACTTTAAGTTCCAAAAATGGGCTTGTCGTGTTGTTACTATGTATCTTTACAGGTTCTTTTGGTATCCATAGTTTCTATGCTGGGCGAACAGGTGTTGGCGTTGGTCAATTACTTACCTTGGGTGGTTGTGGAATTTGGACTTTGGTCGATTTTATAATGATTCTTACTGGTTCATACAAGGACGGTGAAGGCAAAATTGTTAAATTATAGGACTCATCTTCTCCTTTTTCTGCTTATTTGTCTACCCATTTTATTGGCTGTGTTGCCCATGGAGTGGTTTGTTGACACAGGGAGTACTTTGTGTATCTGGAAAAACATCACGGGTCATGATTGTCTTGGTTGTGGAACAATGAGGGCTATGCTTTCCGTCTTTCATGGGCAATGGTCTCAAGCCTACCTCTACAATAGATTAATTGTGCTTAGCTTTCCAGTTTTGCTCTATTTGTGGCTTCGCTGGGTGGCCTCTCTTATCAAAGAAATATCACAGCGGTAATTCAACAATAGCCCCGCATCCCTCAATTACTAGGGGTGCGGGGCTATTTATTTAGTCTAGAATAGTTGTTAACTATATCTAGTATTGGGTCTGAGCTCTTATTTCAAACTCCAAACTATAGTTACAGTATCCGAGAGGTCTATATCTTCGGGTGTTAAGTCTATGCTACTTGATTCATAACACATATTCGCATCTGTCATATCAGTATTGTAGCGATGAAGGATGTCAATTTCACCCCATGAGTAGTCAATCGAGACAACCTCTGCCAAAGTCACTCCAGCTGCTTTGGCCATCACCATGGCTTTTGTGGCTGAATCTGCAACTGCCTTAGCTAAAAGTTCATTTTGGATTGATGCTGGTGATTTTATTGTGTAATTGATAGAAATACCTGGACGGATAGGACTGTCATTTAGAGCGTGTATCACCTTTCCCAGCAATTCGTTATCGATAGGAAATTCCAGTTTCATTTGATGATTAAAACTATACCCAAGAAATTTCTTATTCCAACTCTTATCGCGATTCTGAATAGTGTCGTATTTTGCATCAATAGAATACAAGCGTGTCTTTAACGATATTTTATCAAGCCCTAATGATTGAATGGCTTGTTGAATATGACATGAACAACTTATGGATAGTTCCCGGCTCTGGTCATACGACTCTTTTATGCCACTTAGGTCTATTAGCAACTGAATGGTATCGGGTGCAACTGCAATATTGGCCTTGCCAGTCACTTTTATTGTTCGTTCCATAGTCTATTTAGTCTATCAGGGCTTTATTCATTAGGTGAATAACCTTTGAAATTTCCATAAACGAGGCCCCTTTCCAGGCTCCGAAACTACCCCCGATAACCACCACTAAATCTTCGTTGGTCAGTAGGTTGTCATCTTCGAGTTTTATGAGCATCTGGTAAGTAAATTTGTCGTGTACAATCGAAGGTTCGCCATATTGGGCCATTACGCCATAAGAGAGTGCCAATTCGCGCATGACGTGTTTACGATAGCAGAGTGCGTAGACAGGTTTGTCGCCACGGAAGGCCGACAAGTAACGAGCCGTGCGCCCCGATAGGGTGTCGATAATGATAGCCTTGATTGGCAAATTGATTGAGGCCCTCACAGCTGAGCGGGCCAACTGTGCTGTAATTTCGTTGTTGATGCGGACCATATTAACCGACTCTAGTGGTTTTACCTCCTTTTCTATAGCCAAGGCTACTTTGCACATGGTACGTACGGCTTCCACAGGGTATTTGCCGTTGGCTGTTTCTCCCGAGAGCATCACTGCGTCAACACGTTGATAGATGGCATTGGCAATGTCGCTTACCTCGGCACGTGTTGGACGTGGATTTTCAATCATTGAGTGGAGCATTTGGGTGGCGATAATCACAGGCTTTTTACTTTCGATACATTTCTGTACCAATGTACTCTGTGCGATAGGAATCTGCTCGGCTTTGAGCTCTACCCCCAGGTCGCCACGAGCCACCATCACCCCATAGCAGTGGTCCAGTATCTCGTCTATATTGTCCACCCCTTGCTGGTTTTCAATTTTGGCTATGATTTTAATATGCGAATGGTTCTCGTCTAGCACTTTGTGGATGTCCAGCAAATCTTGCTTTGTACGCACAAAAGAGTGAGCAATAAAGTCAATGTCGTGGTTAATTGACCATTGTATGTATTCAATATCGGCTGGAGTTAGCGATGGTAGTTCTATCTTGACCCCTGGTACATTGACACTCTTGCGCGATTTTATAAATCCACCGTTGCACACGCGGCACAGTAGAGCATCCCCTTTTTTCTGGATAACCTCTATCTCAATGTCTCCGTCATCAATGAGTACCAAGGAGCCCACTGGCACATCGGTTGCGAAGTTTTTGTCGTTCACATATAGACACTCTGGGGTTGAGTCCAAACATCCTTCAGCACAGCCGCGCACCAATATTTTTTGTCCTTGTTCAATGGCAAAACCAGCCCCGTCTACCTTAGAGGTGCGAATTTCAGGCCCTTTTGTATCGACCAGGATGGCTATTCTATCCGACACGGCACGAACGTTATTTAGAATTTTAGTGGCGCCCTCCATAGAACAGTGTGCTGTGTTGATACGCACCACATTCATCCCCTCTTGGTAAAGTTCTCTTAGGAATTCGGTGTCACAACGACAATCCGATATTGTTGCGACAATTTTAGTCTTCTTCATTTATTTTGCTTATATAGTACTCAATTGCTAATCTATATGACTCCAGTCCAAAACCCCATATCGAGCCCACACAACGTGGCGAGAGGTAAGAAACGTGGCGAAAATCTTCTCGTGCCATGATGTTTGAAATATGGACCTCCACCGTGGGTAAGCCCATTGAGGCCACGCCACCTACCCCATCGGCAAGAGCCACCGAGGTGTGGGTGTATCCACCTGCATTGAGGATAACTCCCAGGTATTGCCCCACTGCACTATGCAGAATATTAATCAATTCGCCCTCCACATTACTTTGGGCGTAGTCAATTGTTACATACTGTGCAAAATGTTTTTGAAGCTCTGTTAGATACTCCTCAAAGGTAGTACTACCGTAGATTGCTTGCTCTCGGTGGCCTAGCAAATTGAGGTTTGGACCGTTAAGAATCAGAAGTTTTTTCATCATCGAACTATTTTCGGTTGCAAAAGTAGTGATAACTTTTGGTATATTTGCAAATCGTAACAATATTTTTATGTGGAGTAGTTATCTTAATAAGTATCGAAATTATATAATTCTTGAGCGTGGGTTATCCCATAACACAACCCAGGCTTATCTGCGCGATGTGAACCGCTTTGTGGACTTTATTCAGAACAATTTTGCAGGCCTTAGCCCCTGTGAGGTCACTCTTGCTCACATGGAGGCTTTTATGGCTTGGCTTTACGATCAAGGGCTCAGTAGTAACTCCTCGTGTAGGATATTGAGTGGGGTGCGTAGTTTTTATGGTTTCTTGCTTCTGACCGACAAGGTTGATACCATGCCTACCGAATTAATTAGTGCTCCTAAGACTGAGCGTATTTTGCCGCACACTCTCAGTATTCAGGATGTGGACCGATTGTTGGACTCTGTGGATTTGAGCCAACCACTGGGCCATCGCAACCGTGCCATACTTGAGGTCCTTTATAGTTGTGGCTTGCGGGTTTCGGAGTTAGTTGGGCTCCGCCTTGGAGATTTGTTCTTTGACCAAGGGGTAGTGCGGGTTATGGGCAAGGGGAGCAAAGAGCGTCTAGTACCCATTAGTGTGGAGGCGATGCGGTTTCTTGACTACTATCTTGAACAACGCAGCTCATTTTTTCCCAAGGTCAACTCTATCGATATTGTCTTTTTGAATCGTCGTGGTGGGACTCTGAGTCGAGTGATGATTTTTAACATCATCAAAGAGTGTGCCCTTAGGGCCAATCTTGATCCCTTGGGCATCTCGCCACACACCCTGCGCCACTGCTTTGCCACCCATCTACTCTCAGGTGGAGCCGATATACGTGCCGTGCAAGAGATGTTGGGACATGAGAACATCACTACCACTGAGATATATACGCATCTAAATATAGAAAATCTAAGAAGTGCGGTAAATAAATTGCCAATATTATTAAAAAAGAATTAACTTTGTCGAAAATTTAATTATTAATAAATACCAGGGGTATGAACAAACTTTTTACTATTTCTCTTGTGGCTTTGGCCATTGTACTAACAAGTTGTGGCACAAAAGGCTCAAAATCAGTAGCCATGAGTGACTCGTTGGCCACCAAGGGTGTTGCCTATTCTGGCAAGATAGCTTTTGTGCGCATGGATTCGCTTATGCAGGGCTATGGAATGTATATCGATATGCGCGATGCTTTTACCAAAAAGCAGTCACAGATGCAGTCAGAATTAGAAAATAAGGGTCGAGCCTTGGAACGTGAGGTTGGCGATTACCAACAAAAAGCTCAAAAAGGGTTGGTAACTCGTTATCAAGCACAAACCATTGAAGAGGGGCTCACCAAAAAGCAACAAGAGATAGTGGCTTATCGCGACAAAGTGATGGGCGACCTTTCGCAGGAAGAGGCGGTGATGATTAATAAGATTTCTGAATCACTCATGGCTTACCTTAAAGAGTATAACGCCCAGAAGCTTTATAGCGTAATTTTCCAAACCACAGGCGGCACCCCGATACTAATTGCGGACCCCGCTATCGACATCACCTCCGAGGTGCTTGTGGAACTTAATAAGCGGTATCTAGTGCAGACCACTGATGCCCAGAGCAAACAAACGGTTAAGAAAACTAAATAATTTTATAAAAGGGTTCTATTTTTGGTCGCAGGGTCAAATTTAGAACCCTTTAGCATTTTTGTTTACCTCTGTTTTGATGTATGAATATATTAAAGGAAATTTAGTGGCTTTGACCCCTACCTACGCAGTTGTTGAGGCCTCTGGTGTTGGGTATGGGTTGCAGATTTCGCTAACCACTCATGGTCAAATTGAGGGGCAAGAACGGGTCAAGCTCTTTGTACATCAATATGTGGTGCAGCAGGATGCACCTCTGTTTTATGGTTTTGCTACCGCTGTGGAGCGCGACCTCTTTCGAATGCTAATCTCCATTAGTGGTATAGGTGGTAACACAGCGCGTGTCATGCTAAGTAGCCATCAACCCCTGGAGTTGGTCAATATTATCGCCAATGGTGATGTGGTGGCCATTGAGCGCACCAAGGGCATAGGTTCCAAGACCGCCCAGCGGGTTGTTTTGGAGCTCAAGAGCAAGGTTGTCTCTTTGCATGGTACGCAGGAGGTTGATGGGGTAGAGGCCCCCATGACATTAAATACCTCTTTGGAAGAGGCCATTTCGGCTCTTACAGTTTTGGGCTTTACTCGTGCTGCCGTTGAACGGGTGGCACGCAAAATACACTCTTCTCGGCCAACCATTACCGCCGAGGAGCTTATACGAGAATCACTGGCTAACTTGTAATTTTTTTTAACAATACTTATGGATAGTATCTATATTGTAATTCTGACCATTCTGATGGCTTTAGCGGTTTCAGACTTGGTAGTGGGCGTGTCCAACGATGCGGTTAACTTTCTCAATTCGGCCATAGGTTCTAAGGCGGCTCCTCGTTATGTTATCATGTTGGTGGCTTCAGCGGGTATTTTACTTGGTTCAATTTTTTCTAGTGGCATGATGGAGGTGGCCCGTAGTGGGGTCTTCATTCCTAGTGAGTTTAATTTTCATGATGTGATGTTGCTGTTTTTGGCGGTCATGTTCACTGATGTGATATTGCTCGATATGTTCAATACTTTTGGTCTACCTACTTCTACTACTGTTTCTCTGATTTTTGAACTTTTGGGGGCGGCTGTTGCCGTTTCGGTGGTCAATATGTGGAACAGCGAAACTGTTACCCATCTTTCGCAATACATCAATGCTGGTAATGCATTTGGTATCATTTCGGGGATACTTTCCTCGGTGGTTATTGCCTTCACCACTGGTATTACGGTGATGTTTATCTCGCGCTTGATATTTTCTTTCCACTATAAAAAGAGTTTCCGCTACATTGGGGCTCTCTGGTGTGGTATGGCTTTGACAGCAATTACCTATTTCGCAGTTTTCAAGGGGCTTAAGGATACCACTTTAATGGCTCAGGGGGTTAAAGATTTTATGGAGCAAAACACGTTTATGTTGGTTGTGGGCTCGTTCTTTAGCTGGACCATTCTTATGGCTTTTGTACAGTGGGCATTTAAGTTTAATATTCTTAAAATTACCGTTTTGGCAGGGACTCTCTCCTTGGCTTTGGCTTTTGCTGGTAATGACTTAGTCAACTTTATTGGGGTTTCGATGGCTGGGCTTAGCTCCTACGAGATAGCCTCTGATGCTATGGCTCAGGGGGTTGACCTCGAGACACTGAAGATGGGTGCTTTGGCTGGTGAGGTTAAGGTGCATGCTGGTTATCTACTTTTGGCGGGGCTGATAATGATTGTTACGCTGTGGACCTCCAAAAAGGCCCGTTCGGTAACCGAGACCGAAATCAACTTAGCTCGTCAGGAGGATGGGGTTGAGCGTTTCGGTTCTACATCTCTTTCTCGCTCCATGGTGCGTAGTGCCTTGACCTTCAATAAACGTTACCAGGCCATTGTGCCAGCTCGTATCCGCAACTATATCGACAAACGTTTTGAACCTCTCCAGGAGGAACAATCTGATGAGAATAGGGCACCTTTTGACCTTATTCGCGCCACGGTGAACCTTTCGGCAGCCTCTATTCTTATTTCGCTTGCCACGTCGTTTCGTTTACCCCTTTCGACTACTTATGTCACCTTTATGGTTGCCATGGGTAGCTCATTGGCCGATAGGGCTTGGGGGCGCGAAAGCGCGGTTTATCGTATTACTGGGGTTTTGACCGTCATTACGGGTTGGTTCTTGACGGCGTTCATCGCTTTTAGTGTGGCCTTTATTGTGGCTATGATACTTATGTATGGTCAGCAGTGGGCCATTTATGGTTTGGCAATAGTGTGTGCTTTTATATTGGTACAGAGTAAATTACTATACCTTCGCCGTCGCAAGAAGATTGAAGCCAAAGAGAGTCCTTTGGAAAACGACAACCGTACGGTTACCGAGCGTAGTCGTGACGAAATTTGTCAGGCTATGCAACAGATGACCACAATCTACAACCAAACTCTGACAGGGCTCTTTGATGAGGATAGAAAATTACTCAAACATATGGTGCGCGAGGCCGATGGTATGTATGCCGAGGCTCACGAGCGTAAGCACCAAATACTGCCTATTCTAAATCAACTTGAGGCTAGTAATGTCGATACGGGACACTATTTTGTCCAGGTGGCTGACTACCTCAACGAGGTTGCTAAGGCTCTGGTTCACATCACTCGTCCAAGTTACGAGCATATCAACAACAACCACGAGGGGCTTTCGCGTGAGCAGATAGCCGACCTTCGTAATATCAACGACCACGTTAAGGCCATCTATGAGCGTATCAACCATATGCTTCAGACGGGTAATTTCGATGATTTGGATTCTACGCTTCAGCAGCGTGATATGTTGTTCGATGTTTTGGCCGAGGCCATTAAGCATCAAGTGCGTAGGGTTATTGACAATGACTCTTCAGCACGTAGCAGCCTTCTCTATCTCGAAATCATCAATGAGACCAAGACCATGGTGCTTCAGTCTCGTAACCTCCTTAAATCACAAAAACACTTTATTAACGATTAACTACTAATAAAAACGCAACAAGGGCAGACTTTTTAGGTCTACCCTTGTTGCGTTTAGAGATTAGTTCTCGAAATTAAGTCCGTCAAGCCCAGCATCCACCGTTATGGGGTGCTCTTTGTTAATCTTGCCCGAGAGTATCTGTTTAGATAGCTCATTGATAAGGTTTTTTTGTAGTGAGCGTTTGATGGGGCGCGCGCCAAATTGAGGGTCGAAACCATCTTGGGCGAGCCACTCCAATGCTTTGTCCGAGACATTGAGTTCAATGCCTGTTGGGGAGAGCATCTGTTTTAGAGAGTTGATTTGTAACCCAACAATCTCTCTGACATTCTCAATAGTCAGTGGCAGGAACATTATTATCTCGTCAATACGGTTCAGAAATTCTGGACGAATGGTCTGTTTAAGTAGCTCAAAGAGCTCTTTGCGAGTCTGGTCAATAAGTTGTTGCTCATTGATGTTAGAGGCACTCTCAAAGGCCTGCATTATCAATGTAGAGCCTAAATTAGAGGTCATAATAATTATAGTGTTGCGGAAGTCTACTGTTCGTCCTTTGTTGTCTGTCAGACGACCGTCGTCCAGCACCTGAAGCAGTATGTTGAACACATCGGGGTGTGCCTTCTCTATCTCGTCGAGCAGCACCACTGAGTATGGTTTACGCCTTACGGCTTCGGTTAGTTGGCCCCCCTCATCGTAGCCCACATATCCTGGAGGTGCCCCAATCAGACGGCTCACGCTGTGTTTTTCTTGGTATTCACTCATATCTATACGGGTCATCAGGTTTTGGTCGTTGAATAGAAATTCTGCCAGGGCTTTTGCCAACTCAGTCTTACCCACCCCCGTTGTTCCGAGAAAGATAAATGACCCTATGGGACGACGTGGGTCTTGCAATCCTGCTCTTGAGCGGCGCACAGCATCTGCCACAGCGTGTATGGCCTCGTGTTGCCCCACTACACGGTGGCTTAGCTCATCCTCCATCAACAGTAACTTTTCGCGTTCGCTGGAGAGCATTCGGCTCACGGGAATGCCAGTCCAGTGGCTTACAATTTCGGCAATATCTTCGGCATCAACCTCCTCTTTTAGAATACGCACTTCATTTTTTTGTAGTTCGGCGTTTAACTGTTCAATCATGGCTTCAGCTTGGCGTATTTTCCCGTAGCGCAATTCAGCTACTAGGCCGTAGTTGCCCGCACGCTCAGCCTCTGTGGCCTGTAACTTATAGTCATCTATGGCTTGACGTTGTCGCTGAATGTTTTCTGACAACTCGCGCTCGGCCTGCCATTTGGCACGCATCTGGTTGCGGGTCACATTTATCTCTTCAATTTGGGCGGTCAGTGTTTCTACTTTGGTCATATCTTTTTCGCGGCGAATGGCTTCGCGTTCAATCTCCAACTGCCTTACACGACGGTCCAACTGGTCTATCTCTTGAGGCACTGAGTTCATCTCCAAACGTAATTTGGCAGCCGCCTCATCAATTAGGTCAATGGCCTTGTCGGGTAGGAAGCGCGAGGTTATGTATCGGCTTGAAAGTTCAACAGAAGCTATAATCGCCTCATCCTTAATACGAATACGGTGATGTGCTTCGTATCGTTCCTTTAGTCCGCGCAGAATCGATATGGCATCGATTGTCGATGGCTCATCCACCATCACCTTCTGGAAACGACGTTCCAGAGCCTTGTCCTTTTCAAAATATTTTTGGTATTCGTCTAGCGTTGTGGCCCCTATGGCTCGTAGCTCACCACGTGCCAAGGCAGGTTTAAGTATGTTGGCAGCATCCATAGCCCCCTCACCTGCGCCAGCCCCTACCAGGGTGTGAATCTCATCAATAAAGAGTAGTATATGGCCATCGGAGCCAATCACCTCTTTGACCACTGCTTTCAGTCGTTCCTCGAACTCTCCTTTGTACTTTGCTCCAGCAATCAGAGCCCCCATGTCTAGCGAAAAGATTAACTTTCCCTTGAGATTTTCTGGTACGTCGCCATCTACAATACGGTGTGCAATCCCCTCGGCAATAGCTGTTTTGCCCACACCTGGTTCACCCACCAAGATAGGATTATTTTTGGTACGACGGCTTAGAATTTGAAGTACACGGCGAATCTCTTCATCGCGACCAATCACGGGGTCAAGTTTACCACGACGCACCTGTTCATTGAGGTTAATGGCGTAGTGTCCCAAGGCATCGTATTGTTTGTCATCGGTGGCACTGTTGATGGTGTCGCCCTTACGTAGCTCAGCGATGGCCGCGGTGAGTTCTTTGGGTGTGACCCCATGTTGACGCAAGATGTCGCCATCTATGGCATCAGCTACCAATAGGTGTTCTGGGGCTATGTATTTGTCCCCCAATTTTGATGCCACCCCTTCGGCCGTGGTCATCAATTTCTCTGTTGTTTGGCTCCAAAAAGGCTCGCCGTTATTTTTTGGAAACTGTTGTAATTTTGTCTCTAAGGCTGTACTTATTTCGCTTACCGAACCTCCTACTTTGTTAATCAGGAAGGCCGAAATAGAGTCTTGCTGGTCGAGCAAGACATGCAGGATGTGAGCTGGTTCAATGGCTTGATTTCCTGCTGCCCGTGCCGAGGATATTGTCTGCGATAATATCTCCTGGGTCTTGATGGTAAGATTGTTAGTATTCATTGTTTTTCTATTTTTGTTCATAGTTCCTGCAAATTCCTTGCCAAACTGACAAAATGGCAGACGATAAATTATTCTTCTTAATAATTTTTATTAATCTATCTTGGTACTAAAGTTGATGTTATTCTCGTTATCAGTACAGATTTAACAACAGAAAAAATGGGACAAATTATTAACATTCATGGTCGCGAAATTATAGATTCACGCGGCAATCCCACCCTTGAGGTGGAGGTAATGACGGCTTCGGGGGCTTTTGGTCGTGCTTCGGTGCCTAGTGGAGCTTCCACGGGTGAGAACGAGGCTCTTGAACTTCGCGATGGCGATAATGGCCGCTTTGGTGGTAAGGGTGTTTTGCGTGCTGTGCAAAATGTTAACGATGTTATTGCCAAAGAGTTGGTGGGTATGTTTGTCACCGACCAGGTGGCCATCGACCGAGCTATGATTGCCTTGGACGGCACCCCCACAAAGAGTAATTTGGGGGCAAACGCCATCCTTGGGGTTTCGCTTGCTGTGGCCAAGGCTGCTGCAGCCTATTTGAGCACACCTCTGTATCGCTATCTGGGAGGGGTCAATGCCAAAACGTTACCTGTCCCAATGATGAATATTATCAATGGAGGTGCCCATTCCGATGCTCCTATCGCTTTTCAGGAGTTTATGATTCGCCCCATTGGGGCCCCCAGCTTTCGTGAGGCGTTGCGCATGGGGTCAGAGGTTTTTCACGCTCTGAAAAAAGTGCTTCATGACCGTGGTCTCTCCACAGCTGTTGGCGATGAGGGTGGTTTTGCCCCTGCGCTCGGTGGTACCGAAGATGCCCTGGAGAGTATCTTGGCAGCCATTTCAGCAGCAGGCTACCTACCAGGTAAGCAGATAACCATTGGTATGGATTGTGCGGCCTCCGAATTTTACAAAGACGGGTTGTACGATTATACTATTTTTGAGGGTAAGGATGGTGCTCATCGCACTTCGGCTCAGCAAGTTGACTATCTCTGTGCGTTGGTGGATAAATACCCCATCGACTCCATTGAAGATGGCATGGACCAAAATGACTGGCAGGGGTGGCAACTTCTGACCAAACGGTTGGGGCAGAGGTGTCAGTTGGTGGGTGATGACCTCTTTGTGACCAATGTTGACTACCTACGCCGTGGTATCGAACAGGGGTGTGCTAACTCTATTCTTATCAAAGTTAACCAGATAGGGACCCTTACCGAGACTATGGATGCCATAGAGATGGCCCATCGTGCGGGCTACACCTCCGTCACCTCACATCGTTCTGGCGAGACCGAGGATTCAACCATTGCCGACATTGCTGTGGCCACTAATTCTGGTCAAATCAAGACAGGTTCCATGAGTCGCTCCGATAGGATAGCCAAGTATAATCAACTGCTACGTATTGAAGAGGAGTTGGCCGATGATGCCATCTATGGCTACCGCAAGGTGGTTAGAGGGTAACAAAAGCTGTTCTAAAAAAGGTCCATGGGTAATAATTGCTCTTGGACCTTTCTATTTATTTGCATAGGTAAACATAATTATTTGTACAACTCCATAAAGCGTAATTGTTATGAAATCACCTTCCTGCTTATAACTGGCTCTCGCGTTATCAGTGTTCTTATTTGCTTGTCAGCATGACAATCCAATTATTTTCCATGGTAGTTCAATTATTCAAGGGGCAGCCCCTTCGCACCCTAGTATGGCTTATCCGTTCCAAACCATGGTGGCTTTGAACCACGAGGTTGTTAATTTAGGTTTTAGTGGCAGGTGCCGTCTAAACGACGAGATGGTTGATTTTTGGTCAAGTAACCTTCAGCAGCGTTGATAGTTGACCCGATATGGGATTTGTGGAGTTTTACCGATGAATAATTTAGCAGTCGCTTGACCAATTTGGAGACCAAGTACCGAAAACAGAATTCAACCACCACCATTCTTGTTTTGGGAGGCTTTCGTGGGTCCAACCTTACTAGGGTGGAGCTAATAGTCAAAAAGGTTGGCTTAATGGTCAAAATGGTGCGTGAAAAACAGCAACATTCGTTTAATGGTCA